>NZ_JBSGBZ010000001.1:0-372432 GCF_053601495.1 Streptomyces sp. NPDC004721
GGGGGCCCTGTTCGGCAGTGGGCTTCTGCTGGCCGGCATTTTCGTGACAAGGGCGAGCTTTCGCGCGGGTGGTAATCGACAGGGCAGCGGCACGGCGGCGTCTGGCGCGGGTCCGACGCGCCGGGAGGGACCATGAAGGTCTACATGGCCATACCAGGTGTTCTGATGGCGTTGCTCTTCGCCGCCTCCGGCGTAGCGGGGATTACGCGTGGCTGGGTGCCCCCCAGGCTCCCCACGAACCGGCGGCCGGTTCAGCGCCCTCGCCTCTATGGCTGGGGCCAGTTGGTGTGGGCCTTCGGCATGCTCTGGTATGTGGTGTTCTGGCTGGTGCTCACTGACCCCGGCATTCGGCCGTGGGGGGCCCTGGCCAGCGGCGCGCTTGGGCTGACCGGCATCACCCTGATGATGATGGGCCAGTACAGGGGTCGTAATCGGCAGGGCAGCGGCACGGTGTCGTCGGGCGTGGGTTCGGCGCGCAGGGAGGGCCCATGAGGCTCTACCTCGCGATACCTCTTGTTCTGCTGGCGTTGCTCATCGCCACCTCGGGCGTGGCGGCGGTTACCCGTGGCTGGGTGCCCCCCTGGAACCGGCGTCACGTTCGCCGCGTCCGCATCCACGGTTGCGGGCAGTTGGTGCTTGCCTTCGCCCTGTGCTGGCAGGTGGTCTTCGGGCTGGTGATCAGCAATCCCGGCATCCGGTCGTTCGGGACCATGTCCGGCAACGGGATTCTGCTGACCGGCATCCTCCTGACGTCGGTGAGCCTGCGCGCGGGTCGTAACCGGCAGGGCTGCGGCACGCGCTAGCCGTGGAAGTGGTTGCGCTTGATCACGGCCTGTCGGATGTTCACGGTGGTGCCGCCCTTGGCGTAGCTGGGACTGTCTGGCCGATCAGGCGGGTCGTGGGCACGGAAGCGCGTGGACGCGGGGTGCGGCGAGTGTCATGATCACGGCGACGCCGGCGGGGGTCCGGTGCGTAGGGAGGGACCATGTTCCGCTATCTCGTCATACCGGCTGTTCTGCTGGCGTTGTTCTTCGCTGCCTCGGGCGTAGCGGCGGTTGCGCGCGGTTGGGTGCTCCCCATGTACCGGGGTCGGGTTCGCCGCGTTCGCCTCTTCGGATGGGGCCAGTTGATGGCGGCCGTCGCCGCGTGCGGGTATACGGTCTTCGGCGTGCTGGAGATCGGCAATCCCGGCGTCCGTTCGTTGGGGATCTTGTCCGCTAGCGGGCTTCTGCTGGCCGGCGGCACCGTGATGAGGGTGAGCCAGCGCGCGGGTGATGATTGGCAGGGCAGCGGCACGCGCTAGCCGTGGAAGTGGTTGCGCTTGATCACGGCCCGGTGGATGTTCACGGTGGTGCCGCCCTTGTGGCCGCTCGCGGTGAAGACCTGGACGGTGATCCAGCCGCCGAAGATGACGGCGGCGAGGATGATGAGCTGGGTGATGAGCGCGGTCAGTGCGGCGATGAACGTGGTGAGCAGCAGCAGGCCGCCGCAGACGGCGAGGAACCCGACGCCTCCGAGGGCGACGTTCACCGCCGCGCGGGAGACGGCCGGCTTCGCGGTGACCGGTTCGGGCTTGGCCGGCTCGATGGCGTAGCCGGTGACGATCCGCCCGTCGGGCAGGACCACGCTCGCCACCGCCGGGACCTGGCCCGGCTGGACGGCGACGATCGGTGTCGCGACCGGGGCGGCGGCCGGCGGTATGGGGGTGGGGTGGTGGACTTCCACGGCCCGTACGGCGGGGGCGTGGCCGGTGGTGTCGGGGTACATGCGGAATCCCTTCCGGTGCTCGGTGAGGGAGGCGGAACCACCCCCTTGTGGGGTGGCTGTGGAGGGATGTTTCAGGGGTCTGACCTGCGTGCCTCCCTGACTCCCTGAACGATCATTTGCGCTGGTCAGGGCCAGGGAGTTCTCCCTGCCTCCCTGACCCGATGGGGGTCCGCCTCCCTCTACTCGGAGGCGGAAGCGGAACCGTCCTCGCCCCGGTTGGCGAGGGCGCGGGCGACGCGGTCGCGGCTGACGACCATGCGGCCGTCGGACTTGTACGGCTCGGCGCCGGCGTCCTCCAGGACGCGCTTGAGGTCGCCGGGCGTCCACCGGCCGTAGGCGTCGGCGTTGAGCGCGGAGAGCCGCTTGAGCACGTCGGCGGTGAGCACGCGCGGCGCGTCCCCGAGGACGGCGAAGATGTCGGCGAGCGGGTCGCGTTCCTCGCCCCGCTCGATGACGTGCAGCGTGGTCACGCCGTCGCGCAGTGCCTTGGCCCGCTCCGCGATCTCGGTGGCCGTGTCGGTGTCGACTTGCGGGCCTCGGCGAGCAACTGATCCGGCGTGCGCTTCGGCCGGGTCGACTTCGCCACTGCCGGGACACGACCGGTTGCCCGTCGAGGTTGGGTCGATTCCGAAGCCACCGGCCGCCGCGCGATCGAGGCGAGTGGAGCGGGGTCGACGGGCGGGAGCGGCTTGAGCGGCAGCACCGGCTTGGCGTGGTCGACCGGTACCGGATCGGGCACTCGCACCACCGATACCGTGATCGGGTCCGGGGGCGATTCGGACAGCTCAGCCGTAGACCGTTTCCTCTCGGTCTCGGTCGATTCCTCCGCATTCGTGCCGGGCGCGGAGAACATCGATCCCAGCGCGGCATCGGCGCCGGACGTGACTCGATCGCGCTGCACGTCCAGCAGCCGCACCCCGAGCGTGTGGTCGCCCTGCCCGACCTTGCGGGCCAGCTTCCATGAGGTCCGCTCCGACTTGTCCCGTACTTTCTCGTCGGGGTGGTTGGCGGCGCGGGCCCGGTGGTAGGCGAGGGCCTGGACGACGGCGGCGGCCCGCCGCTCCGACTCGGCATCGTGACCGTCGGTGTGGACGACGATCCGCCGGGCGAGGAACGCCATGCCCTCGGCCGAGACGCACATGCCCATCGGGGTTATGGCGTAGATGACGGTCCGGCCCGGATCCGTGCCGGCGGTCGCGGCCATGACGGACGCGGCGGCCGGCAGCGCCCACAACCCCACCCGGATCGGCAGGGGCGAGGACTGGCCCAGCATGGTCAGCCCGAGCAGGACCAGGGCCAGGACGGCGGTCGCGCCCTCACCGGCCGCGACCGCGCCGAGCGCGGTGCCCTGCCCGTAAGTGTGGGAGATGTTGCTGAACGTCCCCACCCCACCGGCCACCCCGGTGGCGACCATGGGCACGAACGCGGCCGTGAGCACGATCTTCTGCGCGCGGCTCAGTCGCGTACGGGGTGCGGTGCTCATGCGGCACCGCCGTTCCGGCGCCCAACGGCCAGAGCCAGGCGCGCGGCGAGCACCCGCCGGTGGGCCCGGCGGATGCGGCGGGTGTCCAGCTCGGACGGCGTGCGGTCCAGCGTGATGATCTGCGCGTCGAGCAGGTCGACGTCCGCGAGGATCGCGGGCATCTCCAGCACGGATCAGCACTGGACCGCAGCCCTGGAATGACGGTGTTTCGTGGCCGGTCGGTGCCATGCGCGTCCGGGGTTGACGCGCCTACGGATCAGATGGCGTCTACCCAGAGCGTCAGCCGGGCCAAAGCGCCCGCTGTTCAGAGGGGTAGATGCGAGCTACGGCCCCCGCCTCGTGAGTCGAGGCGGGGGCTTTCGTATGCCCATCTTAAGATCCGTGCACGTGGCGCACACCTTCGAGGCAGGCCACCCCAGCCGGATAAGACTCTCCCTGCTGCCATCAAGGGCTCGCTTCGCTCGCCGTCGCTCCCGGCCTTCTGAACTGCAAGCAGTCCGATCGAAGATCAGAGATGCCGCGCACGGCGCGGCGGCGCCGGTCGGTCGCCGCCGCGCCGCCCCTCCTTGCCTTCGTCACCGGGGCCGCGCGCCGTCGCCCGCCCGCGCCCACAAGGGGGCGAAGACCAGGCCGGGGCTGGACTGAGACGGCACAGCCGAGGTCAGAACAGTGCCTCCGGCGGGGGATCGGCCGGCACCGGGATGGAGGGGGCGCCGTCGCCGACTGCGAGTCCGTTGCGGTGTGCGTGGGGTGTCGGGGGCTGAGGAACACCGGTGGGACGATGTGCACCGACTGAGGAATGAGGAGACATGCGCACACGCATGACGGTCGCGATAGCGGCCTTACTGGTGGCAGCTCTGACGGCCTGCAACAACACCGGCAGCGGCGAGGACAACAAGGCGACGCCGAAACCCTCACAGCCGCCGACAGCCGCGACAAGCACGGCACCCTCGGAGCACCTGACTTTCAATAAGGGGTACACCTGGCCGGACGGTCTGAATGTCTCCGTCATCGACGCCCGGGTGTCCACCTACTACGACGAGGCACCGCAGGCGGGGTACACCGACTTCCGCGTGTTGCTGTACGTGTCCAACGAGGGCCAGAAGCCCGTTGACCTGCACGGGGTGACGCTCCTCGTGGACGGCGCGACGACCGGCGGCGAGGCGCTGCACACGACGTTCGAGAGCGGGTCCAAGCCCCTGGAGGGCCAGCTGGCTCCGGGGACGGGGTCCAATTTCACCGACGACTGGTCCATGAAGACGGAGTACGGCAAGCGCATCGTCGTCAAGGTGCAACGCGGGGCGGACTACTCGGGCCAGGACTTCCCCGAGTTCACCGGCGACGTGGAGGGCTGAACGAGGCCGTCGTGCTCCTGGTGCTCGTTGCCGTACGTCATCCCGGAGACGTACGGCGGGCGCCGGTGACGTACTCGAGCAACGCGGCCGGGACCGATCCGCGGTTCCGCCGGCACTTTGGGCGGCGCCCCGATCTGCCGCCCGATCGGCCGCGCCAGAACACCCGCCGCGTACGGTCGTCGGTCATGGACACCGAGACACCGAGACACCGGGGTGGCTCGCCCAGCGACCAGCGGGTGATGCTATGCCTCACGACCTCTTGCCGGTGTCCTCCCGCGAAGGCTGGGGCAGGGACGCGGCGGGCACTCGAAGTGCCGTCAAAAAAGGGGGGCTAACGCGCAGGTCAGCGGGTGCCAACTCCGTCTCAGTTTCCGTCTCATTCACCCCCGTGCGGAGACGTTCACAACGGTTCACGCGACGGGCGGGAGGACGAGGATGAACGAGGCTAAACGACTCTGGATCACGCTCTGACCAGCGCGAACAGACCTCGAAAGCGAGTGTGGCGCAAGTCACCGAGGGTTCAAATCCCTCCGCTACCGCTTGAGAAGGGCCCCGTCCGTCAGGACGGGGCCCTTTGTGCGATCATCTACAGCGCTCGGCCCGGACGGTACCGACTACAGGCAGCTAAGCGACAGGGACATCACCGACAGGGGGAGGCCGCGATGGCGATGAACGCCAAGAAGATCGCCGTCTATGTGCTCGTGGTCTTCGTGCTCTACGTGATCATCACAGATCCGAAGGGGGCCGCCGGCTACGTCGAGATAGGGTTCGAGGGCATATCCGACGCCGCCAAGGCCATCGGCGACTTCATGACGTGGATCGCCGACGGAGGGAACTGATGATCCGCCACCTGGTCCTCTTCAAGCTCAATGAAGGCATCGAGCGGGACGACCCGCGCGTCACCGCGGGCGCCGACGCCTTCCGCGCCCTCGGCGGGCAGATCGAGGACCTGCGCTTCTGGGAGTGCGGCTGGAACACCAGCGACCGGCCCATCGCCTACGACTTCGCGATCAACTCGGCGGTCGAGGACACCGACGCGCTGCGCCGGTACCTGGAGCACCCGGCCCATCAGGCGGGCGTCGCCCAGTGGCGTGAGTTCGCCACGTGGGTGATCGCCGACTACGAGTTCTGACCGCCCGGTACTTCTCAGCCGTACGGCCGTACGGATGCACGCTCGGCCCCGCATCGGAACGGTGCGGGGCTTCTCGACGTCTTATGCCCTATTTCATCCCTCAACACGTGCATATGCGGTGCTTGAACCCGATGCACCTGTCTTGTGATGCTATGACCGCTTTTGACGGATGAGTTGATCGACGAAGAGGTGGCGTTGACCGTGTCGGCCAAGACTGCGCCGCCCCAGGATCCCGTCTCGGCCCCGACCCCGGCCACCACCACGGCCGCGGCCCCGACCACGGCCGCCCCGGCTCCGGCCGCGACCCCCGCTCCGGATCCGGCCCCGGCTCCGGAGAAGCGGCGCGGCGCCGACACCCGGGCCCTCACGCAGGTGCTCTTCGCCCAGTTGAAGGAGCTCGAACCCGGTACGTCCGAGCACTCCCGCGTGCGCGGGGCGCTCATCGAGGCGAACCTGCCGCTCGTGCGCTACGCGGCCGCCCGCTTCCGCTCCCGCAACGAACCGATGGAGGACGTCGTCCAGGTCGGCACCATCGGGCTCATCAACGCCATCGACCGCTTCGACCCGGACCGGGGCGTGCAGTTCCCGACCTTCGCGATGCCGACGGTCGTCGGCGAGATCAAGCGCTACTTCCGCGACAACGTCCGCACGGTCCACGTCCCGCGCCGGCTGCACGAGTTGTGGGTACAGGTCAACAGCGCGACCGAGGACCTGACGACCGCCTTCGGCCGCTCCCCCACGACCGCCGAGATCGCCGAGCGGCTGCGCATCACCGAGGAAGAGGTCCTGTCCTGCATCGAGGCGGGACGCTCGTACCACGCGACCTCCCTGGAGGCGGCCCAGGAGGGCGACGGGCTGCCTGGGCTGCTGGACCGGCTCGGCTACGAGGACCCGGCCCTGGACGGCGTCGAGCACCGCGACCTGGTCCGCCATCTCCTCGTCCAGCTTCCCGAACGGGAACAGCGGATCCTATTGCTGCGCTACTACAGCAATCTGACCCAGTCGCAGATCAGTGCGCAACTCGGCGTCTCCCAGATGCACGTGTCCCGGCTACTCGCCCGTAGCTTCCAGCGATTGCGATCCGCAAACAGGATCGACGCGTAACCGGGAAGAGCGAATCACCCATCAGGGTAGTTCCCGACATCTTCGGACTGAAAAGCCGTCAGACCCCTTTTTTCCAGGGCCGATTCGGTTCTGACTTGTCGACAAGTCCCTACAGCGCGTTGCCGACATGTGACATTCTGCGGGAAGCGCGTTTGCCGTGGCTTCGGCTCCGGTATTCAGGTGAGGGCTGCGTTCTCCTCGTCAGAGAGCGTGGCCGCGACCGTCCCGCGACCCAGAGGGGGTGGCATGTCCGCAGACCAGGGCAGCTCCAAGGTGCTGACGCTCACGAAGAGCGAGACGCCCTCCCCGGCGCTCGAGCCGTTCGACGCCCTCGACGACGTGGCGGCCCTCGAGGCCGCTCCCGCCCCGGCTGTTCCGGCCGCGTCGGCCTTGCCGGCCTCGGAGACCATCGACACCCGCACCCTGTCCCGCTCCCTGTTCCTGCGGCTCGCCGCCCTCGACGAGGACAGCCCCGAGCGTGCCTACGTCCGGGACACCCTGATCGAGCTCAACCTCCCGCTGGTCCGTTACGCGGCGGCCCGCTTCCGCTCGCGCAACGAGCCGATGGAGGACATCGTCCAGGTCGGCACCATCGGCCTGATCAAGGCGATCGACCGCTTCGACTGCGAGCGGGGCGTGGAGTTCCCGACCTTCGCGATGCCGACGGTCGTGGGCGAGATCAAGCGCTTCTTCCGCGACACGTCGTGGTCGGTGCGGGTGCCCAGGCGCCTTCAGGAGCTGCGTCTGGCGCTCACCAAGGCCAGCGACGAGCTCTCGCAGAAGCTCGACCGCTCCCCGACCGTCACGGAACTGGCCGCCGTGCTGGGCGTGTCGGAGGAGGACGTCGTCGACGGCCTCGCGGTCGGCAACGCCTACACCGCCTCCTCGCTGGACTCCCCGACCCCCGAGGACGACGGCGGCGAGGGCTCCCTGGCCGACCGCCTCGGCTACGAGGACACGGCGCTGGAGGGCGTGGAGTACCGCGAGTCGCTCAAGCCGCTGCTGGCCAAGCTGCCGCCCCGGGAGCGGCGGATCATCATGCTCCGCTTCTTCGCCAACATGACCCAGTCGCAGATCGGCGAGGAGGTCGGCATCTCGCAGATGCACGTCTCCCGGCTGCTGACCCGGACGCTGGCACAGCTGCGGGAGGGGCTCATCAGCGACTGATCCGCACGGTCCGGCGCCTGTCGCTCGACGGGGCGTCGGACATCACGGCACGCTGCCGTGGTGACGTCGGCTCCTGGCCGCCGAGGCGCCGTTCGGGCGCGTCGGCGGCCGTCGTATGTCTGGGAGCCGTTTCCCGGCCGCACAGGGGGGCGGCGGGGCCGGCGGAGAGGGAGCCGACGGGGGAGAGGGGCGGCAGGCGCCGATGGACGGAGACGGGGAGCCGGAAAGAGTGGTTCGTACTAAAGAACTGGTTCGCCCTACTTGAGCGCGAGCCAGGCGACGGCCGCGACGACCGCCACCGCGGCGACGACAGCGACGATCAGTCCGACGCGCGGGCCGGAGGAGGTCTGCTGCTGCGCGCTCGGGGGAGGCGCGTCGTCGACGAACGCGCGGAACATCTGGGTGCTGCCGGCGGGGTCGTAGTTGCCCTGCGGGCCCTGGGTGTTAGCCATGGCCCGAGACCCTAGCGAAAACGCTGCCGCCGCCCAAGCGGGGGGCCCTGCACCCTATTTGGCATCCCACTCGCCACCCCGTCCGGCACCTCGCTTCACGGGAACCCCGACGGGCGGCCGCTGTCGGCTGGGTCACATCGTGGTCGCGAGGCGGCGGACAGCACCCCACCTGCAGGTTTACATTCGCCAATACTTGCCTTTGCCATGTTTTTGCGCCGCCGGGGCCCAATTCGTTTGCCTGCGGCAACCAACCATCTCTACGGTTGCCCTGAGCAACGAATTCGGGAGGTGTGATGGCCGAGCAGGCGCAGTACGAAGAGCTTGCGCGTCAGCTCAGTGCCGTCGGAGCCGTGAAACGGGACATGGGGCGGATCCTGCCGCCCGACTGCCCGGGCGGCTCGGCCGCCGTGCTGACCCTGCTCGGCCGCCACGGAGACATGCGCATGAGCAAGCTCGCCGAGCTGCTCTCCGTGGACATGTCGGTGACCAGCCGGCACGTCGCGCACGTCGCCGCACGCGGCTGGATCGAGCGGATCCAGGACCCCGCGGACAAGCGTTCGCGCATCCTGCGCCTGACGCCCGCCGGGCTGGACCAGCTCGACGAGCTGACCCGGCGGAGCACCCGCCTGCTCAGCGAGCGGCTGAGCGACTGGACCGACGACGAGGTCGGCCAGCTGATCCGGCTGATGACACGCCTGCGCGCCAGTTTCGGCGACTGCCGTTCCGCTCCGGCCCGGGCCCCCGCACCCGTTGCCCCCAAGACCACCCGTACACCCGCAAGCACGTAAGAAAAGGAAGCCCATGGCAACGACCACACCAGCCGGTGTGCGGGCCCACGCCAAGCACGGAGGAGGCTCCCCCGGCAGCGCTCCGATGACGCACCGGCAGATCATGGAGGCGCTCTCCGGGCTGCTGCTCGGCATGTTCGTGGCGATCCTGTCGTCCACGATCGTCTCCAACGCGCTGCCGCACATCATCGGCGACCTCGGCGGCGGCCAGTCCGCCTACACCTGGGTGGTCACGGCCGCCCTGCTGTCGATGACCGCGGCCACTCCCCTGTGGGGCAAGCTCGCCGACCTCTACAGCAAGAAGGCGCTCGTCCAGATAGCGCTCGTCATCTTCGTCCTGGCGTCGGCCTGCGCGGGCCTGTCGCAGAACCCGGCCATGCTGATCGCCTGCCGTGTGGTGCAGGGCATAGGCACCGGCGGTCTGTCCGCCCTCGCCCAGATCGTCATGGCCGCGATGATCTCGCCGCGGGAGCGCGGCCGCTACTCCGGCTACCTCGGTGCCACCTTCGCCGTGGCCACCGTCGGCGGCCCGCTGCTCGGCGGTGTCATCACCGACACCTCCTGGCTGGGCTGGCGCTGGTGCTTCTACGTCGGCGTGCCCTTCGCGGTCATCGCGCTGATCGTCCTGCAGAAGACCCTGCACCTGCCCGTGGTGAAGCGCGAGGTCAAGGTCGACTGGGGCGGCGCGTTCCTGATCTCCGCCGCCGTGTCGCTGCTGCTGATCTGGGTCACCTTCGCCGGTGACAAGTACGCCTGGCTGTCCTGGCAGACGTACGCGATGGTCGGCGGTTCGGTCCTCCTCGGTCTGCTGTTCGTGCTCGTCGAGTCCAAGGCGCGCGAGCCGATCATCCCGCTGCGGCTGTTCCGCAACCGCACCATCACGCTGGCTTCGCTCGCCTCCCTGTTCGTCGGTATCGCGATGTTCAGCGGCACCGTGTTCTTCAGCCAGTACTTCCAGCTGGCCCGGGACAAGTCCCCGACGATGTCGGGCGTCATGACCATCCCGATGATCGGCGGTCTGTTCGTCTCCTCCACCGTCTCCGGACAGTTCATCACCCGTACCGGCCGGTGGAAGATGTGGCTGGTCAGCGGTGGTGTGCTGGTGACGGCGGGGCTCGGCCTGCTCGGCACCATCCGCTACGACACGGAGTACTGGAAGACGGCCGTCTTCATGGCCCTGCTGGGCCTCGGCATCGGCATGATGATGCAGAACCTGGTGCTGTGCACGCAGAACCAGGTGTCACCGAGCGACCTCGGCTCCGCCAGCTCCACGGTCACCTTCTTCCGCTCCCTCGGCGGTGCGGTCGGCGTCTCCGCGCTCGGCGCGGTGATGGCCCACCGGATCACCGACTACGTCAAGGACGGCCTGGCCGACCTCAGCCCGAAGTACGCGGCCGCCCTGTCCGCCTCCGGTTCGAGCGACTCCATCCCGGACATGAACGCGCTGCCCAAGCCTCTGCGCACGGTCATGGAGAGCGCCTACGGGCACGGCATCGCCGACATCTTCCTGATCGCCGCCGCGCTGGCGGCGGTGGCCTTCCTGATCTCGCTGTTCATCAAGGAAGTCCCGCTGCGGACCAAGGGCGCGCTGGCGCAGGCCGGCGAGGCCGAGGCCGCGCCGGTCGACCCGGCCGCCGCCCCCGTCGTCGCCGAGGCCCGGTCCGCCGAGGCCGGCTCCGCCGGGGAGCGGGTGCCCAGCTGGGCCATGGCCGCCTCCCCCGCCGAGGGCGCCGGGACCGGTCCCGAGGGCACGCAGCGGCTGGCCGCGGTCGCCACGGTGGCACCCGGTGCGCCGGGCGCCGGTGCCGGCGGCGGGATTCCGGTACACGGCTTCGTCCGGGGCGCCGAGAGCGCGCCTGTGCCGCAGGCCGCGGTCACGCTGATCTCGCTGGCGGGCCGCCAGCTGGGCCGGTCGGTCGCACAGGCCGACGGCGCCTACACGGTGGACGCGCCGGGCGCGGGCTCGTACGTCCTGATCGCCTCCGCCGACGGCTTCCAGCCGCAGGCGTCCACGGTGGTCGTCTACGGCGAGCCGGTGGCGTACGACATCCTGCTCAGCGGCACCAGCGGGCTGGGCGGTGTGGTCCGGGCCGCCGGGTCCGGGCTGCCGGTGAAGGACGCGATGGTGATCGTCACCGATGTGCGCGGCGACCTGCTGGCCACCGGGACCACCGGGGAGAGCGGCGAGTTCTCCTTCGCCGAGCTGGTGCCGGGCGCGGTGACCGTCGCGGTGAACGCCGCCGGGTACCGGCCGCGGGCGCTGCCGGTCGAGGTGGGCGGCACCGGGGTGACCCGGGTCGAGATCGACCTGGAGGCCGGGGCGCAGCTCCAGGGCGTGGTCCGCGCTCCGCACGGTCCCCTCGCGGACGCCCGGGTGACCCTGGTCGACGCGGCGGGCAACGTGGTGGGCACGTCCACCACCGGCGCGGACGGGGCGTATGCCTTCACCGACCTGAACGGCGGTGACTACACCGTCATCGCGACGGGCTACCCGCCCGTGGCAACCGCCCTTTCGGTCACGGGCCGCGGTGTCGACGACCACGACATCGAGCTCGCCCACCCCGGCGAGTAACCCCCGGGCCAGGGTGCCCATGAGGCCCGGGCAAGTTCCCGGGTCACGGTCCGGCCCGTGGCGGGGCGCGCTCCGAGGAGAGCCGCGCCGTGCCGCGGGCCGGTCGCTTTCCGACCATTTTGCAAGGCTGTGCAGGGAGAAAACGGGATGGGACTGACCGCGAGGATCCGCACCCGGGACGGATGGGCCGTGTCGCACGCGGTCGTCACGATGACCGACATGACGGGCACACAGGTACTGCGGGCCGAGGCCGACGCGGAGGGCGCCGTACGGGACAGGGCGGAGCTGGCACCGGGTGCGTACACGGTGATCGTCACGGCGGTCGGGTACGCGCCCGCCGCCTCCAGCGCGATCGTCACCGCGAGCGGCCGGGCCGAGGTCGGCACGGTGACACTGGCCCGGCAGGGCGGCAGCGAGCTGCCCCCGCCGGGGCCGTGGACCATCGACCCGGCGCACTCCTCGGTCGCGGCGGTCGCCCAGCACCTGGGGATCTCCAGCGTGCACGGCCGGTTCACGGACTTCGCCGGCACCGTCGAGATCGCCCCCGACGACGTCACCAAGTCCCGTGTGGAGGCGGTCATCCGCGCCGACTCCATCGACACCGGCAACGGCATGCGCGACGGCCACCTGAAGTCCCCGGACTTCCTGGACGTCGAGCGGCACCCGCGGATCACCTACCGTTCCACCGGTGTGACCGCCGCCGGCCCCGACCGCTGGACCGTCCACGGCGAGTTGGGCATGCGCGGCGTGGTCCGCCCGGTCGACCTCGACCTGGCCTACCTCGGCACCGGCGCCGATCCCTGGGGCGGCACCCGCGCCGCCTTCCGCGCGACGACCGAGCTGCGCCGCGAGGACTTCGCCATGAACTACAACCAGGTCCTCCAGGCCGGTATCGCGGCCATCGGCACCACCCTGAGGGTCGAGCTGGACATCCAGGCGGTCCAGGGCACCGTGCTCCCCACCGCGTAGTCCACCGCACCCGCGGCCCGCCCTACCGGCCGCCGGACGGAGGGCGGCCCGGGTCCGTGACGCGGGAGAGCAGGTCCGTGGCCGGATCCGGGACCCACACTCGCCGCACAGGACGCCGCTCCTTCACGGGCAGACGTTGCCTGCCTCGGCGCTGGCCCCCCTCCCCGGCTGCCGGTCAACTCCCCGCCGTTCACGTGGCGTTGTTCGCATCGACGATCCGGCGGGCGAGGTCGCGCAACTTGACGTTCTCCCGCTGCGAGGCGCGCACCAGGCTGTCGAAGGCCTCCGCCGCGTCGATGTTCAGCCGCTCCATGAGGATGCCAGTGGCCTGGCCGATCAGGTCCCTGGTGCGCATCGCCTCGGTGAGCTGCTCGCGCACGGTCACCGAGTCCAGGGCGAGGCTGACGTGCGCGGTGAACAGCCGTCCGACGCGCGTCGCGGCGTCGTCGAAGACGCCCGGCTTGCGGGCGTAGACGGTGAGCACGGTCAGCCGCCGCTTATCGGCGCGCAGCCGCAGCGCGAGCGCCGAGCGCAGCCCCAGGCCGGCCAACGACGTGCCGCCGTCCTCGGTCTCACTGTCCGCCAGGTGCACGACAGGCGCATGCCACAGGTGATCCCAGTACGACGCCTGGCCGCCCCCGCCACCGTCACCGGATCCCTCGGCGGTGCGCACGACCTCGTCGGTCCAGGCGACCGTGCGGCGGCCGCTGCCGCGCTCCAGCACCGAGATGCCGGCGTGCTCGGCGCCCGGCAGCAGGGGCACGGCGAGCCGTACGGCGGCTCGCATGGTGCTGTGCGGGGTGACCGTGTCGTGCAGTTGCCGAGCCGCCGCCGTCAGCGCTTCGGCCAGCTCGAGATCCCCCGGAAAACGGGGCAATTCAGAAAAGTCGGACGCAGGCACCACGAACCTCTTCGGCATGCACGGCCATACGGCCATGCGCAGGAGAGCTCCGCAGCACATTCCCGACTGCGAGCACAGGACGAACAGAACTTTATCTCGTCCTTCCCAGCAGGTTCCGCCAGGTTGACGATCGGCCTCGACCCCTGTGAACCGGCGGGCGGGAATGGTGGAATGGAGCCGGACGGGTCAGGAAGCGGCCTTTCGAGCCCGATGGACCCCTGCCTTCTACCAGGTGAGTGCGGTGACCCACTTCCCGAGCCCCTGCCGGGTGCGCGACCACTCCGGCCGCGCCCTGCTCGTCCTGCCCTCGGAGATCGACCTGTCCAACGCCCCGGCCCTGCGCGCCGGTGTCCTGGCCTTCGCCGCGGCCCGCGCCGGCCGGCTGGACGTGCTGGTCCTGGACCTCACCCGCACCCGCTTCATGGACTCCCAGGGCGCCCGCCTCGTCGAGGACGTACGGCATGGGCTGCCTCCTGGAGTGCTCCTCCGGGTGGTGGCGGGGCCGGACGGGGTCCCGTACCGCGTCCTGGAGGTCACCGGGGTCCGCCGCGACGTGCCCGTGCACGACGACCTGAGCAATGCCCTCGCCTGAGCGAGCCGGGCGCAGGACACGCGACGGGCTCAGCCGGCGCCTAGGCTGCGGGTATGGCACCCGACATCGCGACCAACACCCGCGTCTCGCTGGATGAGCTGCTGGACTTCGTACGTCCCCGCCACCGCGCCCTGCTGCTGACCCGGCGGGCCGACGGCAGCCCCCAGGCCTCGCCGCTGACCTGCGGAGTCGACGACTCCGGGCGGATCGTGGTCTCCACCTACCCGGAGCGGGCCAAGACCCGCAACGCCAAGAAGGACACGCGGGTCAGCGTCGTCGTGCTGAGCGACGAGTGGAACGGGCCGTGGGTGCAGATCGACGGCACCGCCGAGGTCCTCGACGCACCGGACTCCGTGGAGCCCCTGGTGGAGTACTACCGCAACATCGCGGGCGAGCACCCGGACTGGGACGAGTACCGGGAGGCCATGGTCAGGCAGGGCAAGTCGATCATCCGGATCACTCCGCGGCGCTGGGGGCCGGTGGCGACCGGCGGGTTCCCGGCACGGCTGGCAGCGCGCGACGAGTAGTCAGCCGCGGGCGACCATCGCCTCGATACCGGCGACCAGCAGGTCCAGGGCGAAGGCGAAGTCGCGGTCCAGCATCTCCGCGACCGTGTCGCCGCCGCGGGCCGCCATGAGGGTCGCGGACTCCCGGAGCACCTCGGTGGCGTCCGGGGCCCGGGTGGCCGCGCTCATCGCGTGCCGGAAGTAGTCGTCCGGGGCCATGCCCGCCTCGGCGCAGCGGGCCACGAAGTGGCCCTCGATCGTGCCGTAGCCGTACACGAACTGGAAGACGGCGGAGATCGCCCCGGTCAGCCGCTGCTCGGGCAGCCCGGTACGGCGGATGACCCGCTGCACCGTGCCCGAGAAGGCGAGCGAGTTCGGGCCGATGTTGAGGAACGTCCCGGCGAGCGGCGACAGCCAGGGGTGGCGCACCAGCAGCGCCCGGTACTCGGTGGCGAGCCGGCGCAACTGATCGCGCCAGTCCGTCTCCTCGTCCGGTTCGGGCAGCCGCAGCTCGCCGAAGGCGGCGTCGAGGGCGAGTTCGAGCAGGTCGTCCTTGGTGTCGACGTACCAGTACACGGACATCGCCGTCACGTTCAGCTCGGCGGCGAGCCGGCGCATGGAGAACCTCGCGAGCCCCTCCGCGTCCAGCAGCCGCACCGTGACCTCGGTGATCCGCTCCCGGTCAAGACCGGACGGCTGCCCGCCGCGCCCGCCGCGGCGCGCCTTGCCCTCCAGCCAGACGCTGGTCCGCGCCGCGCCCTTGGCCCCCTGGGCTGCCTTCACCATGGCGCACCTTCCTCGACTTCCGAACCGCCGGTCGTGCCGGGCGCCCGAAGGCGCGCGGGGCGATGCCCGCAGGCGCTCCGCCGCGGCGCGCGACCGGCCACGACGAACGCGCGGCCGCGCGGCGGCGGTACCGCCCGGGTCAGTGCTGTGACCGGAAAGGTTTGCGAGCCGGTGAACCTTTCCGGTCGCAGCACTAGCGGGCCACCACCATCCCCGAGTCTGCCCGCTCAGCCCTGCGGAGCAACGCGGCGGCCAGCAGGCCACCGAGCAGCACGGCCACCGCTCCCACCAGCTGACTGGTCTCCAGCCCGGCGGAGAACGCGTCGGTCACCTGCTTCTTCTCGGCGGCCGACCCCGCCGCGGCCAGGGCCACCGGCAGGGACACCGCCGCGAACCGGGAGTTGAGCACCGCCCCCAGGACGGCCACCCCCAGTCCGTTGCCGAACTCCGCGAGCGTGCCGTTGATGCCCGCCCCGACACCCGCCTTGGCCGGCGGGATCGCGCTCATGATGGCGTGGGCCATGGCCGGGTTGGCGATCGCACAGCCCGCGCCGATCAGCAGCAGCCCCAGCAGTGTGCCGCCGTAACCGCCGGAGGCGAGCGTGGCGATCGACACCAGCCCGCCGGACATCAGCACCATGCCCAGGCGGATCGCCACCGGGGTGCCCAGCCGCGTCGTCCACCGGGCCGCGAGTCCGGTGAAGTTCAGCGCCACCACCGACAGGGCGAGCGGCGCGGTGCGCAGACCGGCCTCCAGGGGGCCGTAGCCGAGGACGAACTGAAGGTGCTGGGTGAGGAGGAAGAGCGCGCCGCCCATACCGAAGGTGATCAGCACCGCCCCGGCGACCGCGCCCGTGAAGCGGCGGTCGCGGAAGAAGTGCATGTCGAGCATGGGGTAGGGGATCCGGCTCTCGTAGAACGCGAAGAGGGCGAGCACCACCACCGCCACCGTCGCCGTGACCAGCACCCGCGTCGACGTCCAGCCGTGCGCGGGGCCCGAGATGATCGCGTACACCAGCGAGGTCATGCCGATCGTGGACAGCAGCGCGCCGAGCAGGTCGGGCCGGTCCCCTCGGGGGTTCCTGGACTCCGGGACGAGGGCGAGGACCGCGATCAGGCCCAGTACGGCGACCGGCAGGTTGATCAGGAAGATCGCGCCCCACCAGAAGTGGTTCAGCATGAAGCCGCCGATCAGCGGGCCGATCGCGAAGCCCAGGGCGTTGACCGCGCTCCAGATGCCGATGGCCTTGGGGTGCTCGGCCGGGGCGAAGATCTGCATGGCCACGGCGAGCGTGGTGGTCAGCAGCAGCGCGCCGCCGACGCCCATGCCCGCGCGGGCGGCGATCAACTGCCCGGTGGAGTCGGCGAGTGCGGCGGCCAGCGAACCGATGCCGAACAGAACCAGCCCCGCCACCAGCATCTTCTTGCGGCCGTACCGGTCGGCGCCGCTGCCCGCGGTCAGCAGCAGCCCGGACTGCACGAGCGAGTACGCGTTGATCATCCACTGGATGTCGGAGGTGGCCGCCCGCAGCTCACGGGTGAGGGACGGGATCGCGACGTTCAGAACGGTGTTGTCCAGCAGCACGGTGAGCTGGGCGAGGCAGATGACGCCGAGGATCAGCCAGCGCTGGGGATGGCCCTGGGCGGCCTGGGAGGAGGTCTGCTCCCGCGAGGTCGTCGACATGTTATACACCGTATAGGGCTGTCGAAGCGGGCTACCGCGGCGCGTGCGGCGACGATCGGGGGTCGGCGACGCCATCGGGCGTCAGCGGCACGTGCGGCAACGATCGGGCGCCGGCGGCGCGTGCGGCGACGGCCGGACGTCAGCAGCGGGGAGAGTGTCGCCTCACGCGGCGGGCTTGATCAGATAACCGGCCCCGCGCCGGGTGTGGATCATCGGTTCACGACCGGCGTCGATCTTCCGCCGCAGGTAGGAGATGTACAGCTCGACGACGTTGGCCTGCCCGCCGAAGTCGTACGACCAGACGCGGTCCAGTATCTGGGCCTTGCTGAGCACGCGGCGCGGGTTGCGCATCAGGAAGCGCAGCAGCTCGAACTCGGTGGCGGTGAGGTGGATGTCCTCCCCTCCCCGCGACACCTCGTGGCTGTCCTCGTCCAGGCAGAGGTCGCCGACCACCAGCACGGAGTCGGAACGCCGGTCGGCGGCACCCGAGCGCCGGATCAGCCCGCGCAGCCGCGCCACGACCTCCTCCACGCCGAACGGCTTGGTGACGCAGTCGTCCCCGCCGGCGGTCAGCCCGGCGATACGGTCCTCCGCGGCGTCCTTGGCGGTCAGGAAGAGGACGGGCACCCCGGGCAGTTCGCGGCGCAGCCGGCCCAGGACGGTGAGCCCGTCCATGTCGGGCAGCGTCATGGCCAGGACGACGGCGTCGGGCCGGAACTCGCGCGCGGCCCGGGCGGCGTCATGCCCGTCCCGCGCGCTGCGGATCTGCCAGCCCTCGTAGCGCAGGGCCATGGAGAGCAGATCGGTGATCGACGGCTCGTCGTCCACCACAAGCACCCGGACGGGGCTCCCGTCCGGCCTGAGCAGTTCGGTGTGCCCCAGGGGCGAGGTCGTGGTCATGGGGGCCACCCTTCAGGGAGCCTCTGAGAGCAGACTTTCACGCGTCTGTGATTTCCCTGAGAAACCCACAGGAGGTTCTCAGGAAACGCCTGGGAGGCGAGGTGGGCTCAGCCGCGGCGGCCCGGAACTTCCCCGACGGCCGGGACTTCCCCGGCGACCGGCACGCTTCAGAACAGCCCGTCCTGCAGCCCGTTCGGCCGCCCGCCCTGTACGCCCGCCCGGCTGCGCAACTCCCTTACCGGCACGGTGAATCCCACGCTTCGAGCAGGCCGCAGCCCCCAGCCGGCCATCAGCCGCGTGTCCAGCACGACGACCCCGCCACCGGCCGCCAGGTGCAGATCAGGCCCGGCGGCCGCGGCCAGCTCACCGCTCACCACTCCGCCCGCGACCAGCTCGGTCACCTCGCCCACGGCGGCCGGCAGACCGGCCAGCCCGAAGATCCCGGCGTGATCGACGGGCCGGAACGGCTCCCGCTGCAGCGTCTCGGGCCAGCCGCCGAGCGCGCTCGCCCGCGCGTGCATCTCCTCGATCTCGGCGGCCCGCTCTTCCTCCGTCACGGGAAGCGCTGACCGTACGGCGCGCTTCTCGGCGTACGGAATCCGGTCCGGGACCCCGAGCGCGGCGCGCAGCAACTCCTCGGTGCGGCGCGCCGCCATGAGCGGACCCGCGCCCAGCCAGCTGAAGCAGACGGCCCCCTGCTCAAGCAGCCGCGCGGAGCCCCGCTCCACGGCCGTGATCCCGGCCTTGACCAGGCCGGGCCCGAACCACGCCAGATATACGCGGTAGGGCCGCGGGTCGTCGGCGATCGTGTCCGCCGCCACGGAGTGCGCCCGCTCCAACCGCGCGCACTCCTCGCACCGCGCCCCCGCGCTCCGCCCCGGCACCGCCGCCCGGACCGGACACGCGTGCCCCCGCGCTCCGACGCATGTCCTCACTCCCCCTTCCGCGACCTCGAAGGCCACCTGTTTCCCCCACGGCAGCGCGCTCGACCGCCCGCCGTCCCACACCAGCACGGGACCGTCCGCCGACCACCGCAGCCCCGAGCACTTCCATACCCGCGTCATCCCTTGCGAGAGTACGGGCCCCTACTGACAACGCCTCCAGACGCGATCTCACTCGGCCGCCCGGTCAGGTCCGGGCGCGGGTGCCACGGCCGGGGAACGATCAGTCACGGACGTCGGCGACCCTGGCCCCGCGCTGCCCACGCCGCCTGCCCAGATCCCGCGCCAGGTCCCAGGCGATCGCAACACCGATCACCAGCCACCCCACACGCACCTACGGCGCACTGCTGCTACTGGCGGCTCCCCACACAGCCACGACGAGCTGCACCACCGTCCAGCCGTTGCTGTCGAGAAAAGACCGCTCCCGCCCCCCGACACCGCCTGCTCCCCCTACGCTCAGCCGACGGGCGTACCCCTGAAACGGCGTGCGAACGCCAACCGTTGCCCCCGCATCATCCAACAGCCCCTGAAACACATGAGGCCCCGGATCACTCCGGGGCCCAGCGGGCCGGGTCACTCGAACCCGCGACGAGGTGATCGGGCGCCGCGAGCTCCTGCTGAGTGCGTACGAGGTGCGGTCCCCGTACGACATGAGCGCGCCCACGTCACGGTACGATGCCGCCCGCTTCGAGCTGCGGGTGACGAACCGCAAACTGCAGATGTGGGACGGCACCACGCAGTTGTGGAGCCACCCGTGGCGGACACTGCGCCTGACCGCCGAAGGCAAGGTCCTCGTCGTCACGGACTCCGTGAGCCGGGACCTCTGGGGGACCTCCGAGGTCGAGCGGCAACGATGCCGCAGCTTCCCAAGCTGACATCACCTATCGCACCAGCGGGCGGGGTGCTTGGGCACCCCGCCCGCTGCGGTCATCGGTTCCGTCAGACGTCAGAGGACGTCTGCGCCCTGGCCGATGATCTTGATCCGGTCCTGCGCCGGCGGGGCCAGCGGGGCACTCGCCGAAGAGTGCGCGGTCAGGTAGGCGGCGAAGACGTCCAGGTCGGACGGGCCCACCAGCTTGTTGGTGCCACCGGTGAAGGCCGGGAAGCCGTCACCGCCGCCCGCCAGGAACTCGTTCATGGCGACCCGGTAGGTCTTGGCCGGGTCGAGCGGCTGACCGTTCAGCTTGACCGAGTCGACGACGATGCGGTCGGCACCGGTCTTGGTCAGGTCCAGGGTGTAGGTGAAGCCGTTGGAGACCTGGAGGATCTTCGGCGCGACCTCGTTGCTCCCACTGACCTGCTGCTTCAGTACGTTGATGATCTGCGCACCGGTCAGGTCGAGCACGTTCATCATGTTGGTGAACGGCTGCACGGCGAAGGCCTCGGCGTAGGTCACCACGCCGTCGCCCTCCGAGCCGGACGCCTTGTAGGCGAGGTCGGTGCGGATGCCGCCGGGGTTCATGAAGGCGATCTCGGCGCCGCCCTTGTCGGCCGGGGCCAGAGCCTCCAGCTGTGCGTCGGCGATGACGTTGCCCAGCGGCTTCTCGAAGGCGCTGCTGCCGGCGCCGTTGATGTCGGCGGAGACGTGACCGACGGTGCGGCCCGCGATGGGCGCGGCCAGCTTCTGGTAGGACGTGAGCAGATCGGTCATGTCCTGCGCCTTGGCCACGGTCCGGCGGACGACGTGGTTGGCGGCGGTCATCTGGCTGCGGACGACGTCGCCCGTCTCCATGTTGATCGGCAGGTTGAGCTCGGTGTAGAGCCGACCGAAGGAGGCGGCGCTGGTGACCAGCCGGGGCTGGCCGGCCGGGTCCATGACCGTGCAGTTGTAGCCGTTGTGGGTGTGACCGGTGAGGACCGCGTCGACCTCGGGGTCCACCTTCTTGGCGATGTCCACGATCGGGCCGGTGAGGCCGGCGCCGGGGGTGGGCGTGTTGCAGTCGTAGTCGTACGTGGCGCCCGACGCGAAGCCGCCCTCGTGGACGAGGGCGACGATGGTGCGGACACCCTTCTTCTTGAGCTCGGCGGTGTACTTGTTGATCGTCTGGACCTCGTCGCCGAACTTCATGCCCTTGACGCCCGAGGCGCTGACGATGTTCGGGGTGTCATGCAGGGTGACACCGATGAAGCCGACCTTGATGCCGTTCACGTTCTTGACCGTGTACGGGGGCAGGATCGTCTTGCCGGTCTTCTCGTCGGTGACGTTGGCGGCCAGGATCGGGAAGTCCGCACCCTTGAACTTCTGACCCTGGTTGAAGCAGCCGTCGACCGGGTGGCAGCCGCCGTTCGCCTGACGCAGCAGCTCGGCGCGCCCATGGTCGAACTCGTGGTTGCCGACGACGCTGACCTCGACGCCGACCTTGTTCAGAGCCTCGATGGTGGGCTCGTCGTGGAAGAGGCTGGACAGCAGCGGGCTGGCGCCCACGTTGTCGCCGTCCGACACGGTGATCGTGTTCTTGTGGCCCTTGCGGGCCTCGCGCAGGGCGGTGGCGAGGTATTCGACGCCGCCGGCCGGGGTGGAGACGATCGCGCCGTTGGCGTCCTTCTCCTTGACGGTTCCGGACGAGCCCGCCGGCGGCTCCAGGTTGCCGTGGAAGTCGTTGATCGCCAGCAGCTGCAGCTGCTCAACGCGGGCCTTCGCTTCCTTGTCGTGCTTCTCAGCCGGGTTGGCGAAAGCTGCGACCGGGAGAGCCAGCGCTGCCAGGCCCGCCGTGGCGGACCAGGCGAGCCGGGTACGGCGCCCGCGGTTGCCGCGGTGGTTGCCGGTTTTGTTGGTCTCGGGCAAGGGAGGTCCCCATTCAGCATGCACAGAGGGGTGAGCAGAACGGGGGCAGCCTAGAGTCAACGCGCGTAGCTATCAGCGCCCTGGAGATGACAGCGCGGTATCCAATGCATGTACCTCTGGTGCCGTTACGCAGTAGACCGCATCGGTGCAGTGGTTGGCGTCGATGACTTCGCGAGGTCGGCAGCGTCGTGTGTGGTGCTGGGGTGGGTGGACGGCCGGGCGCGCGCAGTCTCCTCGTGAGCCTGGGTGAACACCCGACCGTCCTGAGCCTGCTTGGCGCTCTCCGCGATGGCAACTGCGTGTGCTTCGTGCTCTTCGATGACCTCACGCTGCTTGGCCGTCCATCGCCTCAACTCGGCCACGGCAACCGTCGCGCTGACCACCTTGCCGGCACCATTGATCCGTCGTTCGAGATTCGGAAACCGATCCATGGCGGCAATGTCGAGCGTCAAGGCAACGGTCACGTCCAGATACCGGGCCTCATCGGCTCGCAGCAACTTGACCAGGTGGCAGGACACTTCGGAGCTGATCAACGCAATGCTCAGTCACGCCCCGGAGGACCGACCGGCGACCTACGAGGTCGGCAAAGCCCTGATCTGATCCCAAGGCCCCTTTCGCCGAACGTTCCCCGGGCGGCGGAGGCCGACAACAAGAAACCGGACCACCCCTCAGCCTGGACAGCATTCCGGGTGATCCGGTCGTGGAGCGATCATGCGCGTCTGTGTGCCGTCGTTGCCGTCAGCGCTGCCGTCAACGCCGAACGGTGGCGCCCCCGCCACGACGGCTTTCGGACCCGCCCGCCTCAGTTCCAGCCACACCGGCCTGGCTCCGTTTCCGGAGCAGCAAGCCCTAGTCTGATCCCCGTGAGGCAGGCAGGCGCTGGGAAGGATGATCGGCGATGAGGCCCCTGAGCACCGGGGACCCGGAGTCCATGGGCGGGTACACCCTTCTCGGTCGGCTCGGGACGGGCGGCATGGGAGTCGTCTATCTGGGAGTCTCCGCCTCGGGACGGCAGGTCGCGGTCAAACTCGTGCACGGGCCGTATGCCCAGGAGGAGGAGTTCCGGACGCGCTTCCGGCAGGAGATCGCGGCAGCGCGCAGAGTGAGCGGTGCCTTCACCGCGCCTGTCGTGGATGCCGACCCGGACGCCGACCGGCCGTGGATGGCGACGCTCTACGTGCCGGGGCTCACCCTCACCGAAGTCGTGGAGAAGGGCGGCCCGCTGAGCCAGCGGGAACTGCGCGCGCTGGGACTGGGGCTCACCGAGGCGCTGCGCGACATCCACCGGGTGGGCCTGGTGCACCGGGACCTCAAACCGGGCAACGTCCTGATGACCGAGGACGGGCCGCGCGTCATCGACTTCGGCATATCGCGTGCTTCTGACAGCCAGAACCTCACCACGACCGGGCGGATGATCGGCACTCCGCCCTTCATGTCGCCGGAACAACTGGCCTCTCCCCGAGACGTCACCCCGGCCTCGGACGTGTTCTCGCTGGGGTCACTGCTGGTGTTCGCGGCCGTCGGTGCGGGACCGTTCGACGCCGACAGCCCGTACATAACCGGCTATCAGGTGGTGCACGGGACCCCGGACCTCGGCGGGGTGCCCGAAGCGCTCCTGGGCATTGTCGAGCGCTGCCTTGACAAGGACCCGGCCGCACGGCCGGAACTGACGAACATACACCGCATGCTCCAGGCGCTGCCGGAATCCGACGCCACCGGTTCCCCTGAGACCGGGCAGTCCGCGCAACCCCGGCGCCGCCCCACTTCTCGGAGCGCGGCCGTCACCTCCGCGGGCGCCGCGACCGGCACCGGCACCGGCACCGGCAAGCGCCGACGAGTACGGGTGCTGCTCGCCGGCCTCGGCGCGGCGCTGGCCGTCACGGGGCTGGGTATCGGCGTGGGTGTCTTCGTGTCCGATTCGGACACCACCACCGCCTCCGGCGCCACCGCCACCGCCCGTGCCGCGTCACTGCCCGACGGCTGGCGGCCGTGGCAGACGAAGCTGCGGTACGACGTGAAGGGTGTCCCTCTCGACTACAACAGCCCCGGATGCGTGGCGGAGGGAAGCGCCCTGTTCTGTGGCGGTACGGGATTCACGGCCGCCAGAATCGACGCGGCCTCCGGCCGCACCCTGTGGCGGACCGGCACCCGCCCTCAGGGAGCGCAGCCGATCGGCGTTCGCGACGGGCTGGTCTACATGTACGAGGAACCGAACGACGAGACCAGGCGGGTGGTGGCCCTCGACGCCGGTACCGGGCACCGGCGGTGGCAACGCGACATCAACCGGGCCGAAAAGGCGGTCCTGTACAACGGCGGACTGCTGACCATGTCTCCCGACTCCTCGTGGTTCGTGGCCTACGGACCTTCCGGCAAGGAACTGTGGCGGGCGCCCTCACTGGACGAATACTGCACTCCGTCGGTGCTGGGAGGCGTCCCCTACGCCCTGTGCTCGGAGGGCACCGAGTCCGGCCAGGCCCCGGTCGAGCTGATGAAGCTCGGACCCGGCAGCCTGACCGAAACCGCCACACTGCCCAAGAAAGCGGAAGCGCTCGGCGCCGTCGGCGGACAACCACTGTTCCTCGCCCCCCAGACCGCGAAGGACGTGTACGAAGCCGGGTACGAACGGCCGTACAACGCGCTGCTGCGGGTGACCTCGGAAACCGGGCAGGTCAGACGGATACCGCTGGCACATCCGCTGACCGGCGCGGCCACCCTTGCGAACGGCGTCGTCTACTTCGTCCGGTCCGACGGGTCGGTCACCGCGGTGGCGGCGGACAGCGGCAAACAACTCTGGCAGAAGGTGACGGACGTGGAGAGTCTGTCCGCGCCCGCGGTGTCAGCGACGTACAAGCAGGTCTATTTCTCCAACCGCTTCGGCCGTCTGCTGGCATTGGACAGTCGCACCGGAGCGGAGGTTTGGCGCACCTCCGCACTGGACGACCCCGGGGACAAAGCGCAGGCCTACCCGCCGCGAGTGCTGCTCGTCAAGGACGCGATCGTGGCGATGGCCGGCGACACGGCCTTCTCCCGGAGTCTGGACGGGCCCACCTGACCGGCCGAGGCAAGCGCCGCGCACCGTGCGGATCAGGCGTGAGCAGGACGGACCCAGAGCACGACGGCTCGCTGCGAGGAACGTCGGCTTCAGGGACGCTTGTCCGGTGCCTCGACCGGTAGCCACTGCAGGGCCTGTGCGCCCGCGCGGAAGTCCGTGAGGTCCGCTTCCATGACCTGCGCCACAGATGCGCGTCCCTGCTTCACGAACAGGGCGCCGACGCCCGCATGATCATGGAAGTGCCAGGCCACAGCTCGATCCGCGTGACCGGTAGCCGTCTGATCAACCCCGCGCCCGTCCTCCGATGCGGTTGCCGTCGAACACTGCCGTCAAGATAAACGTCAGAGGCCCTATGGATCACTCCACAGGGCCTCTGACGTGCTGTGCACTCGGCAGGATTCGAACCTGCAACCTTCTGATCCGTAGTCAGATGCTCTATCCGTTAAGCTACGAGTGCTTGTTCTGTTTTTTGTCTTTGCTTCGGGCCCTTCCGGGCCGCTCGCGGCGACAGGAAGAACATTACATGACTGCCGCCGTCATGTGAAATCCGTTCCCCCCACCCCTTGTGACCTGCGGAAACAAGGTCTGGAGCGGGGCAGGGCCGACAACGCCGAAGCCCCGGCCTGAAGGGACCGGGGCTTCGGTGATCATGCGCGGAGGCGGAGGGATTTGAACCCTCGATGGGCTTTAAGGCCCAAACCGCATTAGCAGTGCGGCGCCATAGACCGGACTAGGCGACGCCTCCAGCACAACCGCTCACGCGAGCGCGCGAGTGGTGCGTGCAGATGATGACACAGCCGAGTGGGGTGTCACCAATCGCCCCCTACGGTACTAGGCAGGTGGGGCCCAGGGCAAAGTCCTTCTGATGGCGTCGGGCGGGTGGCGTCCGGGGCGCAACGTCCGAGGGCGCGAGGCGTTAGTCCAGGCATGACGCAGATCGGATCTTTCCCAGCCCGGCGTTCCGCGGTGTCGCGGGCGCTGGCACTCGGCGCCTGCGCCGTGTTCGCCGGGCTCGCCTCGGTCTCGGCCGTGCCCGCCGCCTCGGCCGCCGCGCCGCCACCCGTCCGGATCGAGGACCGGGCCGGCGACCACCTCACCGTCACCGTGCGGCACGCGGGCGCGGGCAGGGACGGGACGTACAGGCTGTACTGCCACCCGGCCAGGGGCAGTCACCCCGACGCCCGCCGCGCCTGCGACGTGCTCGACCGGAACACGCGCTGGGGGCGGGAGCCCTTCGCGCCCGTGCCCGACGGCAGCATGTGCACCATGCAGTACGGCGGTCCTGCCACCGCCCGCATCACCGGAACGTGGGCCGGGCGCCGCGTCGACGCGGCCTACGACCGCGGCGACGGCTGCCGGATCGACCGCTGGAACCGGCTCGTGCCGCTGTTGCCCGGCCTCGGCACCCCGAGGCCGGCCGCGGTGTCCCGTAGCGGCGCGTGGGCGGGAACGGGCGCGCAGACAGGGGCGGGCGCGCCGGCGCGTACCCGTGTGTAGGTGGGGCGGGGAACACAGGCACGTACCGGTGCGTAGGCACGTATCGAAGGTGTGGTGGACCGGGAGTCCGTAAAGGTCTCGCGGAGGTCGTGCGAAGTGAAATCATCCGGTCACAGGTTCGACGTCAACTCCGCGTGCGACCTCCCTCTCATCCGGCGTCGCGGGAGCAACCTCTGCGCATAGACTCCCTCGCGTGACACGCTGCGGGCCGGTTGGCAAGATGGCCTCCGCGGTCGGCAAGGTGCGGTGACAGGGAGGAAGCGTCTCGTGAGCAGCAGGCCATCTCGAGGCGCTGCTCGCCTCGCTGCCATACTCGACGCGCTGCCCGACGCCCTGGTGCTGGTCAACGCCAACGGCACCGTCGTCAACGCCAACACCATCGCGCTGGAGGCCTTCGAGACGCCGGGCACCGCCCTCGTCGGACGGGGCCTGCTCGATCTGCTGCCGCAGTTCGACTCCAGGCTGATTCCCGGCTCCATGCGCCGCCCCGACCAGATCGACCCGCGCGGGCGGACCAAGCCAACCCGGATGACGGCGCGGCGGACCGACGGGTCCGAGTTCCCGGTCGAGGTCACGAGCGCGAATCTGGAGAACAGCCAGCAGGCCTACGACGGCCACGGCTACAGCGGCGACGAACTGCTGATGCTGGTCGTCCGCGATCTGTCCGGCACCGTCGACACCGAGGCCGAACTGGCCCGTTCGCAGCGGCAGACCGAGATGATCCTGCGGGCCGCCGCCGAGGGTGTCGTGGGCACCGACACCGACGGGCGGATCGTGCTCGTCAACCCCGCCGCCGCCCAGATACTGGGCTACCGGGCCGGTGAACTCGGCGGCCGCGAGCTGCACACCCTCGTCCTGCACTCGCGCCCCGACGGCTCCCCCTTCCCGTACGGGGAGTCCCCGCTCGCCGACACCCTGCGCTCCGGGCGCAAGCACCGGGTGCGCGGGCAGGTGCTGTGGTCCAAGGCCGGCGACAAGGTCCCCGTCGATCTGACCACCGCGCCGGTGCGCGACGGCGACCAGCTCGTCGGCGCCGTCATGACCTTCACCGACCGGCGCCCCTACGACACGCTCGCCGACGAGAAGGCCGCCGAGGAGCAGCGCCACGAGGAGCAGCTCGAACAGCTCGCCGAGGAGCACGCCTCCGAACTCACCGCTCTGCGCCAGCAGCACGTCACCGAGATCGAGGAACTCACCGAGCGCCACGCGGAGCAACTCGCGGCGAACGAGGAGCGCTACGCCGCCCTCGGCGAGCGGGAGAAGGACCGCTACGAGGCGCTGGCCGGCCGGCACGAGCAGTTGCTGACCCTCCTCGGCGGCTCCCTGCGCGGGCCCCTGGACGAACTGCGCCGCGAGCTGGCCGCGCTCGCCGCGGACGACGCCGGACAGCTGTGGCCCGAGGCCAACCAGGTGCTGCACCACCTGTCGGCGGGGTACTCCCGGATCACGACGCTGATCGACAACGTCCTCGGCTACCAGCGCCTCGACACCGGCAGCGAGGAGATCACCCGGACGAAGGTGATGCTGGACGCGGTCGTCGCCGCCGGTGTCGACGGCGCCATTGAGCTGATCGGCCCCGGGCGGGTGCAGTTCGCCGTGCACGCGCCGCCCATCGAGGCCGAGGTCGACCCGCGGCGTCTGGCCACCGCGCTCGCACACCTCGTCGCGGACGTCGCAGGCGTCGACGCGACCGGGAACTCGCCCGTCTCGGCGGGCGGTTACATGGACAACACCGTCGTGGTGGCGGCGGCGCAGCGCGGTGAGGTCGTCCGGATCGAGGTGCGCGGACCGTACGCCGGGGGAGACCCGGTGCACGAGCCGATCGTGCGCGGGATCGTCCGGGCGCACGGCGGTGTGCTCCAGACCCACGAGGTGCCGGGCATGAGCGGCAGCGCGTACGTCCTGGAGGTGCCGCTCGGCGGCGGTGCCGGCGTCGTCGCGGCCCCGGCCCAGGTTCACGCCCTGGAGCCGGCCGCGGTTTCCGAAGAGCCTTCCCCGGCGGAGCCCGCCGTGGCCGAGCAGCCTCAGGGCGGCGGACGGCGGCGGGCCCGGCGGTCCTCGACGGACGCGTTCCTCGAGAGCGACAGCGAGGGGGAGACCGCCGGTGCCCCGGTGGCTCCGACCGGTCGACGCAGGCGGCGGGCGGCCGAGTCGTCCCAGGAGACCGGGCAGGTTCCGGCCCAGGACGCGGACGGCTCCGGCGGTACGGGACGGCGGCGCGGACGGCCCGCCGACGACGCGGCGGGCGTGTCCGAGGGTGCCGTGGTCATGGCGGCCGAGCACGGCGCGGGAACGGCGGCCTCGGGTACGGGACTCGGCGGTACGGTGCCGCCGCAGGGCGTACCCGCGCCCACCGGGCGGCGCGCCCGGCGCGAGGTCGGCCCGCCCGAGGCACTGCCGGCGGCACTGCCCGCGGCTGCCGACGCGCAGACCGAGGCGGCGCAGACCGAGGCGGTGGGCAGCGAGAACCCGGCGGCGCCCGGCCCGCAACCGACCGGCCGCCGCCGGCGTGCCCTGGCGGCGGCGACCGAGCGTGCCGCCGCGCAGGAGGCGGCTCCCCGTCCGGTCTTCGCCCTGCCGCCCGCGGAGGCGGACCGGCCCGCCGAAGGCCCGGAGACCGCGCAGGCGCTCCGGGTGCCGGCGCAGGGCGCCCCTGCCGTCGTCCCCCTGGGTGACGAGGGGCAGCACGAGGCCGTACCCCACGACCAGGCCGGCGACCACACGCCGCCGCAGCCGCATCCCACGAGCGCCCCGACGGGACGCCGGCGGCGGGCGGTGGCCCAGCCGCAGGACACCGCGGCCGCGGGCGCGACGCCCGCGCAGGGTGCACCGGGTGTTCCGGGTGCGCCTGCCGGGGCCGTGCCCGTGCCTTTGCCGGGCGCGCCCGCGCAGGGCACGGCCGGACCGGGCGTTCCGGTGCAGGCCGAGCCGGGGGGTGCCCAGGCGCTCCCGCAGCCTGTTCCTCAGATGACTCCGGGTCAGCCCGCCGTGCCGCAGGGCGTGCCCGGTCAAACCGTCGCACCGCAGGGCGTGCCGGGACAGTCCGCCGCCCCACAGGTGACTCCCGGTCCGCCCGTCACGTCACAGGGCCTGCCCGGTCACCCCGCCGTGCCCCAGGCGGCTCCCGGACAGCCGGGTGCGGGGCCACAGGCTCCCGGGCAGCAGCCCGTCCCGGGGCAGGCGCTGCCCGCGCAGCATCCGTCCGGACAGGCGGCCCTGCCGGCGCAGGTGCCATCGCCGGAGCACGGGGCCGCGGGTACGGCGCCCGCTCCCGCGCACGGCATCGTCGGTCAGCCGCTCCCCCAGCAGCCCGCCGCGCTCGCTCCCGCCCAGAACCCCGCCGTCCCGGCCCCGGCTCCTGCCCAGCCCTCCGCCGGGCCGCTCCCCGCGCAGCCCGTTCCCGCGCAGGGCATCCCGGTCCCAGGCGCCCCGGCTCAGGCAGTCCCCGGCGCGGGTGGCGGCCCCGTACCGCCGAACGCCATCGGCGCCGCCATGCCCCCGGCCCAGGCCCTTCCCCAGCCGCCCGCACCCGGTACCCCGGGTACACCGCCCCACGGCACCCCGGCCGCCGCCGGCCCCGCCCTGCCGCCCGAGCAGGCGACGGGACAGGCCGCCGTACAGGCCCAGCCCACCGGGCAGCAGCCCGTCCCCGCCACCGCGGCACCGCGCGCGGCCCAGCCGTTGCCCGCCGAGGCCGCCGCGCCCGTCGACCCCAACTCGACGCAGGGGCGGGCGATCAGCGTGCGCACGCTGGGGCAGGGCGTGCCGTTCAGCCGGCAGGCGGCGCAGGCTCAGGCACCGCAGCCGCCGTCGGCCACGCCGCCCCCGCAGCCGACCGGGGGTTCCGGCCGCCGCCGCAAGCTGGGCACTCCGCCCGACCCGACCGCCGCCGCGCGCCCGCAGACGCAGACCCCGCCGCAGGCACAGCGGCCGGACCAGACAGCCCGCCCGCACCCGCCGGCCGAGCAGCCCTCCCTGGGCGGACCCGCCATGGCCGTCGGCACCGAGGGCGGCGGACGGTCGTACGCCATCGGGGCTCCGGACGAGAACGCCGCCGAAGGGCCCGAGCCACTGGACGGTCCCGGCGGTGCCGTGGAGGTCGCGGACACCCCGCGGCCGCAGCCGATGGACGACGAACTGCCGCCGGAGCCGCTGGACAACCCGCGCCGGCTGCTGGTCTGGCCGGCCCCCGACATCACCACCCAGCAGGCGCTGAGCGACCGTGGCTACCGGCCGGTCATCGTGAACTCGCGCGAGGAGGTGGACGCGCAGATCGCGGCCTTCCCCGCCGCACTGTTCGTCGACCCGCTGACCGGGCCGATCACGCGCACGGCCTTGCAGTCGCTGCGGCAGGCGGCGGTCGCCGCCGAGGTGCCGGTGCTGGTCACGGCCGGACTCGGGCAGGCGACGCGCGAGGCGGCCTACGGCGCCGATCCGGCCGTACTGCTGAAGGCGCTCGCGCCACGCGACAGCGAGCAGCATCCGCCGCGTGTGCTGCTGATCGAGGAGCACGCGGAGATCGCGCTGGCGCTGACGGCGACGCTGGAGCGGCGCGGGATGCAGGTGGCGCGGGCCGCGAGCGACAACGACGCGGTGACGCTCGCCGGCCAGTTCCGGCCGAACCTGGTCGTGATGGACCTGATGCAGATGCACCGGCGCCGCGCCGGGATCCTGGACTGGCTGCGCGCGAACGGGCAGCTCAACCGCACGCCGCTGGTCGTCTACACGGCCGCCGTCGACCAGGCCGACCTGCCGCGGCTGGCCTCGGGCGAGACGGTGCTGTTCCTCGCGGAGCGGTCCACCAGCGCCGAGGCGCAGAGCCGGATCGTCGACCTGCTGGCCCGCATCGGTACCAACTGACCGACTGGCCCACGGTCCTACGACGCGGGGGCGCCGGGACGGGGATGCGTGGTGCTCCCCGTCCGGCGCCCCGCCGTCGTACGCGTGCGTGTGCCGTCCGGTCCGCGGTCAGATCCGGGTGATGTCCAGCTCTCCGGCGGCGTACTGCCTGCGCAGCACCTTCTTGTCGAACTTGCCGACGCTCGTCTTCGGAACGGCCTCGATGATCGTCCAGCGTTCCGGGAGCTGCCACTTGGCGATCCCGCGCTCCTCCTGGAGGAAGACGCGCAGTGCCTCGAAGCCGGCGATGGTGCCTTCCTTGAGGACGACCGTGGCCAGCGGGCGTTCGCCCCACTTGTCGTCGGGGACGGCGACGACGGCGGCCTCGGCGACATCCGGGTGGGACATCAGGGCGTTCTCCAGCTCCACTGAGGAGATCCACTCGCCGCCCGACTTGATGACGTCCTTGGCCCGGTCGGTGAGGGTGAGGAAGCCGTCGGGGCTGATGGTGCCGACGTCGCCGGTCTTCAGCCAGCCGTCCTCGCTGAACTTGTCGGCCGGGCGCAGTGGTTCGGCGCCGGGGCCGTTGTAGTAGGCGCCGGCGATCCACGGTCCGCGGACCTCCAGCTCGCCCGCGGACTCGCCGTCCCACGGGAGGCGTTCGCCGCCGGGTCCGGTCAGGCGGGCCTCGACGCCGGCCGGGAAGCGGCCCTGGGTGAGGCGGTAGCCGAACTCCTCGTCGGTGCCGACCGCGTGGGCCGGCGGACGGGCCACCGTGCCGAGCGGGGAGGTCTCGGTCATGCCCCAGGCGTGGCAGACCCGCATGCCCAGCCGGTCGAAGGCCTCCATGAGGGAGGGCGGGCAGGCCGAGCCGCCTATGGTGACCTGGGTGAGGGCGGAGACGTCGCGGGGCCGGGCGGTCAGCTCGGCGAGCAGCCCCTGCCAGATGGTGGGCACGGCGGCGGCGTGGGTCGGCTTCTCCCGCTCGATCATCTCGGCGAGGGGAGCCGGCTGCAGGAAGCGGTCCGGCATCAGCAGGTTGACGCCGGACAGGAAGGTGGCGTGCGGCAGGCCCCAGGCGTTGACGTGGAACTGCGGGACGACCACGAGCGTGGTGTCCTGGTCGGTCAGGCCCATGGACTCGCTCATGTTGACCTGCATGGAGTGCAGGTAGACCGAACGGTGGCTGTAGACCACGCCCTTGGGGTCGCCCGTGGTGCCGGAGGTGTAGCACATGGCGGCGGCCTGGCGTTCGTCCAGCTCGGGCCAGTCGTAGGTGACCGGCTTGGCCGCGATCAGGTCCTCGTACTCGTGCACCCGGGCGTGGGAGCCGTCGAGCGGAGTGCGGTCGCCGGGGCCCGAGACGACGACGTGCTCGACCGTCTTGAGGTGCGGCAGCAACGGGCCGAGCAGCGGGATCAGGGAGCCGTTGACGATGATGACGCGGTCGGCGGCGTGGTTGACGATCCAGGCCAACTGCTCGGCGGGCAGGCGCAGGTTGAGGGTGTGCAGCACCGCGCCCATGCACGGGATCGCGAAGTACGCCTCGACGTGCTCGGCGTTGTTCCACATGAGCGTCGCCACACGGTCGTCGGCCGCGACGCCGAGGTCGTCGCGCAGGGCGTGCGCCAACTGGGCCGCGCGCTCGCCGATCCCGGCGAAGGAGCGGCGGTGCGGCTCGCCGTCACCGGTCCAGCTGATCACCTGCGACGCCCCGTGGATCGTCGACCCGTGGGCCAGGATCCTCGAGATCAGCAGCGGTACGTCCTGCATGGTGCTCAGCACGGCGTCCTCCCGGGGCGGCGTCGCCTACGCGGTGGTAAGGGCTGCGCTGATTCTGCTCACATACCGCATGGTATGTCACTAGGCCTGGACGATCGATCACACAACGTTCCCCCAACGGTCAGCGCACGCACACCAGTTCCGGATCCTCCCGCAGCTTGCCGAGCGCCCGCGACACCGCCGACTTCACCGTCCCCACGGATACTCCGAGCACCTCGGCCGTCTGGACCTCGGAGAGGTCCTCGTAATACCTCAGGACGACCATCGCCCGCTGCCGCGCGGGCAGCTTCATGATCGCCCGCCACATGGCGTCGCGCAGCGCCTGCTGCTCCGCCGGGTCGGTCGCGCCGGGCGCCGGCTCCGGCTCGGGCAGTTCGTCGCAGGCGAACTCGTCGACCTTCCGCTTGCGCCACTGCGAGGTGCGGGTGTTCAGCAGCGCGCGGCGCACATAGCCGTCGAGGGCCCGGTGGTCCTCGATCCGCTCCCACGCCACGTACGTCTTGGTGAGCGCGGTCTGCAACAGGTCCTCCGCGTCGCTCGGGTTCGCGGTCAGCGACCGGGCGGTGCGCAGCAGCAGCGGCTGCCGGGCCCGCACGTACGACGCGAAGGACGGGTATGCCGGAGTCCCGGTCGCCGGTACGGCGGCTTTCGACACGCTGGTGCAGACGGGTGTGGTCATGGCTCCACGCTAGGAGCGGCACCCGCTCCCGCGGATCGCCCGCAGGTCCCGCAGCCGAGTCCGCCTCAGGTTGTAGGGGTGGGGTCGACCGCACCTCCTGAAGGTGGAGGAACGGGGCATGTGTACTGCGGGTTCACCCCTGGGGGTCGTCCTGGACGGCATCCCGGGCGACCGGCCCCCCGGGCGCGGCCACCTGAGGCGGTCGCACGGAACACGTCTGCGCGGCGGCGCCGAAGCACCGCCGCGCAGAGGTGTGTTACGTCCCCACGAGCACACCCACCAGGGGGGTCAGGGCCGGCGGGTCCCCAGAGTGCGCGCCGGCCCGCCCCGGCTCACCACAGACGGGTGAAGTGGATGACGACGTTCTTGTTGCCCTGCCGGATGGCCGTGAACGCGGAGCGGTTGACCTGTGCGGTGTTGCTCTGGTTCGAGGCGCCTGAGCCGACCGCCTGCTGCTGCGTGGTGGACGAGTTGCCGCTGTTGTCGCGGCCGACCCCGCTGCCGACGACGCCCGCGACGCCCGCGTTCGATCCGTCGCCCGCGATGGCTCCCGTGCCCGCGGCGGCGACGCCGGTGAAGAGCGCCGCGGCGAGGGGGATGGCCGCGGCGGCGGCGAGAACACGGGCGGTACGGATGCTTGCCATGTTGCTCCTCCAGTACGAGGTACACACCGGCCGCCTTGCCGGGGAGTACGTGAAGTACGGCTTTCACCTGGGCAGTTGGCCGACCGCCCGGGCCTTCTCACGACGTCGCGAGATCAGAGTTGCCCACCGGAACCCGGCGAACCACCCCGGAACGCCTGATTCGCACGCAAGCGTGAGGACATATCGATAAACCCCTTTCACCACCTTTCCTGCCCCCGTAGGCTTCGACGAGGGCGACTCGGGCCACTGCTCCCCAAGCGCCGCAAGGGCTGAGGCGTTCCTCCCGAAGCCGCCCGAAAACCCCGCCCCACGGCGTGCCGCGCCCGCCCCCTTTCCTTTTTCGAACGTGCGTACGAACATGGAAGCATGGCCACCATCGACCGGCAGGCCACGACGCTGGCCCTCGCGCACGCCCTGTCAGCCGCCGAACGCGGACTGGCCGTCATCCCCCTGTCCCGGACGAAACTCCCGGCCCTGCGCTCCCCCCACCGCGACGGCCCCGACCCGGTGGGCCCGCCCGGTCCGCCCTGCCACGGTGAGTGCGGCCGCTTCGGCCACGGGGTGTACGACGCCTCCACCGACCCGGCCCGCATCCGGGAACTGTTCGCAGCCGCCCCCTGGGCCACCGGCTACGGCATCGCCTGCGGACTGCCGCCGCACCATCTGATCGGCGTCGATCTGGACACCAAGACCGGCACGAACGCCTCGGCGGCCCTGCGTGAGCTCGCCCTGCGCCACCTGTTCACCATTCCCGCCACGGTGGTCGTCCTGACCCCCAGCGGCGGCCGCCACCTGTGGCTGAGCGGGCCGCCCGACGTCGTCGTCCCCAACTCGGCCGGACGCCTGGCCCCCGGCATCGACATCCGCGGCGCCGGCGGCTACCTGGTCGGCCCCGGCTCCCGGACCGGACACGGCGTCTACGCCACCGCCCCCGGCACCGCGCACCTCGCGCCGGCCCCCTGCCCGCGCGCCCTCCTGCGCCTTCTGCTCCCCCCGCCCCGCACCGCCCGCCACCCCGTACCGCCGTCGGCGGGCCGGCGCGGCGAGGGCCTGGTGCAGTTCGTCCTGGGCGCCCACGAGGGCCAGCGCAACACCCGCCTGTTCTGGGCCGCCTGCCGCGCCTACGAGGACGGCATCGGCCCCGCCCTCGTCACCCCGCTGGTCGACGCGGCCCTGCGCACCGGCCTGACCGAACGCGAGGCCCGCGCGGCCATAGCCTCCGCGGCCCGCCTGACGGGCCACCACCTCTGAGCCCCCGACGAGAACGGCCCCGAGCGGGCGCCGGATCATCGGCCCGGCCGGCTCCGCCGCCGGTCGCACGGCGGCGGTCTCGGAACCACACTGGTCAGTGGGGCGCCCCCACTGGAGGCGCGTCCCCACGACGGAAGGACGGATCCATGCCCACGGACACGCCTCCCGGCCCGCTCCGGTTCCTGGTCTTCGGCGCGGCACTGCGGACCGGTTCGGCCAACGCACGCCTCGCCTCCCTCGTGGCCCGGCTCATCTCCGACACCGGTGCGACCGTCGACCTCGCCGGAATGCACGACTTCGACATGCCCTTGTACGACGGCGACATGGAGGCGACCGACGGGCTGCCGCAGGGCGCCCTCGCCCTGCGCGACCGGCTCGAGCAGAGCGACGCCTTCGTCATCTCCTCGCCGGAGTACAACGCCTCGGTGCCGGGAGTGCTGAAGAACGCGATCGACTGGGTCTCCCGTGTCCGGCCGCAGCCGTTCAAGAGCAAGCACGCGATGCTCGTCTCCGCCTCGCCGTCCCTGATCGGCGGCAACCGCGGGCTGTGGGCCCTGAGGGTTCCCCTGGAGCACCTGGGCACCCGCGTCTACCCGGACATGTTCAGCCTGGCCGACAGCTACCAGGCCTTCACCGAGGACGGGACGCTGGCCGACACAGGGCTGCAGCAACGACTCACCGAGACGGTGTCGGGTTTCCTGAGCCTCGTCGAAGCGGACGTGCGCTACGTGTGCCTGGAACGCCGGTGGTACGAGTTCCTGGGAGACCGCACCGAGGCGGCCATCACCCAGCGGGCCGAGTCGTGACGCTGCGAGTTGGCCGCAGGTCGGCCGCACGCCCTGGTCAGTGAGGGGAAACCGGTGAGTCCGGGGGAGACAAGGTCACGCGGAAGGGGTGCCGCTCCGCAGAGTGGCACCCCTTCTGACCTGCAAGCTTCTTACCTGCTGCGGTGGGTGTGGGATTTGAACCCACGGTGACATCGCTGCCACGACGGTTTTCAAGACCGTTCCCTTAGGCCGCTCGGGCAACCCACCCCGCGCCGCTCGTGCGCGGCGGCGCGGGGACAAGACTAACGGGTTGGCAGGCGCGCGTGGGATCAGCTGTCGCCGACGCGGGAGCCGAGCGTGAGGTCCGCCGTGCGCTCCTGGCCGTCACGCTTGTAGGTGACGGTGACCTTGTCGCCGGGCTTGTGGGTCCAGATCTCGCCGATGAGGGTGGGGCCGGAGTCGATGACCCGGTCGTCGAGCTTGATGATGACGTCACCGGGCTTGAGGCCGGCATCGGCGGCGGGGCCGCCCGGTTCGACCGGGGCCGATCCGCTGACGCCCTGATCGGTGATCTTGGCGCCGTTGGTCGTGTCCTGCAGGGAGACCGACGCGCCGATCTTGGCGTAGACGGGCTTGCCGGTCTTGATCAGCTGCTGGGCGACGTACTTGGCCTGGTTGATCGGGATGGCGAAGCCGAGGCCGATCGAGCCGGACTGACCCGCGCCCCCGAGGCCGCCGCTGCTTGAGGACTGGATGGCGGAGTTGATGCCGATGACCGCGCCGCGCGCGTCAAGGAGCGGGCCGCCGGAGTTGCCCGGGTTGATGGAGGCGTCCGTCTGCAGGGCGCTCATGTAGGAGGCCTTGCTGTCGGAGCCGCCGTCACTGGAGGCGACGGGACGGTTCTTCGCACTGATGATGCCGGTCGTCACCGTGTTCGACAGGCCGAAGGGCGCGCCGATGGCGATCGTCTCGTCGCCGACGGCCACCTTGTCGGAGTCGCCGAGGGCGAGCGGCTTGAGGTCCGAGGGGGCGTTCTTGAGCCGGATGACCGCGACGTCGTAGCCCTGGGCGTGGCCGACGACCTCGGCGTCGTACTTCCTGCCGTCGGGGAAGGTGGCGCTGAGCTTGCCGCCGTCGACGGCTTCGGCCACCACGTGGTTGTTGGTGACGATGTGGCCCTGGGTGTCGAAGACGAAGCCGGTGCCGGTGCCGCCCCGGCCGCCGCTTCCCTCGGCCTCGATGGTGACCGTGCTCGGCAGGGCCTTGGCGGCCACGCCCGCGACCGAGTTCGGGTCCCGCTTGATCTGCGAGGCGCCGTTGTCGGAGGCGGAGACCGTGGTGGAGCTGCTGTCGTCGTTCCTGGCCAGTGTGTAACCGAGGCCGCCGCCCAGTCCGCCGGCGACGAGCGCGGCCACCAGGACCGCGGCGACCAGGCCGCCGCGCCGGCCGCCGGGCTTGGGCGCGGGCTGGTGCTGCTGGTACGCGGCGCCCCAGCCGGAGCCTCCCGCGCCGCCGTCCCCGTAGGCGGGCGCGGCGGGGGACGGGGGCGGCCAGGAGCCGTCGGCGGGCGAGCCCTGGACCTGCGGTGCGGGCGCGCCGGCCTCGCCGTGGGCACCCGGGACGTGCGGAGGCGCGTCCGGGGGCTGAGGTGCGGACGGGCCGCCCTGGGGGGCGGCCGGGTGCGGGGAAGCAGCGGGAGTATCCACCGGCACGGGAGGTGCGGACGGCGCCGGGGGTACCGTGTTGCCCTCGTTCTCGGTGCTCACAGCTCTTCTCCTTGGTCCACGGCTGTTGTTGTCGGTCGCACTCGGCCAGCCATGCCCGCCGGTGACCCGGCGCGCTCCAGCTGTGCATGTGCAGGTGTGTACGTAGTCAGCTTTTCCCACGGGCCGTCAGAGCACCATAAGCCGTTGCTGTGGGTCCGGGTACATTCTTTATATAGGTCATTTCACATGAAACAGACACATTATCGACGGCTCCCCACCGTCCCGCCCATTCCGCCGCGGTGGCACCATGGCGCGGTGACCCACGCACGACAGCACCACATCCAAGTCGTCGCCCACCGTGGAGCCTCCGAGGCCGCCCCGGAGCACACGCTGGCCGCCTACCGGAAGGCCATCGAGGACGGCGCGGACGCCCTCGAGTGCGATGTACGCCTCACCGCGGACGGCCATCTCGTCTGCGTGCACGACCGGCGCGTCAACCGTACGTCCAACGGCCGGGGAGCGGTGTCCGCCCTGGAGCTCGCCGATCTCGCCGCGCTGGACTTCGGGGCCTGGCGCACGCGCGCGTCCTGGCGTGGCCGGGTCGAGGAGCCGGACTGGGAGGTGCGGCCCGAGGACCCCGAGGACACCTCCGTCCTCACCCTGGAGCGGCTGCTCGAACTCGTCGCCGACGCCGGGCGGCCGGTGGAGCTGGCCATCGAGACCAAGCACCCCACGCGGTGGGCCGGGCAGGTCGAGGAGCGGCTGCTGACGCTTCTGAAGCGGTTCGGACTGGACGCCCCGGCCTCGGCCGCGGGGTCGCCGGTGCGTGTGATGAGTTTCTCAGCGCGCTCCCTGCACCGGGTGCGGGCGGCCTCGCCGGCCCTGCCGACGGTCTATCTGATGCAGTTCGTCTCACCGCGGCTGCGGGACGGGCGGCTGCCGGCGGGCGTCGGGATCGCGGGGCCCTCGATCCGGATCGTGCGCAACCAGCCGGCGTACGTGGAGCGGCTCAAGCAGGCGGGACACCAGGTGCACGTGTGGACGGTGAACGATCCCGAGGACGTCGGCCTCTGCGTGGATCTGGGGGTGGACGCCATCATCACCAACCGCCCGCGCGCGGTCCTGAACCGGCTCGGCCGCTGACCGGCCACCGGTCCAGCCACGATGACAGGGAGCGCTCCGGCGCGTTCGGTGAGTGATCGGATGTTCCAAATGCGTCGCCGGACGCGATTCGGCCGGTTTCCGGTACAGGCCGGTGGGGCATCCACACCGTGGCGTGGGGCGAAGGAGGTCTCGGGGGTGGCGTTGGTGGTGGCACAGGAGGTGCCCACGTCGTCGAGCATGGCCGTACCCCATGGCCCTGCGGGCGTGGGGGAAGCAAGACACCGGATGCGTGATCAGTTGCGCAGCGGTGGCGTGGCGGAACCGGTCATCGACGACGCCGTATTGATCCTTTCCGAACTCTTGAGCAATGCCTGCAAGCACGGCCGGCCGCTGCGCGGCGCCCTGGCGGGCGACGGCGACGTCCGGGCCGCATGGCGGGTGGACGCGGGCGGCAGCCTGATCGTCGAGGTGACCGACGGCGGCGGACCGACCCGCCCATCCCCGGCCACCCCCTCGGTCACCGCGCACGGTGGCCGCGGGCTCAACATCATCACCGCCCTCTGCGACGACTGGGGGGTACGGGACGGCGTCGGCGGCGAGGTCACCGTATGGGTGGTCGTCCACGACGACGTGCACGACCCGGACGCCGGCCACCGTCGCGACGACTTCGCCTCCCGGATCACCGCACCGCCCGTGTCGGCGCTGCCCGATCTGGGCTTCACGGACGCCTTCGGCGACCTGGACTGAACACGCACGCGTGCGCCGCGCCCGGGCGATGCCCGGGTCGGGCCGCGGGCCCGGGCGCACGGGGCCGGGCCGGCTCTCCCCGTCCCCCGGCGTTCCCCGCCGTTCGGAGGTGTTCCCCGCCACTCCGCCGCCGCGTCCACAGGGTCCCGTCGATGACGGCGTGAACGGCTAGGCTCGCGCCGTACGAGACGAGCCGTAACCGGGAGACACCCAGATGGCCAAGAAGCGACCCCAGACGAAGGCCAAGCGCCCGCAGCTCACGGATGGAGAGATCCCGGTCGTCGGTGCGCGCGAGCCCTGCCCGTGCGGCAGCGGCCGGCGGTACAAGGCCTGCCACGGCCGAGTCGCCGCGCACGCGGTGACCGAGCTGGTGCAGCGGCCCTTCGAGGGACTGCCCGGCGAGTGCGACTGGGTGGCGCTGCGCGAGCTGGTCCCCGCCGCCACGGCCGGGCTGGCGCTCCGCGACGGCCTGCCCGACGGCGTCCCGGCGATCACGCTCGCCACGGTCCTGCCGATGGCCTGGCCCGCACTGCGCCGCGACGACGGCTCGGTGCTGCTCGGCCTCCAGAACGACACGGCGTCCGGCGACATCAGCCGCGACCTCGCCGACACCCTGCTGCGCGCCCTGGAGGCCAAGCCCGGCACCCCGGTGCAGGGCCGCCGCGCCCCGGCCGACGGCCCGCGGCTTCAGGACCTGCTCGACCTCGAGGCCCCCTTCGAGCCGGTGGTGCACGAGGGCTTCGAGTTCTGGGTGCCGGACGCGGAGAACGCGACGCCGGAGGTCACCGCCTCCCTGGAGCGGGCCAACGCGGCGGCGATTCCGACCGTGCGCCTGGAGAGCGTCGAGGCGGCGTACTGGTGCCGGACGCCGGAGAAGAACCACCTGCGCTGGGTCATGCCGCACGCGGAGGAGCAGCTTCTGGACGCTCTCGCGCGGCTGCACGCGGCGGGCCGGTCGAACCTCGGTGAAGGCACCCGTCTCGTGGGCTCCTTCCGGGCGCACGGCCTCATCGTGCCCGTGTGGGACCTGCCGAGCGAGATGGGCGCCCAGGACGTGGAGAAGCCGGCGGCCGAGTTCGCCGAGCAACTGGCCGCCGCGCTGGCCACACAGACGCCGCTGACCGGGGACGAGCGCCGGGCCCGCGGCGGCCTGACCAACCGCCAGGTCACGCTGAGCTGAGCGACGGCCGGGCGGCCGGCCCTCCGGTAGGCCGCCCAGCTCGGACAGATCGGGTGACCCCGGTCACAACCGGCGGACGGCTCAGGCGAGTCGGTGACCGGAAAGGCCGTCCACCCGGTGACTGGAAAGCCGGGATCGAATTTGCGAACTGCCGATCTCTTGTTACCGTTCCAGTAGCCCGGTTGCTGGTGCATCCCCCGTCGCCAGCAACCGGGCGCTTACGTGTCCGCCACCGCTCACCCAGCGCAGTCGGACGTCAACCGCCCGTTGTCGTGGGCGAGTTGCTCCCGGATCGCAGCAGGAGCGCAGCGCGTACGCCGCGCTCTGCGAACTCCGCGACCGCGCTGTACTCCGCCGCCGTCCCCCGGCTGCGCTCCCGCGGTGTCTCACAGGTCTCCGGCTCCCCGCCCCCGGCCGGCGCGCAGTGCGTCCGTACATTGCGCTCGCCCGGACCCATCAGGGTCAGGTAGGCGTCCAGGGGCCGTCCCGTCGTGTTGCGGTAGTAGGTGCGCGCCCAGGTGTCCTGGCCCTGGATCAGCACACAGGTCTGCGCCTCGACCCCGTCGGGCGAGGTGATCTCGGGGCCGCAGCGCGCGGCGGTCGCGAGCCCCAGGCCGAGCACCAGCGGGGAACGGGCGGGCGCGGCGGAGGGCATCTTGTCGTCGCCGGGCGGCAGGGAGCGCACCGCGGACCGGGCGTCCGTACCGCTCCGGTCGCCCACCTGGCCCGCGGACGCCCCGGCCAGCGGCAGTACGACGGCGCAGCCGACGACGCCCAGGAAGGCGAGCAGCCGGACGCGCTGGGGATCGGGGCCGCCGCGCGGCACTCGGCCTCCGGGTCCGGCGGAACGACGCAGCATGCGGGGACGATAACGGCCCCGGGCGGGCGCTTCGCCCGCCCGGCCACGACACCCCTAGAACTCGGGGGCGCTCACACCCGTACGGGTGAGGGCCTCCACCACCGCGTCGACCACGGCCTCCACATCGGGCACCCAGGGCGAGGCGGAACCGGGCAGCGGGGCACGCTCCCAGCGGATCGGGCCGGCCCCGGTCTCGGAGGGGGGCAGGGCGAGGTAGCCGCCCTCGCCGTGGAAGCGGAGGGAGCCGGGGACGAAGTCCTTGGCGTAGAGCAGTTCGCCCAACTGCTCCATGGAGTACGGCTTGACGAGGATCGCCCAGCGCGTGGGCGAGGCCACGACCGGGCCGAGCCGCATGCCGACGCGGTCGAGCGCCGTGAGGGCGCGGGCGGCCGGGAGGGCCGGCAGGCTCACCGCGCAGGGGGCCTTGCCCCCGGTGGCCAGGACGATCGGCGCGGTGGGCCGGTTGGTCCACCACCAGCGCACCATGCGGGCGTCGGCGGTGGCCGCGAGGAGGCCGGGTTCGAAGGGGTGCGCGCCGGGTACCGTGCACTCCGGGTCGGGGCAGCCGCAGCGGCCGCTGCGCCGCGGATCCGGTGCCACGCCCGGTAGCACGGGCCACTGCCACCGGGTCGCGAAAGTCAGGGCCGCGCTGATCGGCTCAGGCCCCCCGTCACTGTGCTGGGACGGGAGCCTGCGTCGCCTTCCGGGGATCTCGCGCATGAGCGCTCGTTCCTTTCCGTTGCACCGCTGGCAACACCGTGGACCACTCACACCATGTGTCGATCACTGCACTGTGCGTACCTGTTGGCGCATCACACCCCTGCCTTCAGGCACGGGGAACCCCTATGGGCCGAGCATCGGCTGCTTCCACGGCAGCCCCGTCCATACTGCGTCTACCAGAAGCATGGGCGTGGCGCGGGGTGGCGGAGCGTGGCGTTATGCCGTCTTGTGTTCTGCTCTCCGCCTCCATCGCGCAAGGATGGGGCACGGCCGTCGGTGGCTAAGACGCCCGGGTCCGTCGCCAGGTTCCGGGTAGCACCCAACCACCCCTGGCCTTCACCGAGTACGTACCCATCACGACCGCTGTGACGCTCTGTCGAGCAAGCCCAGTCGACCGCAACAGGCCGTCACCCGAGGCAGTTTCAAGCCAACTTCCCTTTTTCGCAAGAGGTGGGGAAGAAGACCCCGAGAAGCCCTCTGACACCAGGAAACCCGGCAGGACAATGCTGGACATCCCCTCACGAGTGCGTGTACATGTGGAGACACTGCTGGCGGCGCAGAATGACATGGGGGTTTGCGATGCTTTTGAGCAATACGCACCGGTCGGAAAGCCGGACGCCATGAACGCCCCCCACCCTCCGAAAGTGGCTGGAATCGATTCGACGGTTCCGGCACCCGCACACACTGTCGCGCCCTCGCCCGCCGTCCCGGACCCCTCCCCAAGCGGTCCGTCCGGCCCGCACGCGCCCCGCCCACCGGGCGCCCTCCTCCAGGACCGGCTCGCCGGCTGGGTCTCCGACCTCACCACCCTGAACGAGCTCACCGAACGGCTGGCCCGTACGAGCGGCCTCGACGCCGCCCTGAAGGAACTGCTGCGCGCCGGCGCCGCCCTCGTCGGCGCCCGGCGCGGTCTCGCCGTCCTCGAACCGGACGACGGACTCGGCCCCGACACCACCATCGGCCTCGGCCTCGCACGGGCCGATCTCGGCCACATCGAGACCGTGCCGCGCAGCGCCATGCCCTACGGGACGCTCCTCGACACCGCGGCCGGGCTGCCGGGCGGCGACGGCGAGGTCGTGCGCCCCGACCTGTTCGCCGAGGACGGCCTCGATCCGCGCCACCGCGAGGTGGCCGACCGCCTCGGCTACGCCGCCAGCTACGCGCTGCCCCTGTCCACCGAGACCGCCGGCCGCCTCGGCGCCGCCGTCTGGTTCTACGACGAGCCCGCCGAGCCGGCCGAGCGGCAGCGCCACCTCGCCGGCCTCTACCTCCGCTTCGCCACCGAGCACCTGGCGCGCCTGCTCGACACCGAGCGCACGCGCGCGTGCATGGCGACGGTCTACGAGGAGCTGCTGCCCTCCCGGCTGCCCCGCGTCCCTGGCGTCCGGCTCGCCTCCCGGCACCGCACCGGGCCACGCGGCGGCGGCGACTGGTACGACGCGCTGCCGCTGCCCGACGCCGCGCTCGGCCTCGCGGTCGGCGCGGTCACCGGCGCCGGGCCCGGCGCGATCGCCGCGATGGGCCGGCTGCGGGCGTCCCTGCGGGCGTACGCGGTGATGGAGGGCGAGGATCCCGTCGCCGTCCTGTCCGACCTCGAACTGCTTCTGCGGCTGACCGAGCCCGCCCGCTCCGCCACAGCCCTGTTCGCCTACTGCGAACCCGCGCTGCGCCGCATCACCCTGGCGGGCGCCGGGCACTGCCCCCCGCTGCTGCTCGGCGAACGGCGCACGGAGTTCGTGGAGACTTCCGTGTCCGCGCCGCTGGGCATGCTCTCCTGCTGGGAGGCGCCGAGCGTGGAGTTCCAGGTGGCCGCGGGCGAGACGCTGCTGCTCTACACCGACGGGCTGCTGCACCGCACCGGCGATCCCGTGGACCGCGCCTTCGCCCGGCTGCACACGGCCGCGGCGAGCGTCCCGCGGACACTGCGACACGACCCGGGGGCCGTCGCCGACCACGTCCTGCACACGGTCCTGCCGAACGGTCTCGACGTGACCGACGGCGCGGAGGACGTGGCGCTGCTGGCGGCGTGCTTCGAGTAGGCCGCCCGGTGACCCGGTAACAGGTGCTTCCGCCTCTGGCCCCCTTCCGCACGACCGTACGATGGGGGATGGCCCAATGGCTGTATCGAGGAGGAAGACCGTGGCGCAGGAGCTGCCGGAGACCCCGGAGACCGCCGAAGAAGAACCGATCAAGCAGCGGAAGAACGGCCTGTACCCGGGCGTGTCCGACGAGCTCGCCGCAAACATGAAGTCCGGCTGGGCCGACACCGAGCTGCACGGCCTGGAGCCGGTCGAGCAGGCGGAGCACACCGCGCGCCGCCGCGCCGCACTGTCCGCACGCTTCCCCGGCGAGCGCCTGGTCATCCCCGCGGGCAACCTGAAGACCCGCTCGAACGACACCGAGTACCCCTTCCGCTCCTCGGTCGAGTACGCCTACCTCACCGGCAACCAGACCGAGGACGGCGTCCTGGTCCTGGAGCCCACCGCGGACGGGCACCGGGGGACGCTCTACCTCCTGCCGCGCTCCGACCGTGAGAACGGCGAGTTCTGGCTCTCCGGCCAGGGCGAGCTGTGGGTCGGCCGCCGCCACTCCCTGGGCGAGGCCGAGACTCTGTACGGCATCCCGACCTCCGACGTGCGCGAACTGGCGGACAAGCTGCGCGAGGCCACCGGCCCGGTCCGCGTCGTGCGCGGCTACGACGCCGGCCTCGAGGCCGCCCTGACCGACAAGGTCACCGCCGAGCGCGACGAGGAGCTGCGGGTCTTCCTCTCCGAGGCCCGCGTGGTCAAGGACGACTTCGAGATCGGCGAGCTGCAGAAGGCCGTCGACTCCACCGTGCGCGGCTTCGAGGACGTGGTGAAGGTCCTCGACAAGGCCGAGGCGACCAGCGAGCGCTACATCGAGGGAACGTTCTTCCTCCGCGCGCGCGTCGAGGGCAACGACGTCGGCTACGGCTCCATCTGCGCGTCCGGCCCGCACGCCTGCACCCTGCACTGGGTGCGCAACGACGGCCCGGTCCGCTCCGGCGACCTGCTCCTGCTGGACGCGGGCGTGGAGACGCACACCCTCTACACCGCCGACGTCACGCGCACGCTGCCCGTCAACGGCACGTACAACGAGATCCAGAAGAAGATCTACGACGCGGTGTACGAGTCCCAGGAGGCCGGCATCGCGGCGGTCAAGCCGGGCGCCAAGTACCGCGACTTCCACGACGCCGCCCAGCGCGTGCTCGCGGAGAAGCTCGTCGAGTGGGGCCTGGTCGAGGGCCCGGTCGAGCGGGTCCTGGAGCTGGGTCTGCAGCGCCGCTGGACGCTGCACGGCACCGGCCACATGCTCGGCATGGACGTCCACGACTGCGCCGCCGCGCGGACCGAGACGTACGTCGACGGCACGCTGGAGCCGGGCATGGTCCTCACCGTCGAGCCGGGCCTGTACTTCCAGGCCGACGACCTGACCGTGCCGGAGGAGTACCGCGGCATCGGCGTCCGCATCGAGGACGACATCCTGGTCACCGAGGACGGCAACCGCAACCTCTCGGCCGGCCTGCCGCGCCGCTCCGACGAGGTCGAGGCCTGGATGGCGTCGCTGAAGAGCTGATACGGGTCCGAAGGCCGGGTACCCGCGCGGTGCCCGGCCTTCCCGTGCCGGGGCGCGGGTCCCGGACGTGCATTCACGTACCTAGGGGGAGGGTTCTCGTGGAGGACTTCTGGTCCGGTGCCGGGTTGGACCTGCATCTGGAACCGGACGCGGCGGCGGGCCGCCGGGCGGGACTGGAGAAGGCGCTCCGCGACGCGGTGCGGGACGGGCGGCTGTCGCCCGGGACACGGCTGCCGGCGACCCGCCGGCTGGCCGCCGAACTCGGCATCTCGCGGGGCACCGCGAAGGCGGCGTACGACCAACTGGTCGCCGAGGGCTATCTGACGGCGCGGCAGGGGTCGGGCACCCGGGTCGCCGCCCTGCCGGCCATCGACGCGCAGGAGCCGGGAGCGGCGGCACGCGCGCGTGCTCCCCGTTTCGACCTGCGGCCCGGCAGCCCGGACGTCGGCACCTTCCCGGCGGCGGCCTGGCTGCGGGCACTGCGCCGGGCCATCGCGACGGCGCCCTCGCTGACGTACGACTACGGCGACCCGCGCGGCCGGATCGAGCTGCGCACGGCGCTGTCGGGCTATCTGGGGCGGGCGCGCGGAGTGATCGCTCCGCCCGAGCGGATCGTCATCACCTCGGGGTACGTGCAGGGGCTGGCGCTCCTCACCCGCGTACTGGACGGGGCCGAGGTCGCCATGGAGGACCCCGGGCTGCCCTTCCACCGGGAGGTGGTGCGGCGGGCGGGCGGCAGCGTGGCGCCGGTCCGGGTCGACGAACGCGGTGTGTGCGCCCAGGACCTGGGCGAGCAGAGGGCCGTCGTCGTCACCCCGGCGCACCAGTACCCGACCGGCGTGACCCTGCACCCGGAGCGGCGGCGGGCGCTGACCGACTGGGCACGCGCGCGTGGAGGGCTGATCGTCGAGGACGACTACGACGGCGAGTTCCGCTACGACCGCCAGCCGGTGGGCGCGCTCCAGGGCATGGCGCCGGGTCAGGTCGCCTATCTGGGCACCGCCTCCAAGACCCTGGGGCCGGCCCTGCGACTGGGCTGGATGGTGCTGCCGCCGCACCTGGTCGACGCGGTGGCCGAGGCCAAGCTGCACAGCGACCACCACACCGAGACCATCGGCCAGTTGGCGCTCGCCGAGCTGATCGACAGCCATGCCTACGACCGCCACATACGCGCGTGCCGTCTTCGCTACCGGCGCCGCCGGGACCAGCTCCTGGACCGCCTCGACTCCCGCCGGGTGCGCGGGATCGCCGCCGGTCTGCACGCCCTGGTGGACGTCGCCGACGAAGCGGAGACGCTGGCCCGCGCGGAGGCGGTGGGCCTGGCCCTCGGCCGTCTGGCCGACCACTGGCACACCCCCGGCGAGGAGCGCCCCCAGGGCATGGTCGTCGGCTACGGCACCCCCCGGGAACGGGTCTACCCCGAGGCCCTGGAGGCCCTGGCGAAGCTCCTGGCCGGCGCCTGAGGGGGTTCCGCCCCGCCGCCCGACCCGGGACACGCCCGGACTCCCGGCCGGCGTCCCGCGCGGCGCTGCACCGCGACCGGCCGCGCTACACCGCCACCAGCGGGGCGTCCTCGCGCCACTTGAGGATCTTGTCGAAGCTCACCACCGCGCCGCCCCGGCCCGGCCTGTTGCGGATGTGGACGTGGTCGGCGAGTTCCTGGATGAGATACAGGCCGCGGCCGTGCTCGGCCTCGGCGCGCGCGGCGCGGACCGGGCGGCGGCGGCCGCGGCCCGCCGGCGGGAAGCCGGGGCCCGCGTCGGCCACCTCGATGCGGCACTTCTCCCCGTCCAAAAAGGCGGTGACGCGGTACCCGCCGGAGGATTCGGGGTCCCCGCCGTGCTCCACCGCGTTCGCGCAGGCCTCGCTCAGGGCCACGGACAGGTCGTAGGAGATGTCGGGGTCGACGCCCGCGGTCTCCATGGTGCCGAGCAGCAGTCGCCGCGCGAGCGGCACGCTCGCGGCGTCACGCCGCAGATGGAGTGACCACCAGATGCTCATGCTCCAGCCTCCCGGCGCGGCTCGACATACCGTTACGTATTGCCCCGAGTGCCCTGCCATAAGCACGGCGTTGACACGACACGGTCCGATCGGCGGACGCGGCGGGGCGGGGAATCGGTGTATGTGCGGGCCGACGGCATCAGAACGTGATCTTCCGGATCTACCGCATCTTGTGGACCTGCCGTACGGCGGGCCCGGGTCCAGTGGGATGATGAGGCCGCCATGTCTGCCCCCCGCCCGCGCACGGCACCCGCCGGACGCGGTCTCCGGATCCTGCGGGCCGCGGTGTTCGCCGCGGTCTGCGTCGTGCTGGCCGCGGCCGGGCACACGCTGGCCTCCTGCGCCGCGGTGCCGCTGTGGACGCTGGGCGCGGGGTTCCTGGGGGCGCTGGTCGTGGTGGCGCCCCTCGCCGGGCGCGCGCGTTCCCTGCCGGGGATCGCGGCGCTGCTCGTGGTCGGCCAGACCGTGTTGCACAGCCTGTTCGGCATGGGGCAGAGCGGCATGGGCGCCATGGCCTCCGGTGCCACGACCATGGGCTCCACGGGATCGACGGGACCGACGGGTTCGCTGCCCGTGCTGTCCGACGCCGAGCTCGTCCAGCAGGCCGCCCGGTACGCGTGCGGGGCGACCGCCGCCGCGATCAGCCCGGCCCAGGCCTACCGGATACTCGTCGACGCACACGCCTACGGCGGCGCCGGCACGGGCCCGAGCGCCCCGCACCACCCGGCGGACTCCCCGTTCCCCATCGGCGCGGCCGCCGCGCTGCTGCCGTCCCTGCCGATGCTGCTCGTCCACGTCCTGGCCGCCGTCGCCACGGGCTGGGTGCTGCGGCGCGGCGACCTGGCCCTGCTGCGGCTGATCGAGCTGTCGGCGCACGGAGTCGCCGAGGCCGCGCTCGTGCGGTCCCTGCGCGGGGCGCTCGCCCTGGTGCGCGCCCTGTGCGCCGGGCCGCCCACGACGGCCGGCACCGGCCCGCGCTTCCGGCGCACCGCCGACTCCGCGCCGCTCACCCCGCACACCACCGCACTCCAGCACACGGTGATCCGCCGCGGCCCGCCGACCGCCGCCGCACTCGTCCTCGCTGCCTGACGCGACGCGACCACCAGCCCACCGAGCGGGTTTCCGCCGGGGGAGCGGCCGCCGTCGTGCGGCACGCGCGCGCGTGCCCGTCCGGCGGGAACACCGGGAGCACCGGTCCCGCCCCGCACGCGCACCCCCTCAGACACCGGAACTCACCCGATGCGGAGTGCACCCCCTATGAAGGCTTCTCGACTCGTCGCCACCGCCGCCGTCGCCGGCTCGGCCGTCCTCGCCCTGTCCGCCCCCGCGTTCGCGCACGTCAGCGTCCAGCCGGAGGGCCCCGCCGCCAAGGGCGGCTACGCCGTCGTCGACTTCAAGGTCCCCAACGAGCGCGACAACGCCTCCACCACCAAGATCGAGGTCAACTTCCCGACCGACCACCCGCTGGCCTCCGTGATGCCGCAGCCGATGACCGGCTGGAAGATCGACGTCACCAAGTCCCAGCTGGACAAGCCGCTGGAGATGCACGGCAAGAAGATCTCCGAAGCCGTCACCAAGGTCACCTGGACCGCCGACGGCGACGGCATCAAGCCCGGCTTCTTCCAGAAGTTCCCGGTCTCCATCGGCACGCTGCCCGAGGACGCCGACCAGCTGGTCTTCAAGGCGATCCAGACGTACTCCAACAAGGAGGTCGTGCGCTGGATCGAGGTGCCGCAGAAGGGCCAGGCCGAGCCGGACAACCCGGCACCGGTGCTTCAGCTGACCGCGGCCTCGGAGGGTGACGGACACGACGCGTCGGCCAAGGACGCCGCCGCCGACACCAAGCCCGCCGCCCAGGCCACCGCCGCCGACACCTCCAAGAGCGGCAGCGATACCACCGCCCGCGTCCTCGGCATCCTCGGCATCCTCGTCGGCGCGGCCGGCGTGGCCTACGGCGTACTCGCCGGCCGCAGGCGCACCACCGCCTGATCCGGCTCGTCCGTCACGCGCTCCGGGGGTCGTGCGACTCTCGCGTACGGCCCCCGGTGCGCGCCGGAGTTCTCACATCTGGGACATTTCTCTATGCGCAACAAGACCTTCGTCGCGGCCGCCCTGCTCGCCGCGGCCACCATGACCCTCTCCGCGTGCGGCAGCGGCAGCGACGGCGGGAAGCCCGTCGCCGTCGTCTCCGAGGACACCTCGCAGAAGGCCGCGACCGTCCTCGACCAGCCGTTCGAGAAGCCGGACCTGGTCCTCACCGACACCCGGGGAAAGCAGTACGACCTCCGCAAGGAGACCGCCGGCCACCCGACGCTGGTCTACTTCGGCTACACCCACTGCCCCGACGCCTGCCCGCTGACCATGAACAACATCGCGGTCGCCAAGAAGGCGCTGCCCAAGGCCGAGCAGGACGACCTGCGCGTGGTGTTCGTCACGACCGACCCGGACCGCGACACCCCGGCCGAGCTCGGCAAGTGGCTCAAGATGATCGACCCGCAGTTCATAGGACTGACCGGCGACTTCTCCACCATCCAGGCCGGCGCGCGCACCCTGGGCATCTCCATCGAGCCGACCACGAAGGACAAGAACGGCAAGCTCGTCTCGATGCACGGCACCCAGGTGATCGCGTTCTCCCCGAAGACCGACGCCGGGTACGTCCTCTACGGCGAGGACGCCACCGTCGACGACTACACCAAGGACCTCCCCAGGATCGTCAAGGGGGAGAACCCGTGAGGCGGCCGGCACCGGCGGCGGCACTCGTGGCCGCGGCCCTGACCGGTACCGCCCTGCTGTCCGGCTGTGGCGCGTCCTCCGGGACCGGCGACGCGAAGGCCGAACTGTCCGTCCACTCCGCCTACATGCCCCAGCCGGTGTCGGACGCGATGGCGGCAGGCTTCCTGACGATCGAGAACAAGGGCGGCGCCAAGGACGAACTCACCTCGGTCACCAGCGCCGAGGCCGAGGACGTCACCGTGCACCAGACAGCCGGCGGGGTCATGACGGAGGCCGGCCCCCTCACCGTCCCCGCCCACGGGCGGCTCGTGTTCGAGAGCGGCGGCAACCACCTGATGTTCGACAAGCTGAAGCGCGCGCCCCGGCAGGGCCAGACGGTCCTCGTCGAACTGCACTTCGCCGAATCCGGCACCGTCAAGGTCGAGATGCCGGTGAAATCGGCCACGTACAACCCCGCGACCGGACACTGAGGGAGGGACCACCTTGTCGCAGACCATCGCCCCACGCATCCGGGCCCTGATGCTGCTGTTCATGGCCGTCGCCGGCGTGCTCCTCGCCGGAGCCGCCCCGGCCTCCGCGCACGCCGCGCTGACCGGCAGCGATCCGCAGCAGGGGGCGGTGGTCGACAAGGCGCCCGCCCAGGTGTCGCTGACCTTCTCCGAGCAGGTCGCCCTGAGCGACAACTCGCTGCGCGTCCTGGACCCCAAGGGCAATCGCGTCGACACCGGCAAGCCCACCGAGGTCAGCGGGACGACGTACGCCGTGCGACTGCGCAGCGGGCTGCCGGACGGCACCTACACCGTCGCCTACCAGGTGGTCTCGGCCGACAGCCACCCCGTCGGCGGTGCCTACACCTTCTCCATCGGCGCCCCCTCCAAGACGACCGCCGCGGTCGGCGACCAGACGGCGGGCGGCGGGATCGTCGGCGGGCTCTACGGGTTCGGGCGGTACGTGTCGTACGCCGGCTTCGTCGTCCTGGCCGGCGGTGCCGCCTTCGTACTGGCCTGCTGGCAGCGCGGCTCGGGAGTGCGGGCGGTGCAGCGGCTCATCGTCTCCGGCTGGGTCGCGCTCACCTCGGCCACACTCGCGCTGCTGCTCCTGCGCGGCTCCTACACCAGCTCCGGAAAGATCGGGGACGTCTTCGACCTGACGCTCCTCGGGCAGGTGCTCCAGACCAGGACCGGGGCGGCCCTCGTCTCCCGGCTGCTGCTGCTCGCCGCGGCGGCGCTGTTCGTCGCGGTGCTCTTCGGGGAGTACCAGAAGCGCACGGACGACGAGAAGCGCGATCTGACCTTCGGGCTCGCGATCGGCGGCACCGTGGTCGCCGTCGGGCTCGCGGCCAGCTGGGCCATGTCCGAGCACGCCTCGACCGGGCTCCAGCCGGGCATCGCGATGCCGGTCGACGTCGTCCACCTGCTCGCCGTGGCCGCCTGGCTCGGCGGTCTCGTCGCCCTCCTGGTCGCGCTGTACCGGGCGCCCGCCGAGACCCCGGTCGAGACCGCGGCCGTACGCCGCTTCTCCCGAGTCGCCTTCGGTTCCGTCCTCGCCCTGGTCGTGACCGGCACCTATCAGTCCTGGCGCCAGGTCGGCTCCTGGTCGGCGCTCACCGACACCCGCTACGGACAGCTGCTCCTCGTCAAGATCGGTCTGGTGGCGTTGATGGTCGGCGTCGCCTGGACCTCCCGCCGCTGGACGGGCCGACTGGCGCAGACGGCCGCCGCGAAGGCCCCGGCCAAGGCACGCGCGAAGGTCGCGGCGACCGCGGGCAAGAATCCCGGCCCGGACGCGAAGGCCGGGGCTGTGAAGACCGGGGGTGGGGCCGGAAAGACCGGAACCGGGAAGGCCGGCGGCGACAAGGCCGAGCCCGGTGGGAAGGCGGCGAAGGGGGAGGCCGCCCGGCGGGCCGCCCAGCTCGCCCGGCAGCAGGCCGCCGTGGACACCGCGCGGCGAAAGCAGCTGCGGGACGCCGACCCCCACCGCTTCGGGCTGCGCCGGTCCGTGCTGATGGAAGCGGGTGTCGCCGTCGTGCTGCTCGCCGTCACCACCGTGCTGACGCAGACCGAACCAGGGCGCACGGAGACGGAGGCCAGGACCGCCACGTCGTCCCCCGCGTCCTCGTCCTCGCCCTCCGGGGTGGGCGCGGTCACCCTCGACATGCCGTTCGACACCGGCGGCAAGGACGGCAAGGGCGTCGTACGGATCGACATCGACCCCGCGCGCGTGGGCGGCAACGAGTTGCACATCTTTGCCCTCGGGCCGAACGGGCGCCTCCGCGACATCACCGAGCTCAAGATCGCCTTCACGCTGGCCGCGAAGGACCTCGGACCGCTCCCGGTCAACCCCGAGTACGTCACCACCGGACACTGGGTGGCGAGCGGAGTGCAGATCCCCATGGCGGGCGACTGGCAGGTCGCCGTGACCGTGCGGACCTCCGACATCGACCAGGTGACCGTCACCAAGAACGCGCAGATCGGCTGAACCGCACCATGACCGACCAGTCCACCCCGGAGGCCACCTCCCCGGCCCCCTCGCCCGCGGCGACCGCGTCCGCGCGGGCCGGCACCGCCGCAGGAGCGGGCGTGTCGCGCCGACGGCTGCTCGGCACGGCCGGTGCCACCGGGCTCGTCCTCGGCGCGACCGGCGCGGGCCTCGGCTACACGGCGGCGCCCGCCGGTGCCACCCCGCTCACCTCGCTCGGCGCCGACCGGGCGATGTTTCACGGGAAACATCAGCCCGGCATCACCGACGCCCTCCAGGCCCGCGGCCATCTCGTCGCCTTCGACCTCGCGCCCGGAGCGGGCCGCAAGGAAGCCGCCGCGCTGCTGCGCCGCTGGTCGGCGACGACCGAGCGGCTGATGGCGGGTGAGCCCACCGCGCACGACGACACCGACGTGGCACGGGACGCGGGCCCCTCGGCGCTGACGGTCACCTTCGGCTTCGGCCACTCCTTCTTCGACCGGACGGATCTGCGCCGGCAGCGGCCCGGTGCTCTCGACCCGCTGCCCGACTTCTCCTCCGACCGGCTCGACAAGGCCCGCAGCAACGGTGATCTCTGGGTGCAGATCGGCGCGAACGACGCGCTGGTCGCCTTCCACGCCCTGCGCGCCCTCCAGAAGGACGCGGATGGCGCCGCCCGCGTCCGCTGGCAGATGAACGGCTTCAACCGCTCCCCCGGAGCCACCGCGCGGCCCATGACGGCCCGCAACCTGATGGGGCAGATCGACGGCACCCGCAACCCGAAGCCGGCCGACCCGGACTTCGACCAGCGCCTCTTCGTGCCCGCGAAGGGCGATCCGGCCTGGATGGCGAACGGCTCCTACGTCGTCGTACGCCGTATCCGGATGCTCCTGGACGACTGGGAGAAGCTGTCGCTCCCCCAGCAGGAGAACGTCATCGGGCGCCGCAAGTCCGACGGGGCGCCACTCGGCGGCTCCACCGAGACGACCGCGATGGACCTGGAGAAGACCGGCGAGGACGGCACCTACGTCGTCCCGGTCAACGCCCACGCCCGGATCACCCGGCCCGACCAGAACGGGGGCGCTGCCATGCTCCGGCGCCCCTTCTCCTACCACGACGGCTTCGACGCCGACGGTGCCCCGGACGCGGGCCTGCTGTTCATCTGCTGGCAGGCGGACCCGCTGCGTGGCTTTGTACCGGTGCAGCGCAAGCTGGACCGCGGCGACGCGCTGTCGGCGTACATCCGGCACGAGGCGAGCGGTCTGTTCGCGGTCCCGGGCGGGGCGGCGAAGGGCGAGTACGTGGGGCAGCGGCTGCTGGAGGGGTGAGCACGGCGGGAGCCGGCGCGATCACACCCGTCACACCCGGTTCACCCGGGGGAGGGGCTTCCATGAGACACGCGAGCCGGGTCCGGCCGAGGCCATTAGGGTGAGGTCATGCCAGCGAGCTATGCGTATCTCGGCCCCGAGGGCACCTTCACCGAAGTCGCCCTGCGCACCCTTCCCGAGACGGCCACGCGGGAACTGGTTCCGTACGTGTCCGTGCAGTCGGCGCTGGACGCCGTCCGGGCCGGCGCGGCCGAGGCCGCCTTCGTGCCGATCGAGAACTCCGTCGAGGGCGGCATCACCACCACGCTCGACGAGCTGGTCGCGGGCCAGCCGCTGATGATCTACCGCGAGGTGCTGCTGTCGATCACCTTCGCGCTGCTGGTCAGGCCCGGTACGACGCTGTCTGACATCAAGACGGTCACCGCCCACCCGGCCGCCCAGCCGCAGGTGCGCAACTGGCTCTCGGCGAACCTCCCGGACGCCGTCTGGGAGTCGGCCGCCTCGAACGCGGACGGCGCCCGCCTGGTCCAGGAGGGCCGCTACGACGCCGCGTTCGCCGGTGAGTTCGCGGCCGCGCGGTACGGGCTCGTGCCCCTGGAGACGGACATCCACGACGCGGAGAACGCGCAGACCCGGTTCGTGCTGGTCGGCCGGCCCGCGCGGCCCGCCGCGCCGAGCGGCACGGACAAGACGTCCGTGGTGCTGTGGCAGCGCGACGACCATCCCGGCGGGCTGCGCGACCTGCTGGGCGAGTTCAGCACCCGCGGTATCAACCTGATGCTGCTGCAGTCCCGCCCGACGGGCGCCGGCATCGGCAACTACTGCTTCTGCGTCGACGCCGAGGGCCACATCAACGACCGCCGGATGGCGGAGGCCCTGATGGGCCTCAAGCGGATCTGCCTCCAGGTGCGCTTCCTGGGCTCGTACCCGCGGGCGGACGGCGACACGGCGGACGTACGGCCTCTGCTGGCCGGGACTTCGGACCAGGAGTTCGTGGCGGCGGCGGACTGGGTGGCACACTGCCAGGACGGCCGTTTCTAGCCGGCTGTGCCGCTTCCGGCCGGTGCTGCCCGCGGATGTTGGTTGTCCACAGAAGTTATCCACACCCCTCCCTCTCGACCTGGGGACAAGTCGACACCCAATGGGGACTCGGTCGACAAATCGCCCTTCGGGCCCCAAGATCGGTCGAGGCCCCACAGGTCACCCTTCGTCCACTCGTCTCCTTTGGTTCATCTTTTGGGGCGACCCCTTTCCACCGAAAGTGGGCGTCCGGGCACCTCAAGACAGGAATTCCTCCCTCCGCACAACGCTTCCGGAGTGATCAATTCCGAAATCCACAGATCTTCCACACAGCCTGTGGATAACTCTCCGGAGGGTGTGGATTCCTGTGGACAACCCGACCTCAAGTCCCCTTCCGCACAAGGGAATCAGGTCAACCCGGCACCTGCCGCCTGCCTCGTTCCAGGGAGGCGGGGTCTCTCCCATTGACACCGGAAGCATTTCCCCCATAGCGGTACGTAAGGCGTGGTTCGGAATACTGGGTCGTGGGGTGGAACGTCGCACCGGTAGCCTTGACCGCGTGATTGACCTTCGTCTGCTCCGTGAGGACCCCGACCGTGTGCGCGCCTCGCAGCGTGCCCGTGGAGAGGACGTCGCGCTCGTCGACGCCCTCCTGTCTGCCGACGAGCGGCGCAGGTCGTCCGGCGTCCGCTTCGACGAGCTGCGCGCCGAGCAGAAGGCTCTGGGCAAGCTCATCCCCAAGGCCTCCGGTGACGAGAAGGCCGAGCTGCTGAAGCGTGCGAGCGGGCTCGCCGCCGACGTCAAGACCGCCGACGCCGAGCGCGACGCGGCCGACGCCGAGACCCAGGAGCTCCTCCTCCGGCTCGGCAACCTCATCCACCCCGACGTGCCCGTCGGCGGCGAGGAGGACTTCGTCACGCTGGAGACGCACGGCACGATCCGCGACTTCGCCGCCGAGGGCTTCGAGCCCAAGGACCACCTGGAGCTCGGCCAGCTCCTCGGCGCGATCGACGTGGAGCGCGGCGCGAAGGTCTCCGGCTCGCGCTTCTACTTCCTCACCGGTGTCGGCGCCCTGCTGGAGCTGGCGCTGGTGAACGCGGCGATCGCCCAGGCCACCGCGGCCGGCTTCACGCCGATGCTGACCCCCGCGCTGGTCCGCCCCCAGTCGATGGCGGGCACGGGCTTCCTCGGCCAGGCGGCCCAGGACGTCTACCACCTCGACAAGGACGACCTGTACCTGGTCGGCACCTCCGAGGTGCCGCTGGCGGCGTACCACATGGACGAGATCATCGACGCCGACCGCCTGCCGCTGCGGTACGCCGGGTTCTCGCCGTGCTTCCGCCGCGAGGCCGGCTCGCACGGCAAGGACACCAAGGGCATCTTCCGCGTCCACCAGTTCGACAAGGTCGAGATGTTCTCCTACGTCACCCCCGAGGAGTCGCAGGAGGAGCACCGCCGGCTGCTGGAGTGGGAGAAGCAGTGGCTGACCTCGCTGGAGCTGCCGTTCCGCGTGATCGACGTCGCCTCGGGCGATCTGGGCGCCTCGGCCTCGCGCAAGTTCGACTGCGAGGCGTGGGTCCCGACCCAGGACAAGTACCGCGAGCTGACCTCGACCTCGGACTGCACCGAGTTCCAGTCCCGCCGGCTCCAGATCCGCTTCCGTGACGGCAAGGCGGTCCGCCCCTTGGCGACGCTCAACGGCACGCTGTGCGCCGTCCCGCGCACGATCGTCGCGATCCTGGAGAACCACCAGCAGGCCGACGGCTCCGTGCGGGTGCCGGAAGTGCTGCGTCCCTACCTCGGCGGCCGGGAGGTCCTGGAACCGGTGGCCAAGTGAGACCCGCCGCCGGGCCGTTCCCCTACACGCTGATCGCGACCGACCTCGACGGGACGCTCCTGCGCTCCGACGGGTCGGTCTCCCAGCGCACCCGTGAGGCGCTCGCCGCGGCCACCGCGGCGGGTGCCGCGCACCTCGTCGTCACCGGCCGCGCGGTGCCCTGGACCCGGCACGTCCTCGACGACCTCGGCTACCGGGGCCTCGCGGTCTGCGGCCAGGGCGCCCAGGTGTACGACGCCGGGGAGCACCGCCTGCTGACCTCGGTGACCCTGGACCGGCAACTGGCGGCGGTGGCCCTGGCCAAGATCGAGGCGGAGGTCGGTCCGCTGTACCTGGCGGCCAGCCGCGACGGCCTGGACGGCGAGGTGCTGGTCGGTCCCGGCTACGCGGTCGCGGGCCCGCTTCCGGCGACGCCGTTCACGGACGTCGCGGATCTGTGGAGCGCGCCCCTCAACAAGATCTACGTCCAGCACCCGGACCTCACGGACGACGAACTGGCCGACGTGGCCCGCCGGACCGCCGGCGGTTTCGTCTCGGTGACCATGGCCGGCGAGGGCATCGTCGAGCTGCTGCCGCTGGGCCTGTCGAAGGCGACGGGGCTCTCGCTGGCCGCGCGGCGGCTGGGTCTGAAGGCGGCGGACGCCATCGCCTTCGGCGACATGCCCAACGACGTCCCGATGTTCTCCTGGGCGTCCCACGGCGTGGCGATGGCCAACGCCCACGAGGAACTGAAGGCGGTCGCCGACGAGGTGACGGCCTCGAACGACGAGGACGGCATCGCGGTGCTGCTGGAGAAGCTGGTGGGCTGAGCCCTCGGTCTCTGCGGAGGATGCACGGATCGAACGTGCGCGGGGGCGACCCCGACCGCGGCTTGAACCAAGCCGGTGCCTTGCCACTCGGCCAATCCTCCGGGTGGGCGGCCCACGCGAAGGGATTCGCGTGCTCGAAGCGGCCGCCCCGGGCAGCTCCCCGTGCGAGGCGGGCTCGACGGAGCCGCTAGTTACTCCGGAGCCCGCCGCGGGCTGCCCTGACGGGAGCTCGGCGTACTGCCGTGCATCGACATCGCCCAGCTCCTCTCCCAGAACGTGGCGCCGATTCGGTCCGGCGCGGTGAACACCACCACTGTGCCGCTACGACGGCTCCGGTGCCACCGAATTACCGGGCGCCCCAGGCCCCTTCACCGCCGCCGCCACCGACGTCGGCGGGCCTTGCTGAAGAACCATCCGGCGGGCGGTTCGTCGGAGCGCCACGGCTGGGGCTCGGGCTCCTCGCGGCGCCAGCGCGCGGCGAGCATCCGTGACCGGCCGGACGGCTCGGCGGTCCCGGCGGCGCGTATGAAGTCGGCGTCCAGGACGACGTCGTCCCACGTGTCCCCGGTCATCCCCCGGCCCTCGCTCTCCGGCACTTCGCCCGCCATCACGCCCTCCTGCCGCTTCATCCGCTTTGCCCAGTGTGCCCGGGTGAAGGTGAAGCCTCCGTCAAGGCCGGGCAGGACCGCCCGGCCTCGATCGGATGCCTCACTCCTCGCCGGCGAGGGTCAGCGACCGCAGTTTCTGCCCGGCGTACCAGGTGGCCAGGACGGTCACCACCACCAGCAGCACCGTCGCCGTCGGCAGCCCGACGTCGGAGGTGACCATGTCCCCGCCGGCGACCTTGTGCGCCACGGCCAGCGCCCACTGCTGGATGCTCAGCGTGCGCGCCCCGGGCACCAGGGAGCCGAACAGCGCCTCCCAGACCAGCGCGTAGACGAGCCCGAAGACCACCGCGTGCCGGGAGACCGTGCCCAGCAGAAGGAAGAGGGCCGCGTAGGCGATGGAGGCGACCAGCGCGGCCACGGTGTAGGCGACGGCGATCTGCTGCCCGTTGCCGTTGAGGATCAGCCCGGCGACCAGGGTCGGCACCGCGGAGAAGACCATGGTCACCGCGATCGCCACGATCAGCTTGGTGAAGATGATCGTCGACCGCTTGAGCGGCTTGGACAGCAGGTACACCACCGAGCCGTCGTCGATCTCCGGCCCGATCGCTCCGGTGCCGGCGATGACGCCGATGATCGGCACCATGGTGGCGAGCGCGAACCCGCCCAGGACGTTCACCGCGGTCTGGTCGTCGGCTCCGGCGAGGGCGCGGACGGCCGCGGCGATCACGATGAGCAGCAGCGGCAGCGCGCCGAGGATGAGGGCCCGACGGCGGCCGAGCAGGGCCCGGTAGGTGAGCCGGGCGACTGTGGGGTCGTACATCTTGGGCCTCCTACGCCGCGACCAGGTACGAGAAGACGGACTCGAGGGACTCGTCGGAGGGCGAGACCGTGTGCAGCCGGATGCCGTGGTCCCGGGCCACCCGCGGCAGCAGGGTCGTGAACCGGCCGAAGTCGACGGCCTGGATGCGCAGCGCGCCCTCGGCGAGGTCGACCTCGATGCCGGACGTCGACGGGTCGGCGATCAGCGCGGCCGCCAGGGCACGGTCGTCGCTGGAGCGCACCAGGTAGCGGTGTGGCCGGTCGGTCATCAGGCGGCGGATCCTGCGGAAGTCGCCGCTGGCGGCGTGCCGTCCGGCGACGACGACCTCGATGTGCCAGGCGAGCTGTTCGACCTCCTCCAGGATGTGGGAGGAGAACAGCACGGTGCGGCCCTCGTCGCCCATGCGCCGCAGCAGGTCCATCAGCTGCATGCGCTGGCGCGGGTCCATGCCGTTGAACGGCTCGTCGAGCAGGAGCAGCGAGGGGTCGTGGACCAGGGCGGAGGCCATCTTGACGCGCTGGCGCATGCCCTTGGAGTAGGTGGAGATCTTCCGGTCCTGCGCGTACTCCATCTCGACGGTGGCGAGCGCCTTCTGGGCGGCCTTGGCGCCCAGGCCGTGCAGTTCGGCGTTGGCGACGACGAACTCGCGGCCGGTGAGGAAGTCGTACATCGCCTCCCGCTCGGGAACGATGCCGATGTGCCGGTAGATCTTCTCGTTGCGCCACACCGGCTGCCCGTCGAGGGTGACCGTGCCGGTGGAGGGGGCGAGGAAGCCGGCCATCATGTTGATCAGCGTGGACTTCCCGGCGCCGTTGGGGCCGAGCAGGCCGGTGACGCCGGGGCCGATCGTCATGGTGATGTCGTTGACGGCGACCACGTTGCCGAACCAGCGGGAGACGTGGTCGATGCTGAGGGTCGTCACAGTCCCACCTTCTTGTAGCGGCGCAGCAGGAGGCCGTATGCGGCGGCGATGAGGCCCAGGACGACGAGGACGTAGACGACGCCCTGTCCACTGCCCGGGCCGGCGGCGCCGGGAGCCGAGGAGGTCGCGCCCAGGAAGGCGGTCTGCACGCCGTCGACAAGGGTGACCGGTGAGAACAGGCCGATCCAGGGGATGGCGCCGGAGTTGTTCCGGGCCTCCGCGATGGCCTGGAGGGTGGAGACGGCGCCGTAGGAGATGACCAGTACCGCGATCACGGCGGCGATGCCGAAGCCGCGGCGCGGGGTGACGGCGGCGATGACGAGGCCGATGCCGGCGAAGAGCAGTGAGAGCAGTGCCACGGAGACGACTCCCTGGGCGAATCCCTTGGTCTGGTCGGCGAAGTCCATCTTGGCCAGCAGCGCGCCCACGTAGAGCACGAGCAGCGGGGCGGCGGTCAGGATGAACAGCGCGGAGGCCAGCGCCGCGTACTTGGCGCGCACGTAGTCGGCGGTCTCGATGGGCCGTGAGAAGTACAGCGGCACGGTCTTGAAGCGCAGGTCGCGCGAGACGGACTGGGGTGCCTGCGAGGCGATGTACAGGCTGATGACGCCCTGCATGATGATGGCATAGCGCGTGTACTCGATGGGCAGGCCCTTGGCCTTGGTGGCGACCGCGACGGCGACAATGATGGCCGCGGGCACGCACATCACGACGAACAGCAGCATCGGCAGCACCTTGGACTTCACCGAGCGGCCGAGGCCGTAGGCGCCGCGCAGGGACTGCGAGTACAGCGAGCGGCGGGCGTAGGCGCGGCCGAGGCGGGGGCCGTCGTAGCTGCGGTAGCCGATGTTGTGGATGCGGGTCTGGTCACCCTTGGGCGCTGCCGCGGTGGGTTCAACCGCCATGGCCGACCGCCTCCTTCCCCTGTGTCTCGCGCTGTTCGTCGCTGTCCCGGAAGACCTCCGAGATGTGGTGCCGCCGCTGCTCCATGCGCACCAGGCCGAGGCCGAGGTCCGCGATCACGTCCCGCACCAGGTCGTACGTCTCCTCGCCCTGGGCGGTGAGCAGCAGGACGTGTCCCGCGCCCGGCAGGCCGGTGCCGTCCTGGGTCTCCACCCCGCGCGCGTGGAGCGCGTCGCGCACCGCGCGGGTGCCGTCCGGGTGCTCGTCGCTGTCGGTGACCTCGATGGCGAGGGTGGTCGTGGTCTGGGTGAAATCGGTGGTGGAGCTGGAGCGCAGGAGCTTGCCGCCGTCGATGACGACGACGTGGTCGCAGGTGCGCTCCAGTTCGCCCAGCAGGTGGGACGTGACCAGCACGGAGATGCCGAAGTCGGTGTGAATGCGGCGGATCAGGCCGAGCATGTCGTCGCGGCCGACCGGGTCGAGGCCGTTGGTCGGCTCGTCGAGGAAGACCAGCTGCGGATCGTGCACCAGGGCCTGGGCGAGCTTCACGCGCTGCTTCATACCGGTGGAGTAGCCGCCGATGGGTCGGTAGCGCTCCTCGTACAGGCCGACGTGGCGCAGGGTGTCCGCGGTGCGCTCGCGGGCGGCGGTCGGGGGCAGACCGGACATGCGCGCCATGTGGACGACGAACTCGGTGGCCGAGACGTCGGGCGGCAGGCAGTCGTGCTCCGGCATGTAGCCGACGCGCTCACGGATGGCGGCGCCCTCGGTGGCGACGTCGAGGCCGAGCACCTCGGCGCTGCCCTCGGTGGCGGGGGACAGACCCAGCAGGATCTTGATGAGTGTGGACTTGCCGGCTCCGTTGGCGCCGACGAGTCCGGTCACACCCGGTCCGACGTCCACGGAGAGCCGGTCAAGCGCGGTCACCCGTGGGAACCGCTTGCTCAGGCTTTCGGTCGCGATCACAGTCACGTCTTCGACAGTAGTGATCCGGACCACGCCGGTCGTCAGACCCCAGAGCCGTCTTGGAGTCCGCCTCGAGTATTACGGGGACCTTAGGGGTCGGACCCCTGGGGCCGGGCGGCCTGCGGAGTTCCGGCATCCGGATCGCACTGTTGACGGCTGGTCTAACAACTGCCACAGTCGCCAGCGTCACAGCACAGGCACGTTCGGCAGCCGTGTCCGACCTCGGTGGAGGAGAACGGAGGAGAAGTGACGACGCTGAAGGGCGCGCGGGAGCGCCGGGTGCGCACGGGCGGGGTCGAGCTGTGCGTGGCCGAACTGGGCGACGCACAGCGGCCCACGGTCGTCCTGGTGCACGGCTATCCGGACAGCAAGGAGGTCTGGTCGGAGGTCGCCGAGCGCCTCGCCGGCCGCTTCCACGTCGTGATCTACGACGTCCGAGGCCACGGCCGCTCCACCGCGCCGCGACCCCTGCGCGGGGGCTTCACCCTCGACAAGCTGACCGACGACTTCCTGGCGGTCGCGGACGCGGTGAGCCCCGGCAGGCCGGTGCACCTGGTGGGGCACGACTGGGGCTCGGTGCAGTCCTGGGAGTTCGTCAGCGTCCGGCGCACCGAGGGCCGGATCGCCTCCTTCACGTCGGTGTCCGGGCCGTCCCTCGACCACTTCGGCCACTGGATCGCCGGGCGCGTCAGGCGCCCCACCCCGCGCCGGGTGGGCCAGCTCCTCGGCCAGGGCGCCAAGTCCTGGTACGTGTACCTGCTGCACACGCCCAAGCTGCCCGAGATGGCCTGGCGCGGCCCGCTCGGCAAGCGCTGGCCGGGCATTCTGAGGCGTGTCGAGAAGGTCCCCGGCGACGACTACCCGACCCCGTCGCTGCCCCGGGACGCGGCGCACGGCGCCTGGCTGTACCGGGACAACGTGCGGGCCCGGCTGCGCAGACCACGGGCGGACGCCCACGCGCACGCGCCGGTGCAGCTCATCACCCCCCTCGACGACGCCTTCCTCTCGGAGAGCCTGTACGACGACCTGGAGCAGTGGGCCCCCGGCCTGGTGCGCCGCACGCTTTCCGCCGGGCACTGGATCCCGCGCACCCGGCCCGACCAGCTGGCAGCCTGGATCACCCAGTTCGTCACGGCCACCGAGGACGGGCGGCCGCGGCCGGCCGCCACCGGGAGGTACGCCGACCGCTTCGCCGGGCAACTCGTGCTGGTCACCGGCGCCGGCAGCGGCATCGGACGGGCCACGGCGTACGCCTTCGCCGGGGCCGGTGCGCGAGTGGTGGCCGTCGACCGGAACGCCGAGGCCGCGGCCCGCACCGCCGAGCAGTCCCGGCAGCTCGGGGCCCCGGCCGCCTGGGCCGAGGCGGTGGACGTCTCCGACGAGCAGGCCATGAAGAAGCTGGCCGAGAAGGTCGACGCCGAGTACGGCGTGGTGGACGTCCTGGTGAACAACGCGGGCATCGGCCTGTCCGGCTCGTTCTTCGACCACACCCCCGAGGACTGGAGGAAGGTCCTCGACGTCAATCTCTGGGGAGTGATCCACGGCTGCCGGCTGTTCGGGAAGCGGATGGCCGAGCGGGGACAGGGCGGCCACATCGTCAACACCGCGTCCGCGGCGGCGTACCAGCCCTCGAAGGCCCTGCCCGCCTACAGCACCTCCAAGGCGGCGGTGCTGATGCTGAGCGAGTGCCTGCGCGCGGAGCTGGCCGGGCAGGGGATCGGCGTCACGGCGGTCTGTCCCGGCTTCGTCGACACCGCCATCACGTCCACGGCGCACTTCGCGGGCGTCGACGCGGAGGAGGAGAAGCGCCGGCGGCGGCGCGCGGCCCGCCTGTACGGGCTGCGCGGCTACCCGCCGGAGAAGGTGGCCGACGCGATCCTGCGCGCGGTCGTGCGCGACGAGGCGGTGGTACCGGTGACGCCGGAGGCCCATCTCCTCCGCGCGATGTCCCGCTTCACCCCGCGGGCGCGGCGTCGGCTCGCACGGGCGAAGCCGCCGCTGGGTGCCGCGGATCCGGGCCAACACCCCTGAATCGGAGACCAGTTGTCCACAGCTTCGCGCCTCTTGCCTGTGGACAACATCACTTGGCTGTGGATCAAACCTCCCGGGCGGAATTGACCTGCGTGATCCGCGTCTCTCCCGGCAGGCTGGTGGCATGGACGAAAGACGCACCGTGAAGGTGTCGAAATACCTCGCCAAGCACCTTCGCCACCAGCCCGAGAGGATCGGGCTCACGCTCGACGAAGGCGGCTGGGTCGAGATCGACGCGCTGATCGCGGCGGCGGCCGCGCACGGCTTCCGGTTCAGCCGCGAGGAACTGGACCACGTGGTCGCCACCAACGACAAACGGCGCTTCGCGGTCGAGGGCAGCCGTATCCGCGCCAGTCAGGGCCACAGCATCGGGGTCGACCTCGGATTGCCGGCCGCGACACCGCCGCCGTACCTCTACCACGGGACCGTGGCCCGCAACCTGGAGGCGATCCGCAGCGACGGGCTGCGGCCGATGAACCGGCATGACGTGCACCTCTCGCCCGACCGTGAGACCGCGACCCGGGTCGGCGCCCGCCGCGGTCGCCCGGTCGTCCTCGCGGTGGACGCGGCCGCCATGCACCGCGACGGCCATGTCTTCCATGTCAGCGCCAACGGTGTGTGGCTGACGCAGTCCGTGCCGCCCCGGTACCTGCGGTTTTCCGAGGCCCGTTGATCCACTTCAGTCCATGGCCGCCGACCCCCTGCGGTGGCTGTTTCACGTGAAACAGCCACGGGTGTTTAGGCTCGGGGCCATGAGTCTGCGTCTGAGCACCGTGATCCTTCCCTACCGCCGCTGGCATGAGGGCGGCCGTTCGGCATGGACACGTGCCGAACAGCTCGGCTTCCACGCCGCCTACACCTACGACCACCTGTCCTGGCGCAGCTTCCGGGACGGCCCGTGGTTCGGGGCTGTGCCGACGCTGACCGCCGCCGCGGCCGTGACGGATCGGATGCGGCTGGGAACCCTGGTGACCTCGCCGAACTTCCGGCATCCGGTCACCCTCGCCAAGGAGCTGATCTCCCTCGACGACATCTCCGGGGGCCGGATCACCCTCGGCATCGGTGCGGGCGGCACCGGCTTCGACGCCACCGCGCTGGGTCAGGAGCCATGGACGCCGCGGGAGCGGGCCGACCGCTTCGCCGAGTTCGTTCCGCTGCTCGACCGGCTGCTGACCGAGGACACGGTGTCCTACGAGGGCGACTTCTACTCGGCGCACGAGGCGCGCAACATCCCCGGGTGTGTGCAGCGGCCCCGGCTACCCTTCGCCGTGGCCGCGACCGGGCCGCGCGGACTGCGGCTCGCCGCACGGTACGGGCAGGCCTGGGTGACCACGGGTGACCCGAAGCTGTACGAGACCGGCACGCCGGAGCAGTCCGTTCAAGCCATTCGCGCCCAGTCCGAGAAGCTCGCGGACGCGTGTGCCGCGGCGGGCCGTGACGCCTCCGCGCTCGACAAGGTCCTGCTCACCGGATTCACCCCCGACCGCGGTCGTCCGCTCGAGTCCCTCGACGCGTTCGTCGACTTCGCGGGCCGCCACCAGGAGCTGGGTTTCACCGAGATCGTGATCCACTGGCCGATCCCCGACTCGGACTTCGCCGCGGACCAGAAGGTCTTCGAGCGGATCGCCATGGAAGCCCCCTCCCAACTGACGTGACCGACACAACCCCTCAAATGTGCGAACTCTCGCACGATCGTGCGGACATATAGACGACAATGACGCGGTGACCTCAGCGACTCGACGGCCCGAGATCCCGGCCTCACCCCAGCTCTCGACCTCGTTCGAGCCGGGGGGCACCCCCGGCGTTCCGCCTCGGCTGATCGCCACCGATCTCGACGGCACCCTGCTGCGCGACGACAAGTCGCTCTCCCCGCGCACGATCGCCGCCCTGGCGGCGGCCGAGGAGGCGGGCATCGAGGTCTTCTTCGTCACCGGCCGCCCGGCCCGCTGGATGGACGTGGTCAGCGACCATGTGCACGGCCACGGTCTGGCGATCTGCGGCAACGGCGCCGCCGTGGTCGACCTGCACGGCGATTCCGGCGCCCACCGCTTCGTGAAGGTGCGGGAGCTGGCCCGGGAGACCGCGCTGGACGCCGTGCGGCTGGTGCGCGAGGCGGCACCGGGCACGGTGTACGCGGTCGAGCAGACCTACGGTTTCCATCAGGAGCCGGTCTATCCGAAGCTGCACATGGAGATTGCAGACGTCCTCGCGCCGGCCGAGGAACTGCTGGCGCCGGACGGAGCCGGAGCCGGCCAGCCGATCCTGAAGATCCTCGCCTACCACCCCACCCTGGATCCCGACGCCTTCCTCACCGTCGCCCGCCTCGCCGCCGGCGAGCACGTCACCATCACCCGGTCCAGCCCCAGCGCCCTGCTGGAGATCAGCGGTCCGAACGTCTCCAAGGCGAGCACTCTGGCCCTGTGCTGTGCCGAGCGCGGCATCTCGCAGGAGGAGGTCGTCGCCTTCGGCGACATGCCGAACGACGTCGAGATGCTCACCTGGGCCGGCCGGTCCTACGCCATGGGCAACGCGCACCCCGCCGCGGTCGCCGCGGCGTCCGGACGGACGGTCGCCAACAACGAGGACGGGGTCGCGGTCGTCATCGAGCGGCTGCTGGGGGAGCGTCCGTAGCGGGCGGACCGCCCACCGGGGGCGGCCCGCGAACGGCTCGCTATCGCGCGCCCACCAGCAGCTCCGTCTGCGCTTCGCGTTCGGCCATCCGACGCAGCGGTCCCGGCAGCGCGGCCAGCTCGGCGTACGGTCCCCGCTGGACGACGCGCCCCTCGTCGAGAACGATCACCTCGTCCACGGCCGCCAGCCCGGCCAGGCGGTGGGTGATGAGCAGCGTCGTACGGCCCTCGGTGGCGGCCAGCAGATCTCCGGTGAGCGCGTCGGCGGTCGCCAGGTCGAGGTGTTCGGCGGGTTCGTCGAGCACCAGCACCGGGAAGTCGGCGAGCAACGCGCGGGCCAGGGCCAGTCGCTGACGCTGTCCGCCCGACAGCCGGGCACCGTGCTCGCCGACGAGCGTGTCGAGCCCGTCGGGCAGGGCGTCCACCCAGCCGAGCAGCCGGGCCCGCGCGAGGGCGTCGCTCAGTTCGGCCTCGGTCGCGTCCTTCTTCGCGAGCAGCAGGTTCTCGCGGACCGAGCTGTCGAAGAGATGCGCGTCCTGGGCGCACAGCCCGACCAGCCGCCGTACGTCGTCGCCGTCCACAGCGTGGGCGTCGACGCCGCCGAGGATGTACGTGCCCGTCTCCGCGTCGAGGAAGCGGAGCAGCACCTGGGCGAGCGTCGTCTTGCCCGAGCCGGACGGCCCGACCACGGCGACCCTGCGGCCCTCCTGGAGCGTCAGGTCGAGTCCGGCGAGCGCCGCCCGGTCCTGCCCCGCGTATCGCGCCGTCAGGTTCCTGACGGCGAGCGGGAACGGCGAGGCGGGCGCCTGCCGGGACCGCTCCGGTTCACGGACGGGCTCGGGGGCGTCCAGGACCTCGTACACCCGCTCCGCGCTGCGGCGCACCCGGTGCCGGTAGCGCACGGCGAGCGGCATGCCGAGGACGGCTTCGAAGGCGGCCAGCGGGGTGAGGACGACGACGGCCATGGTCACGCCGCCGAGCCGTCCGTCGGTGACCGCCTGGGCGCCGACGAGGGCGGTCGCCACGACGGTCAGTCCGGAGATCAGCGCGGTGAGCCCGTCGCCGAGGGCGGTGGCGGCGGCGGCGCGCGAGGCAATCCGGGTGAGCAGCCGGTCGGCCCGCCGGGTCTCGGTGATGCGGGTGGGCAGGGCGCCCGCGACGGCCAGTTCGGCGGTTCCGGTAAGCAGCTCGGTCACGCGGATGGCGAGGGCGCCGCGCGCGGGGGCGAGCCGGTGCTCGGCACGCCGGGCCACGGCCCCGGTGACCAGCGGGACGCCGGCCCCGGCCGCGAGCAGGCCGGCCGCGAGCACCGCTCCGGCCTCCGGCAGCAGCCAGGCCGTGAAGGCGACGGAGGCGGCGGACACGGTCAGGGCCGCGCCGGCGGGCAGCAGCCAGCGCAGCCAGTAGTCCTGGAGCGCGTCCACGTCGGCGACGAGCCGCGTCAGCAGATCGCCGCGGCGCATCCGGCGCAGCCCGGCGGGCGCCAGCCGCTCCAGCCTCCGGTAGACGGCCACCCGTGTGTCGGCGAGCATCCGCAGCAACGCGTCGTGCGAGACCAGCCGCTCCGCGTACCGGAATACCGCACGCCCGATGCCGAAGGCCCTGGTCGCCGTGACGGCCACCATCAGGTAGAGCACGGGCGGCTGCTGGGACGCCCGCGAGATGAGCCACCCGGAGGTCGCCATCAGCCCGACCGCGCTGCCGAGCGCCAGACTGCCGAGCAGCAGGGCGAGGGCGAGTCGGCCGCGCCGGGGACCGGACATCGCCCGCACCCGGGCGAGGACGCCGCGCGCGACGGTGGTGGCCTCGGTCCCGGGTTCGACCGGAGCCGAAGCCGGTCCGGGTTCGGCCGTTCCCGCGGGGCGTGCCTCGGCGGTGCGGGCCACGGCCGGCGCCGGCCCGGGGGACTCCGTCCCGTCGAGACGCACGACCCGGTCCGCCACGTCCAGCAGTGCGGGCCGGTGCACCACCAGGAGCACCGTCCGGCCCGCGGACAGCCGCCGCACCGCGTCCACGACCTCCGCCTCGGTCGCTCCGTCCAGGGCCGCCGTCGGCTCGTCGAGCAGCAGGACGGGCCGGTCGGCGAGGAAGGCCCGGGCGAGCGCGAGCCGCTGCCGCTGCCCGGCGGAGAGCCCGGCCCCGTCCTCTCCGAGCAGGGTGTCCAGTCTCTCCGGCAGCGCGTCCACGAACTCCAGCGCACCGGCGTCGGCCAGCGCCCCGCGTACGGCGGCGTCATCCGCGTCGGGCCGCGCCAGCCGTACGTTCTCGGCGATCGTTCCCGCGTACAGGTGCGGCCGCTGCGGCACCCAGGCGATGCGCGCGCGCCACTGCTCCAGGTCGACGTCGGCGAGATCGGCTTCCGCGACGCGCACCCGGCCCGCGCTGGGCTTCACGAACCCCAGCAGGACGTTCAGCAGCGTCGACTTGCCCGCACCGCTCGGCCCGACGAGCGCGACCGTCTCCCCCTGCCGCACCGAGAAGGACACATCCGTCACCGCGTCCGTGGACCGACCGGGATAGCGGACGCTCACGTCCTCGAAGGTCAGGGCCCCGGCGGGCACGATCCCGGTGCCGGACTCCGGCACGGGGGTCTCCAGCACCGCGAAGATCTCCTCGGCGGCCGCCAGTCCTTCAGCCGCCGCGTGATACTGCGCGCCCACCTGACGCAGCGGGAGGTAGGCCTCGGGCGCGAGCACGAGGATGACCAGCCCGATGTAGAGGTCCATGTCGCCGCTCACGAGCCGCATGCCGATCGTCACGGCGACCAGCGCCACCGACAGCGTGGCAAGCAGCTCCAGGGCGAAGGAGGACAGGAAGGCGATCCGCAGCGTGCGCATGGTCGCCCGCCGGTACTCCCCGGTGATGCGCCGGATCGACTCCGCCTGTGCCTTGGCCCTGCCGAACACCTTCAAGGTCGGCAGTCCCGCGACGACGTCCAGGAAGTGCCCCGACAGCTGGGACAGCAGCCGCCACTGGCGGTCCATGCGGGACTGCGTGGCCCAGCCGATCAACATCATGAAGACGGGGATGAGAGGCAGGGTGGCGACGATGATGGCCGCCGAGACCCAGTCCTCCGTCACGATCCGAGCGAGCACCACCACCGGGACGGCCACGGCCAGCCCCAACTGCGGCAGATAGCGCGAGAAGTAGTCGTCCAGGGCGTCGACACCGCGCGTCGCCAGGGCTACGAGCGAGCCCGTGCGCTGCCCGCTCAGCCAGCCGGGGCCGAGCGCCGCCGCCCGCTCCAGCAGCCGCCCGCGCAGCTCGGACTTCACCGCCGCGCTCGCCCGGTGGGCGGCCAGCTCGGTCAGCCAGGAGACCAGCGCACGGCCGCAGGCGACGACGGCCAACAGCAGCAGGGGAGTGCGGAGTTCGGCGATCGGCATCCGGTGCTGGAAGGCTCCCACCACCACCTCGGCGATGAGCATCGCCTGAGCGATGACCAGGAATGCCCCGATGGCACCCAGCCCGACGACGGCCACCAGGAAGAGCCGGGTGGCGCCGGCGTGACGCAGAAGTCTCGGATCGATCGGTTTCATGGAGAACATGCCCTTCGGCCCAGAGGGTGTGTTTCACGTGAAACACACCCTCACCGGACTCAGTGCGCGGGTTCGGCGATGTGCTGCGTGCCGATCCGCTTGCGGAACACCCAGTAGGTCCACCCCTGGTAGAGCAGGATGATCGGTGTGGCGATCCCGGCGCACCAGGTCATGATCTTCAGGGTGTACGGGCTGGACGAGGCGTTGGTGACCGTCAGGCTCCAGTCCGCGTCGAGCGTGGACGGCATGACGTTCGGGAAGAGCGACAGGAACAACATCGCCACGGCGGCCACGATGGTGACGCCCGACAGCGCGAACGCCCAGCCCTCGCGCCCCGCCTGGTTCGCCGCGAGCGCGGACACCAGGGTGACCACCGCCACGAGAAGCGCCACCAGGCTCCTGCCGTTGCCCGTGTGGGACTGGGTCCACAGCAGGAAGGCCAACGCCGCCACGGCCGTCACCAGACCCACGCGCAGAGCCAGCTTCCGCGCCCGCTCGCGAATGTCACCGACGGTCTTCAGGGCCGTGAACACCGTGCCGTGAAAGGTGAACAGCGTCAGGGTGACCAGTCCGCCGAGGAGCGCGTACGGGTTGAGCAAGTCTCCGACACCGCCGACGTACTCGAGGTTCCGGTCGATCTTCACACCGTGCACGATGTTGCCGAAGGCCACACCCCACAGGAAGGCGGGGATCAGCGAGCTCCAGAAGATCGCGTTCTCCCAGTTGCGCTGCCAGTTCTCCTCCGGCCGCTTGGCCCGGTACTCGAAGGCGACTCCGCGCACGATCAGGCAGACCAGGATGACGAGCAGCGGCAGATAGAAGCCGGAGAAGAGCGTGGCGTACCACTCCGGGAAGGCGGCGAAGGTGGCACCGCCCGCCGTGAGCAGCCAGACCTCGTTCCCGTCCCAGACCGGGCCGATGGTGTTGATCAGCACCCGCTTCTCGGGCCGGTTCCGGGCGAGCAGCTTGGTGAGGATGCCGACCCCGAAGTCGAAGCCCTCCAGGAAGAAGTAGCCGGTCCACAGGACGGCGATGAGGACGAACCAGACGTCGTGCAGTTCCATGACTGTGCAGCTCCCTCGGCCTAGTACGAGAAGGCCATCGGCTTGTCGGCGTCACGCTCGTCGCCGCCGATCTTCGTGGGCGGGTTGAGGTCGGCCTCCGTGAGCTCGGGCGGGCCGCCCTTCACGTACTTCACCAGCAGCTTGACCTCGATCACGGCGAGGACGGCGTAGAGCAGCGTGAAGACGGTCATCGAGGTGAGGACCTCGCCCTGGGAGACACCGGGGGAGACCGCGTGCCGGGTCTGCAGCACGCCGTAGACGACCCACGGCTGGCGGCCCATCTCGGTGAAGATCCAGCCCCAGGAGTTGGCGATCAGCGGGAAGGCCAGCGTCCAGATCGCGATGCGCCAGTACCAGGTGGTCAGCCGCGGGCCGAGCGCCTTGTTCGGCAGCAGCACCAGATGGGGCACCTCGTCGTCGCCGACCCGCAGATGCCGGGGCAGCAGGAACTTCTTGCGGGTCAGCCACAGTCCCGCGAGGCCGATGGCGAAGGACGCCATGCCGAACCCGATCATCCAGCGGAATCCCCAGTAGGCGACGGGGATGTTGGGCCGGTAGTCGCCGGGCCCGAACTGCTCCTGCTCGGCCTTGTTGACGTCATTGATGCCGGGGACGTAGGAGGTGAAGTCGTCGTTGGCCAGGAAGGACAGCAGGCCGGGGATCTCGACGGCCACCGTGTTGTGGCCCTTGTCCACATCGCCGTAGGCGAAGACCGAGAACGGCGCCGGCTCCTGTCCGTCCCACAGCGCCTCGGCCGCGGCCATCTTCATCGGCTGCTGCTTGAACATGACCTTGCCGAGGACATCGCCGCTGACCGCGGTGAGCAGGCCGGCGATGACGACCGTGACCAGGCCGAGCCGCAGCGAGGTCTTCATCTCGCGCACGTGCTTCTTGCGGGCGAGGTGATAGGCGGCGATGCCGACCATGAAGGCGCCACCGGTCAGGAAGGCGGCGGAGAGTGTGTGGAAGGCCTGGCTGAGCGCCGTGTTCTGGGTCAGCACCGCCCAGAAGTCGGTGAGTTCGGCGCGGCCCTTGACCTCGTTGATCCGGTAGCCGACAGGGTGCTGCATCCACGAGTTGGCCGCGAGGATGAAGTACGCCGACAGAATCGTGCCGAGCGACACCATCCACATGCAGGCCAGGTGGATCTTCTTGGGCAGCTTGTCCCAGCCGAAGATCCACAGTCCGATGAACGTGGACTCGAAGAAGAACGCGATCAGTGCCTCGAAGGCGAGCGGGGCACCGAAGATGTCACCGACGAAGCGCGAGTAGTCCGACCAGTTCATGCCGAACTGGAACTCCTGCACGATGCCGGTGACCACGCCCATGGCGATGTTGATCAGGAAGAGCTTGCCCCAGAACTTGGTGCCCCTGAGGTACTTCTCCTTCTCCGTGCGCACCCAGGCGGTCTGCAGCCCGGCCGTCAGGGCGGCCAGCGAGATCGTCAGGGGAACGAACAGGAAGTGGTAGACGGTCGTGATGCCGAATTGCCAGCGCGCCAGTGTCTCCGGCGCCAAAGCCAGGTTCACGTCGTCACTCTCCTTACGTCACCGCGATCACGACGGTGGTTCATCCCGATGTGCCCTGCACAACAGGCAACAATCGGACAGGCTTGTGAACGCGTTCACATTCACAAGCAATTATGGCGCACCTGTTTTCGAACAGCGAAGGGGGGTCCCCCAAGCCCTGGGGGACCCCCCTCCTCGCGAGATGCCGCGACGCCCTCGGCCGGCCGAGGGCCGGCTCGGACGTGACCGGATCAGACCTGCCGGGCCAGACCCGACCGGATCAGACCTGCCGGCCCAGACCTGACCGGATCACGCCTGACCGGATCAGGCCTCCTTGCGGAACGCCTCCGCCGTCTTCAGGAAGATGTCGTTCGCCTCGGTCTCCCCGACGGTGACCCGCACGCCCTCACCCGGGAACGGCCGGACCACCACGCCGGCCCGCTCGCAGGCCCCGGCGAAGGAGACCGTCCGCTCCCCCAGCCGCAGCCACACGAAGTTGGCATGCGTCTCGGGCACCGTCCAGCCCTGGGCGCGCAGCGCGTCGACCACACGGGTGCGCTCGCACACCAGCGAGCCGACCCGCCCCAGCAGCTCGTCCTCGGCGCGCAGCGAGGCGATCGCCGCCTCCTGCGCCAGCTGGCTCACGCCGAACGGCACGGCCGTCTTGCGCAGCGCCGCCGCCACCGGCTCGTGGGCGATGGCGAAGCCGACGCGCAACCCGGCGAGGCCGTAGGCCTTCGAGAACGTACGCAGCACGCAGACGTTCGGCCGGTCGCGGTAGAGCGTCACCCCGTCCGGCACCTCGGCATCGCGGATGAACTCGCGGTAGGCCTCGTCCAGGACCACCAGCACATCGGAGGGCACCCGGTCGAGGAACCGTTCCAGCTCGGCCCGCCGCACCACCGTTCCGGTCGGGTTGTTCGGGTTGCAGACGAAGACCAGGCGCGTGCGTTCGGTGATCGCGTCCGCCATCGCGTCCAGATCGTGCACATCGCCCGGCGTCAACGGGACCCGCACGGAGGCCGCCCCGCTGATCTGCGTGATGATCGGGTACGCCTCGAAGGACCGCCAGGCGTACATGACCTCGTCACCGGGGCCGCTGGTGGCCTGGATCAGCTGCTGGGCGACACCGACGGAACCGGTGCCCGTGGCCACGTGCGAGGCCGGCACGGCGAAGCGCTCGGCCAGCTCGTTGGTCAGGGCCGTGCACGCCATGTCCGGGTAGCGGTTGAAGGAGGAGGCTGCCGCCGTCACCGACTCCATGACCCCAGGCAGCGGCGGGTAGGGGTTCTCGTTCGAGGACAGCTTGTACGCCACCGGACCGCCGGCCGCAGCGGGCTTCCCCGGCTTGTAGGTGGGGATACCCTCCAGCTCGGCACGCAGCTTCGGGCTTGTCTCGCTCACCGCAGTCCTCCTCGTGACCACCACCGGCATCCAATACTGCACACCTTATGAGGATTGGGCGCCGCTGCGTATGGGTCGGAAGCCATCACTCGTGCGCGAGGCCGACCTCGTCCGTCACACCGACATCAGCGGCGTCTTCATGCGAATGCATACGAAATGGGGGGCGCGTCCACATATATCTACGCGCCGGTGGCTTGCGCCGTGGCGCGCATCCCTCGTGAAGGTGAGTTGAGACCTCTTCGAGACATCGAGGGGTCGGCAGGCCCATACGTGCCACCGCGTCACGTCCTAACATGACACCGGGTAACTGCCATGGTTTCAAAGGCACTTGGGCCACAACGACCATGCAGAAACGTGCCTGTCAACGCGTGCATATGCGTCCGCACTACCCCACCGCAAGAGCCCTACTATCGGCTCGCCATGACAGCAGCAGGGAAGCACCAGGTGAGCCGCGCGGAAACCTCACGCCGAGGGAGCCGGCCGGGCCGGGCGGGCATCAGAGACGTGGCCGCCGCCGCCGGAGTATCCATCACGACCGTCTCCGACGCCCTCAACGGCAAGGGGCGCCTCCCCGACGCCACCCGGCGCCATGTCCGCGAGGTCGCCGACCGGCTGGGGTACCGCCCCTCGGCCGCGGCCCGCACTCTCCGTACCGGCAAGTCGGGCCTCATCGGCCTGACCGTGACGACGTACGGGGATGAACCTTTCACCTTCACCGAGTTCGCGTACTTCGCCGAGATGGCCCGCGCCGCCACCTCGGCCGCGCTCGCCCGCGGTTACGCCCTCGTCATCCTGCCCGCGACCTCGCGCCACGACGTGTGGTCGAACGTCGCCCTGGACGGCACGGTCGTCATCGACCCCTCCGACCAGGACCCGGTCGTCAGCGAGCTGGTGCGGCAGGGCTTACCGGTGGTCAGCGACGGCCGCCCGGCCGGCGCGCTCCCGGTCACCGCCTGGGTCGACAACGACCACGAAGCCGCCGTCCTCGGCATCCTCGACCACCTCGCCGAGGCCGGCGCCCGTCGTATCGGCCTGCTCACCGGTACCACGACGGACACCTACACCCACCTGTCGACGACCGCCTACCTCCAGTGGTGCGAGCGCGTCGGCCAGGACCCGGTGTACGAGGCCTACCCCGCCCACGACCCGTGCGCGGGCGCCGTCGCCGCCGACCGGCTGCTGGCCCGCCCCGACCGGCCCGACGCCGTCTACGGACTGTTCGACCCCAACGGCACCGATCTGCTCGCCGCCGCCCGCCGCTACGGCCTGCGCGTCCCCGACGACCTGCTGCTGGTGTGCTGCAGCGAGTCCACGGTGTACGCCAGCACCGAGCCGCCCATCACCACGCTCTCCCTGAAGCCGCGCCGGATCGGCACGGCGGTCGTCCAGCTCCTCATCGACGCCATCGAAGGGGTCGAGTCGGACCAACCGGTCGAGCAGGTCATACCGACCGAGCTGATCGTGCGGACCTCGTCCCAGCGGCGCACCCAGCGCAGGACGGTCAGCCCGCCCCGCGCGTCGGAGGGCCGTTAGGACACGGGTGGCCGCGGGATTGCCGAAGACTGTCCAATCGGGGCGAAAGCCACGGTGAACCGGAGTCCAGTCCCGATTCACCACCCCTGGGTCATCACATGGCGCGATCCGCGTTCCTATGATGGGCCCACAACACCGCGGGCCGCTGCGACCAGGCAGTCCGAAGCGGTGCACAGGCGGCGCGATGGTGGAGGGGTCGATGACTCAGGGGGCCGGTCAGGGACCCGAGGTGGAGCGGACGGCTACGCTGCGCGACTTCCGGGTTCCCGCGTACGTGAACGAGACCGGTCCGTACGCCCACGGCACGCAGCCCGCCGAAACGGTCCGGCCGCCCGAGGAGGCCCCTGCGGCACCCGCGGCGCCCAAGGAGGGCTACCCGGCCGCGTACACGCCCACCGAGCGCGACCTGCCGGTCATCAAGCGCGATGACACGCTTCAGGTGGCGGTCGACCCGGTCTCCGCGCCGACCCGGAAGTCCGCCACCGGCCCGGGCCCCCTCTACGTCGTCGGTGACGTGCACGGCTACCTGGATCAGCTGGTCGCCGCGCTCCAGGAGAAGGGGCTCGTCGACTCCGCCGGCCAGTGGTGCGCGGGCACCGCGCGACTGTGGTTCCTCGGCGACTTCACCGACCGCGGCCCGGACGGCATCGGCGTCATCGACCTCGTGATGCGGCTGTCCGCGGAGGCGGCCGCGGCCGGCGGCTACTGCAAGGCCCTCATGGGCAACCACGAGCTGCTGCTGCTCGGCGCCAAGCGGTTCGGCGACACCCCCGTCAACTCCGGCGCGGGCACCGCGACCTTCCAGGCGGCCTGGCTGCTCAACGGCGGCCAGAAGTCCGACATGGACCGCCTCCGGGACCACCACCTCCAGTGGATGGCCCGGCTCGACGCCGTCGAGGCGGTCGACGGCTACCTGCTCGTGCACTCCGACACCACCTCCTATCTCGACTACGGTGCCTCGATCGAAGAGGTCAACGACACCGTCCGCGAGACGCTCACCCGCAACGACGCGAACGAAGTCTGGGATCTGTTCCGCAAGTTCACCAAGCGCTTCTCCTTCCGCGACGAGGGCGGTGCCGACGCCGTGCGCTCCCTGCTCGATACGTACGGCGGCACCCGCATCGTTCACGGCCACAGCCCCATTCCCTATCTGCTGGGCGAAGTCGGCTCCGAGGACGGCGAGGAGTCCGCGGGTCCGGTCGTGGAGGGACCGCACATCTATGCCGACGGACTCGCCATCGCGATGGACGGCGGCGTAACCATGGCCGGAAAGCTGCTGGTCCAGCAACTGCCCCTCGACATCTGACCGTTCACCGGGCAGCCCGCCTGTCGAGACGACCGCGCAGGTCGGCACCCAATTTGTGGAAACCCCCTGTCACCGCGCGCCGTCACGGCTCTACCATCGGCTTATCCGTAGCAGGCTCCCCTCCGTTTCTGCCCGACGGCTCGCCGCCATGCGAGCCCCAAGCCCTACGGAGCATCGGGGGATGCACATGAACAGCGTTCCGCAGCACCTGCTGAGCGAGGACCGCCAGGAATACGAGCGGATCCTCGATGAGGCGCTGCGCTCCGCCCCACACCACCCGGAACTGACCGCTGCCGGACAGCGGCTCAACTCGGAACAGCTGCGCACCATGGCGCTGAGCGCCACCGCTGTCATAACGGCGGCCGCGTCGACCGAGTACCACCACTACGTCAAGGTCCGCGAGGAACTGCGCCGGCCGGCGCCGGCCGTCCCGCCCTCCCTCATCGAGGACGACTCGGCCGAGCCGGGCGGGCTCGGCCGACCAGCCGCCACCTTGGGCGAAGGCACCGAGGCCCACGGCGCGGGCGCGGGCGCCGTCGTCGCGGTGCTCGCCCCCGTCCTCGCCGGGACCGCCGCGGCCCTCTTCCTGCTCGTCGGCTACATCCTGAGGATGCTGGACCCGACCCAGGCGTTCGCCCAGTCCATGATCACCGCGGGCTGGGTGTTCGGTGCCCTGACCGCGGCCGCGATCCTCGCCGCCGCCGCCGGGCTGCTGCTCACCGCGCTGCGCAACCGCCCCTCGCTCGACAGCGGCGCCTACGCCGAACTGGGCGAGGAGGTCGCCCAGGCCAGGGAAGCCTGGGAGGAGGCCCTGCTCGAACGGGGCATCCTGCCGTTCCTGCGTGACGCGCTCGCCGACCCGCGCTCCCCCGCACCGGGGCATACGGGTCCGGCGTCACCGACCGGCCGCATGCCGCAACTCGGCTACGGCCGACCAGGTTTCAGCAGCCCGGACGACGGAGCCCCGAGCCGCCGCCCGCGCTTCTCCAGTCCCGACTTCAGCAGCCCGGACTACGGAGGCCCGGAACACCAACCGGAGTAACCAGCGCCCCGCGCTCTCACGCCGAGGGCGGCACCTCGCCCCCGAGGGCCCGGCGCGCACCCCGCCACCCCGTCCCGCACCCGCCGGGCCGGGGCGCCGGGGACGCCGAGCCGAACGCGCAGTTGATCGCCGTCATGGACGAGGCCAAGGTCTCGAACAAGGGTCTGGCGAAGCGGATGCAGGACGCCGCCGCACAGCGCGGAGTAAGCCTTGGCACCACGCACGTTTCCGTGAAGCGATGGCGCGATGGCGCGGGCATCCAGCCGCAGGCAGCGGCCATCATGGCTGACGTCCTGAGCGCCAAACTGAGCCGCCGCATCACCCCCGGCGATCTCGGCTTCTTCGATCTCGCGCGGCCAGCCGCCCCTCAGCCAGTCGGATACCCGAGCACGGTGCCCGACGCGCTGTCCCTGCTGGGAAGCCTTGCAGATGAGCGCGCCGAAGCCTCGGCCGCCGATCAACTGACCATCGCAGACGGTGACCTCAGTGTCACGGTCCTGTCATGGATGATCGGCCGCCCCGATGGCATCCAGGCCGACCGACCCGCTCACCAACGAGTCGGCATGCGCGACGTCCGCGCCATCAGGGACGCAGCCAGCATGTTCATGCAACTCGACTTCAAGTACGGCGGCGGCCACGGCCACAAGGCACTGCGCCACTACTTTCGCCACGAGGTCCTGCCCCTGCTAGACGCCAGTTACAGCGAGAAGACGGGCACCGCGTTATTCAGCGCCGCCGCAGAGGTCTCGCAGCTGCTCGCTTGGACCGCGTACGACACAGGGAACCACCGTCTCGCCCACCGCTACCTGACGTCCACTCTGCGCCTGGCACAGGTCATCGACGACCGCATGTTCGGCGCCCGCATCCTCGGCAACCTCAGCCACCAGGCCAACTACCTCGGCCACCACACCCAGGCCATCCAACTTGCCCGCGCCGCTGTCGAGGGCGCCAAGGGCAGAGCCACCCCGCGCGCCATGGCGAACTACTCGGCGATGGAGGCCCGCGCTCTGTCCAACGCAGGCGACCGTATAGCGGCAGGCCGCGCGATGAACGAGGCTGAGCGGCACTTCGAGCACGCCGACACGGCCGAAGACCCGGCATGGCTCGGCTACTTTGACTCCGCGGAGCTCATGGGCGAACTCTGCCACTGCTTCCGCGACCTCAAGATGCGCCGCGAAGCAGTCGAGCAGGCACAGAGAGCCGTGGACAGCACCGACCCGAAGTACGCCCGGACCCTGCGGTTCTGCCGCATGGTACTCGCGCAGAGCCAGCTACTGAACGACGAGCTGGAGGCCGCCGTCACCACCGCGAGCCTCGCAGTCGACGGCGGCGACTCCCTCCAGTCCACCCGCTTCCAGCGCTACGTCACCGACTTCCAGGCCGAGGTAAGCGCCCACGCAGCGAACCCGATAGTGGCCGCCTTTAACGACCAGGTACAGGACGCGCTTGCCCGTCTGGACGACGACGAATAGCAGCTACCAGGGCCGCCAGTCGCGCGGCGCATCGTCGTTACGCAGGCCAACGATGCGCCGGCGGTACTCGGCCGCCGTCCTCTCGTCCTCCTGCACGTTCTGCATGAGCCACGTCGTCATGCAGAACTCCTGCAGTCTCCGCAGCGTCTCGTACCCAGGCCAGTCGTACAGGTCGCGCCCGTACGCAGCCACGAAGTCGGCGTACTGCTCACCGGTCTGCCACCCAAGGCTGTGATGCTCAACGGCCGTGACCATGAGATCCCACTCCGGGTGATCGAAGCAGAAGGCTTCAAAATCGATCAGGATAACCTGCCCCCGGTCGTCCACCATGAGGTTCTGCACGTGCGCGTCACCGTGGACCGGCCCCCTGGGCGTCTCGAAGCGCAGTTCGGCGTACTTGTCCCGCAGCTCGTGCCACCGCTTTCCGGAGGAACACCTTGTCGTCCTCCGGGATTAGGGCCCGGTCGAGCCGCCGCTGTTGCTTGTCGAAGGGATCGAACGAGGGCAGCTCAAGCCCGTCCGGCACCTTCAGGGCGTGCAGGTCCCGCAGGGTGGCCCCCAGCTCCCCATACGTCGCCTTCCGGTCCCCCTCAACGATCAGATGCCAGAAGGTCACCGGGTGACCGTCGATCACAAGCGGCTGCTCAAGATCCTCGACGATACGAGCGGGCCGGAACCCCTCCCCCGTCAATCACCTTGAGACAGCGACCTCTTTGCGAGCCGTCGTCGCCCACTCCCGCCCAGGAGTCACACGCACGACCACCGGCACCGAGGCCAGACGGAACAACGCGTTCTCCCCGAGCCGGATCAACTCCGCGCCCCTGTCATCGAGCCCCGCAGCCCGGCATGCGGCACTCATCACCCGCGCAGCCCCCGCCGACGTGAACCCCTCTTCCGATCGAGCAGCGTCAACCGCCATGCCCGTACCAGCTCCCCTAGTCGCGCGCGATCCATCGGCGCACGCCCTACAGGCGACCAACCCGACGCACGCCAGACACGCCACGACCGTACCCATCTGTAGTCGATCGAGGCGAGGGCAAGCCTCAAGTAACCAACTGCCGAAGGCCCAATGCAAGGGCTCTCCGGGTCCCACGATCGTGGCTCTTAGCTGTGATTACTGGGGCCGTGACGTCCTGGGGAAAGAATTCCTCCAGCGCGGCGATCGGCGCGAGTTCCGCCTTCGTCTGCGCCCACAGCACCAGCGCGTACGCCGCCACGGACAGCGCCGCCCCGAGCAGCCCCACCGCGGCGGACGGAATAGAGAGCCGCGCGAGAAAATGTGTGCTCCCGGCTGATCCAGAAGGAGGCGTCCTGCGTCAGCGCGAGCGGGGCAGGGGCGGGATGTGGGCTGCTCGAATTGATGGCGCCGCTGAGCGGAGACCAAGCCGAATGCCCCGCCCACCTGTCGAGGGGGAGCGGCAGGCGGACGGGGCGGACAGGGGCAGCACGTCAGATAGGCGCGAGGCGGCCGGAACCGACGTGAAGCCACTGGCGATCGCGATCGGTGGCCCTCATCCCGCGGTTCATCCCTGACCTTCTTTGGCTGATTGCCCCCTCGCCATGCGGATGCTGTGGTGAAGGGTCCGACCGTCTCCGAAAAAGGGCATGAGGAACACAACGTGTGCGATATACCACCAGGCCAGGAAGTCGTCAAGGCCGGAGAGCCAGAGAAGGGCGCCGACAATGACGCATGAGAAAGGACCGGCGAGGGCCACACCTGCCATCTGGTGTGCCGTCATGGTCCCTTCGGGTATGACTGACGTACGCCACGCCGTGCGACTGATCGCGATATGAGTCACCGTGTGGATCCGTTTGAGGATGATCACGTGTGCTGCCTCGTGCAGGGCGAACGACGCCACTAGGCCCAGCGCCGACGGCTTGAACAGCGTCCACGCCATCTCGGCCGGCACGCTGTCACCCGACCGTGCGAGATAGGCCAAAGCCGCCGCCTGGAACAGACCCAGGAATACCAGCAGTGGCCACACCTGGGCAGCCACCATTACGACGACTGTGCGGATCCGGAGGTCGTCCCGGTTGTAGATACTGGGTTCAGTTGCCGGACATCTCCTTGATGAGTTGTTCACGGCGCTGCTTCAACCCCCGGTAAGTGATCTGAGTCATCATCAGGATAATGGCGAACACGAAGAACATGATGATCAGAGCCGTCGGGTTCGCCACGCCCATGGTGACGCCGGTGGCTCCCCCGCTCTTCTCCTGTGTCTCGAAGAACAGCGACCCGAACAGGGCCTCCTTATGGACTATCTGGTCACCGTCCGTGGAGAACATGAGGACCAGTAGTGTCACCACTACGGTCACCAGGGTCAGCAGGGCGGCGCCGACGACGGACTTCATGACCGACAGTGCCTGTTTCATTCCTTCTCCTCGACTCGCTTGTCTCGATTCCTTGTACTGCGTACAAGACGAACAGCACGGTTGCTACGGCAAGGCATCCCGCCAGTGCCCATGGCGGAAGGCTGAGCATCCCAAGCCCGATCGCCGACAGGGCGAGTACGACGGTGACCACGGAAAGGCCCAGGAAAACGGAGAAAGGATTGTCCTTCTCTGCGGGGAACACGATGCTGATGCACGTGGTCATGACGGCCCCGCCGAGACAGCCCAGGAGAGCCGGTCCACTCTGGGTGAAAAGGTGCGGGTCGACGGAGAGGACGATCCCGAGCCCGGGTACGGCGAACACGGCGAGCAGTACGACCTGCGCCTTGACCAGACGTCCGTAGGTCCGCCAAGCGGGCTCCGAGGCACCGGGCAGCATCCGCAGTGGCTGGGTGGCGGTGAATTGGTACAGGCCGCCCAAGGACAGGACGGTGAAGCTCCACATCGGGTTCGTCGCGGGACGCAGCAGCAGGTAGATGAACAGGGCAACAGCCATTGCGGCACCTGCCACGGTCTGCGAGCTACGCAACAGACACCAGTCGTACGGGCGTAGAGCGCTGCTCAGCCGTCTGCCTGCTCGAACGTTCACATAACGAGACTGGCGGACGTGCTGATTCGGAGCGAGCACGAGGGTGAGAGCTACGAGCGCCGTCATGAGAAGCACCGCGGCAGCGAAGGCCCACAGGGCCCCGTACCGGTGCCACGCCCAGGACACCGACGTGACCCACACAAAACGGGTTTCCTTGTTCAAGTACGCCTGGCTGAGAGCCGGAATCATCGCCTTCATCTGGACGGAGTAGACCGCCAGCAGTGCGAACAGGGCCAGGACGGACAGGACGTTCGAAATCCGCCTGAGCCCGACCAACGCCCATGCCCGTGCCAGTAGTTGGTAGAGGACGCTTAGGGCGAGATAGGTCAGGATGGTGGGCAGAACGACGGACGCGGTGACGTACGCAACTGCCGATGGGCCAAGCAGCAGTAGTGCGCTGACCATGAGGGAGATCAGGCCCGCGCCGGCCACGATGCCCGTCATCGCCGCCTCGTACATCAAGAACGCCGCCGAGCGTTCACGGTTGGTCACTGGCAACTGGTAGCTCAGTTGCAGCATGCCCTCCGCGTTGATGAAGAGCACCTTCACCAGCAGAAACGCGACCTGCACCCACAGGATGAGAGAGACCGTCGAGGTGTCGAACAACAGACGCCACACGGCCATGTCGCCGGCAAGCGGCTTGAGGAAGAAGTAAGCGGCAGTGCACATGGCGCCCAGGAGCAGGGCAGCCACCGATACCGCAAACACCCGAACCGGAGTGGAGCGCAGGACCCCCACTCTCAACACCCTGCGCCTGAAGAAGACAAGGAGCATCCGGGCCAGGACGGCGGAATGCCGCAGGCGCATGGTCATCGCTCGTCCGATCCGAGATAGTCGAACACCATCGTGGCCACCGAACCGTGCTCAGCCATCAGGTCCTGCGTGGGCTCCTCGTACACCACATGGCCCAGGTCGAGAAAGACGATGCGGTCGGCCAGGCGCTCCAGAACGGGGAAGTCATGTGTGCACAGCAGGATGGAGCGGCCCTCGTCGCGGACACGTCTGAACTCCCGCTCACTGAGGTGGAGCGCTTCGAGGTCGATGCCATTGAGAGTCTCGTCGATCACGGTCAGGGGCCGGCGCATGACGAGCGCGGAGACGAGCTGGGTTTTCTTGCGCATGCCGTGCGAATAGTCCTCGATGAGATGGTCGTAGCGCCCCTCCATCGAGAACTTGCGGAAAAGGTCACGAGCTTCGGAGTGGTCCACATCGACGTGGAACAAACTCGCCATCAAGGAGATGTACTCGCGGGCGGTGAGGAATTCCGGCAAGTAGTCGTTGCTGGAAAGATACATGCCCAGGGACTTCGCCTCAGCAGAGGCATGCTCGTGACCGTCGATACGGAGGGACCCCGACTGGAGGTGCACAAGATCGAAGATGTTCTTGATCAGTGTGGACTTGCCGGATCCGTTGGGGCCGACGAGACCGACGATCTCCCCTTCCTCGACCGAGAAGGACACGTCCGCGAGGACGTTGACGATGCCGTCGTAGGAGTAGCTGACATTCTTGACATCCAGGAGAGTCACTGTCGCGTTGGTCTTTCGCCGAGTTGCCAATCAGAGGGTGCCCAGGCAGCCTGGGTTGTGCACCAGGAGTAGGCTGACTGGGCACCACACCGGAACAGACGTCAGCCAGCTACCTGGCGGCGTACGCTACTTGCACTCGAAGTAGACCTTCAGACCGAAGTCCTTGTACTGCCAGCGGCCGGTGAACGTCTTGCCCTGCTTGACGACGCACCAGACGGCCATTCCCGCGAGCAGGGCGGCGCCCAGGGCGAGGATGACCGCTATGAATACCAGGAACCAGGCGTCGTAGCGGACAAGCCCTCTGTCGATCTTCGTCTTGACCGATTCGACGGCGCGCGAGGTGATCCGGTGTGTGTACGCAACGGACTCGGGCACCAGGGTAGAAATAGACATTTCTTTCCTCCCTTCGAGGTGATCGTTACGCGCTAGACGGTGCCATGTCCCTGATAAGCCACACTAGTGTCCGAGGGGACACCATTCGGTCGCAACTCATGCTTTTTGCATGTCGCTATGACAGCTGCTTCCGCCCGCGACGAGATCTCCAGCTTGAAGAAGATGCTGGCAACGTGCTTCTTGACCGTTCGCTCCGTTATGTGGCAGCCGCTGGCTATGGCTGCGTTCGGCAGGCAGTCGCCCAGCGCGACAAGCACCTCACGTTCACGCGGAGTTAGAAGGGACAGGTTTGCGTCGAGTACCCATCGCGGTACGTCGAGCAGTCCGTGATGGTCCCTTCCCACTTCATGCTCGGTGTTCTGTCTGGCGGCAGACTTAATCCCGCTCCCCCGTGAAAACATGATCCCCCCGATCGTCTGGCTAGTCATGCCCCGGCCGGCAGCCAGAGCCGCTGATCTCGGGAGTCACCGTACTCACGGCGTCAACGACTGGGCGAGGGACGCAAGCGGGGTGGCGAGAACCCAACCCTCGTAGGTTCAGTCGGGCGGAGCAGGAGGACGGGATGGAAATCCTGGGTAGCTCCTGTATAGCTTCCGTGAGCGGAATGTGGAAGGTCGCGTTCGGATGTGTTGAAGGTGGCTGAAACGTGATGGTGAGGATCCGACCGCTGACTGCCGACGCGTGACGGCAACCCTGACGGCAACGACGGCACACGGAGACCGTTGAACGCGACCGTCAACGATCAGCTCGGCAGAAGACCGAGAACCATCACAACGTGCTGCCCGATCCTACGGATCAGAAGGTCAAGGTCGCTGAAGCGGCGAGCAGGTGACGGCTGAGTGCCCCTACGTGTGCTGAGGGACACTCAGCCGCTAGAAGATCACTCTGCAATAGGCAGGTAGATCCGATTCCCTTGAGCAGCGAACTCGGCGGACTTGGCCATCATGCCCGCCCGGATCTCATCGTCGCTGGACACAGCCCCGTCAGGACCGAATCGCGCTGTGATGCTGCTACTGATCTTCATCGAGGACCGCTTCAGCCAGGAACCGGTACATCCGCTGCCGAAGAAGTACGGAGGCAACTCACCGATACCGTCTTCGCGGGCTCTGACCGGACGTTGGGGGGCGGCATGAGTGGCTCAATCAGCGCAATCGTGGTTGCGATTCTGGGCATCGGGGGCACGCTTGCATCCGCCTTGCTCACGCAGCGCGGTGCTGACCGTGTGAGAAAACACGAGTTGGAGCACGCACGGCAACTGAGGCACGACGAACGCGAGTATGCCCGTCACGAGGCTCAGCTTGAAGCGCGGCGAACGACTTACGCCGCACTGAACGCCGTTACCCGGGACTACATCAACGTGATGTCGAACGTCCTCCATGCCATGGAGGCGGGTGAGGTGACCGACGACCTCCGGTCCGAGCTGGATCGTGCACGCCGGGATCATCGTTTGTGTCACGCCGAGGCTCAGATGATCATGCCCGATCCCGTGATGAACGTAGCCAGCACAGTGAACCGGGGCTTCGGCGACCTGTACGGCGAGCTAAAGCGGCTCGACCGAGGCGTTGCCGGGCAGGACGAGAGCGTGGCCACAGTCCGGGAAGACATGAGAAAGCTGTGGGACGCCCTGTGGGCTATGCGCCTCGTCATGCGGGTCGATCTCGGGATCACCACAGCTGAGACGTAGGTTCAGATCAGCGGGCTGGGTGTCCGGGCTCGCGCCTTTGAGGATCATGACGCTACGGTCCGACCGCCGGAGAGACAGCGGGGCCAAGGACCACTCGGCCGCCATGACCCCGCTCCGGCGGCTCCGCGTCAGTCGGCGATCGGCAGGTACACCCGGTTCCCCGCCTCCGCGAACTCCTTCGACTTCTGCAGCATCCCCTCTGCGATCTCCTCCGCCGTGGCACCCTCAGCCGCTGCACCGCCGAACCGCTCTGTGATGCTTTGGCTAATCTTCATCGAGCAGAACTTCGGGCCGCACATCGAGCAGAAGTGAGCCGTCTTGGCGGGTTCCGCCGGGAGGGTCTCGTCGTGGAACTCCCTTGCCGTGTCCGGGTCGAGGGAGAGGTTGAACTGGTCCTCCCACCGGAACTCGAAGCGGGCGTCGGACAGGGCGTCGTCCCACTCCTGCGCGCCCGGGTGCCCCTTGGCGAGGTCGGCCGCGTGGGCGGCGATCTTGTAGGTGATGACGCCGGTCTTGACGTCGTCGCGGTTGGGCAGGCCCAGGTGCTCCTTGGGCGTGACGTAGCAGAGCATGGCCGTGCCCCACCAGGCGATCATCGCGGCGCCGATGCCGGAGGTGATGTGGTCGTACGCCGGGGCGACGTCCGTCGTCAGAGGGCCGAGCGTATAGAACGGAGCTTCATCGCAGATCTCCTGCTGAAGGTCGATGTTCTCCTTGATCTTGTGCATCGGGACGTGGCCCGGGCCCTCGATCATGGTCTGTACGTCCAGACGCCTGGCGATCCGGCCGAGTTCCCCGAGCGTGCGCAGTTCCGCGAATTGTGCCTCGTCGTTGGCGTCCGCGATCGAGCCGGGCCGGAGTCCGTCGCCCAACGAGTACGTGACGTCGTAGGCCGCGAGGATCTCGCAGAGCTCCTCGAAGTTCTCGTAGAGGAACGACTCCTTGTGGTGCGCCAGGCACCAGGCGGCCATGATCGAGCCGCCGCGCGAGACGATGCCGGTCTTTCGGTTCGCGGTCAGCGGCACGTAAGCGAGGCGTACCCCGGCGTGGACGGTCATGTAGTCCACGCCCTGTTCGGCCTGCTCGATGACGGTGTCCTTGTAGATCTCCCAGGTCAGTTCCTCGGCCTTGCCGTCCACCTTTTCCAGGGCCTGGTAGAGCGGGACGGTGCCGATGGGGACGGGGGAGTTGCGCAGCACCCACTCACGGGTGGTGTGGATGTTGCGGCCGGTGGAGAGGTCCATGACCGTGTCGGCGCCCCAGCGGGTCGCCCAGGTCATCTTCTCCACCTCCTCCTCGATGGAAGAGGTCACCGCGGAGTTGCCGATGTTGGCGTTGACCTTCACCAGGAACCGCTTACCGATGATCATCGGCTCGGTCTCCGGGTGGTTGACGTTGGCCGGCAGCACCGCGCGGCCCGCCGCGATCTCTTCGCGGACGGTCTCGGGAGCGACGTTCTCCCGGATGGCCACGAACTCCATCTCCGGCGTGATCTCCCCGCGGCGCGCGTAGGCGAGCTGCGTCACCGCTCCTCCGTCGCGGCCGCGGCGCGGCTGGCGCGGCCGTCCCGGGAACACCGCGTCGAGGTTGCGCAGACCGCCGCGCGGCGAGGTGTGCTTGATCCCGTCGTCCTCGGGGCGGACGGGACGGCCGGCGTACTCCTCGGTGTCGCCGCGGGCCACGATCCAGTTCTCCCGCAACGGCGGCAGGCCCCTGCGGACATCGGTGCCCACGAGTGGATCGGTATACGGGCCGGAGGTGTCGTACAGCGTGACGGACTGCCCGTTGGTGAGGTGCACCTGACGGACCGGCACTCGCAGATCGGGGCGTGAGCCCTCCACGTAGCCCTTGTGCCAGCCGCTGGACTTCCCGGCCTCCTCGTCGGAAGCGTCGGAAGCGATCCGCTCCCCGTCGCTGGAGATCTGCTTGGAGGCAGGCGTGCGTACGTCCTTGTTGGTCATGAGACCTACTCCCTACGCCGGCATTACCCGGTAACAGGTTCGGCGGTCGACGCAGCGGTATCCGTCTGCCGGCGTTTCGTGTGAAACATCGCACGTTCCACGTGAAACATCGCAAAGACGGAGGTCAGCGCCCTCTCAGCCCGGTGCTCCGAGCTCCCGCGTGTGCAAAGGTGCCTCCACGCTAGCGTCATTTGTGGCGCGGTGAACAGTGGGCCTGTGCCGTTCTTGCGATGATCGGGCGGTGACCACGACAGAGCAGTTCCCGCATCCGCCGCCCGAACCCCGACGCGGACAGGACTTCCGGCACGGCCAGGAAGCCACCGCCGCCGGCCACGGACACGGCCCCGCGACCGGCGGCGGCCACGGCCCGGGGAGCAGTGCCGGACACAGCCCGGGGAACGGCACCGGGCACGGTCCGGGAAGCGGTGGCGGGCACGGGCACAGCCACAGCCACGGGCCGGCCGCACCCGTGTCGAAGCACCTCCGCAAGGTGATCGCTGCGATCCTCATCCCGTTCGCCGCCGTGGTGGCGGCCGGACTCGCCGTGCTGTGGCCGGGTGGCGCCCCGTCGCACGAGCGCACCGGCGTGGGCTTCGACCGGCAGACCCAGCAAGCCACCGTCGTCGAGGTGCTCGAGGTCAGCTGCCGGTCGGTGAACGGCTCCGGGGACACACCGACCGGCGACACCAGCACCGCCGAAGGGTCCTCCGCACAGCAGCAGCAGTCCGGGACCTGCAAGAAGGCCACGATCCGGGTGGACACCGGCAACGACAAGGGCCGTACCTTCACCGAGGTCGTACAGCCCGACCAGTCCCGGCAGCTGCACCAGGGCGAGAAGGTCGTGGTCGCCTACGAGCCCTCGGCACCCAAGGACTTGCAGTATTCGGTCACCGACATCAACCGGCACTTCCCGATGACGCTGCTGGCCGGTCTCTTCGCACTCGCCGTCGTGGTCGTCGGGCGGATGCGGGGCGTCATGGCGCTGGTCGCGCTGGCCATCAGCTTCCTGGTGCTGAACCTCTTCGTCCTGCCAGCGATCCTGCAGGGCTCGAACCCGCTGGTCGTGGCGGTGGTGGGGGCCAGCGCCATCATGCTGATCGCGCTGTACATGTGTCACGGCCTGTCCGCCCGTACCTCGGTCGCGGTGCTCGGCACGCTGATCTCGCTGATGCTGATCGGCTTCCTGGGCTCGCTGTTCATCGGCTGGGCCGCACTGACCGGCAACACCGACGACAGCACCGGTCTGATCCATGGCCTGTATCCGTCGATAGACATGAGCGGCCTGCTGCTCGCCGGTGTCATCATCGGCTCGCTCGGAGTCCTGGACGATGTGACGGTGACACAGACCTCGGCGGTCTGGGAGCTGCACGAGGCCAACCCCGCGATGGGCTGGCGCGGGCTGTACCGCGCGGGCATCCGCATCGGACGCGACCACATCGCCTCCGTCGTCAACACCCTCGTCCTCGCGTACGCGGGTGCCGCGCTCCCGCTGCTGCTGCTGTTCTCCATCGCGCAGAGCAGCGTGACGACCGTCGCCACCAGTGAGCTCGTCGCGGAGGAGATCGTGCGCACGCTGGTGGGCTCCATCGGCCTGGTCGCCTCCGTGCCGGTCACCACGGCGCTGGCGGCACTCGTGGTCTCGGCCGACCGCCCGGGACGGGCGCAGGCCGCGGCACAGGCCACCCTGCCCGCTCCGGCGCGCGGTGGAAGGAGCAGGCGCCGCAGGCGCTGACTCCGTGCGCGGGGGCCACTTGGGCGGCCGACGAAGCGTTCCTGCACCCCTGAGGCCGTGGCGAAGCGTTACACCACCGCCCGCGTCCGCTGCCGTGACGCCTCAGCCCGCGCTCTGTTCCTCCGCCAGGATGCGGTCCAGGGCTTCGTCGAGGTGGGCGTCGAAGTCGGCCAGCGCACCCTCCTGCCCCAGGGGCACCAGCTTGTCCGTACGGTCCAGGAACGCCACCAGCGGCGCAGTCGAGGAGCGGAACAGCGCCCGGTCGCCGCCGACCTGAAGCCGGATCAGGACCTCGCTCAGCGAGTCGCGGTCGGCCGGTGAGATGCGCACGTCACCGTCCCCGCACGGGGTGCCCACCCCGTCGATCAGCAGCTCCCGACCGAACGCCCAGGTCACCGGGGCGTCTCCGGGCAGATGAAAGGTCAGCCGTACGGCATAGGGATCACAGGTCTCGTACCGCAGCTCCACCGGGATGCGGAAGGAGAGCTCCTCGGACACGAGAAAGCTCATCATGACCTCTGCCTGTACGGACTCGCGCATCGCTACCCCGTTGTTTGCCGTCGACTGGCCGGGAATCCATCCCGTGACAATGGTGCATCTTGCTGAACGTGCACATCAGATCACAAGGAGTGAGTTTTCAGATACTGATAGAGAGCGCCAAGGAGCCCAGACGCCGTCCCACCTCGTGTTGCAGCCGACGTGCGGCGGGCAGCAGCCGGTCCGCCTGACGGGCCGGCAGGGAGAGGGCCATCGCGGCCGCCGTGGTGCCCACCGTGATGGGAATCGCCGCGCACACCGCCCCCAGCGCGTACTCCTGCCGCTCGGTCACCGGCTCCATCGGCCGGGCCCGTTCCAGGCGCCGCAGCACCGTGTGCTCGTCACGGACCGTGTACGGGGTGAGGGACCGCACGGGGTAACGGTCGAGGTGGTCGCGGCGAGCCCTGTCGTCCAGCTGGGACAGCAGGCACTGGCCGATCGCGTGCGCGTGCCCGGTTTCGCGGAAGCCGGCCCATTCCTCGACCGCCGGGATGGCCGCGGTGGCGGAGACGCACATGAGCTCGATCTCGCCCTCGCGGTACATCGCGTAGTACAGCGGCGCACCGATGGAATCCCGCCACTGGGCGAGCGCCTCGACGATCGTGGTGCGACGTTTCTGCGCCGCTCCGCTGCTACTCAGCCGCTCGGTGGCCTCACCCAGGAAGAACAGGCCCTGGTCGCGGCGCAGATAGCCCTCGTGGACGAGGGTGCGCAGGAGGTGGTAGGTGGTGGGCAGGGCCAGGCCCGTCTCACGGGCGAGCTGCTTGGCGGGTGCCCCGTGCTCGTGCCGCGCGACGGTCTCCAGCAGGCGCATCGCGCGCTGCACGGATCCGATGAGGGTGGGGGGCTGCTGAGGCCTCGGCTGCTCCGGGACCGTGGCCCTGGGCCGTTCCAGGGGGGCCGACGAACGCGGCTGCGCCGGGAGGGCCGTCGAGCGGGACGGCCCCCGGGGTGCGGGCGGCGCGTGCCGTTCTGCGGGTGCGGTGTCAACCGTGGCCAAGGGGTCACTCCCGTAGCGCGAGGGGGGCAGCCGTGCGGGGAACACGCATGGGGGTGTACGCCGCCTGCGGGGGCCGGCCCCCGCGTCGATCTCCGGACTTTATCCGCCTGTCACCGCACACGGACGGCTTGTCCGGGAAACTTCCCTCCCGCGAGGGAACCGGCGATTCCCGTTACCGGTTCACCGGCGCCCTCCGGCACTCACCAGTCGCTGCGTGAGGACGACCCCGCCATGAACTTCCGCACGATGTAGATCAGCCCGCCGACCAACGCGACGAAGATCAGCACCTTGAACAGCAGCCAGACCACGAAGCCGATCACGCTCGCTATCACGCCGCCGAAGACGACCAGAGCGATGACGGGCACCGCGATCCACTTCACCCACCACGGCAGACTCGCGAAGATCTCTCGCATTGCCCTCGTCCTCATCTCTCCGCCGGCGCGGTGCCGGGCCCTGTCGGCATCCCGCACTCCCCGGTGCGGGCCCTGTCGATGTTCTGCACTCGATGCTAGAGCCGGGAGGGCGCCCCGCGGAGCCCTCGCACCCCTTGTCCTGCCCTGACCGGTCCCCTAGGGAACCCCGAGACGCCGCCTCAGGCTTCCGGGGGAGAGAACACCACCAGGACCCGAAGATCCTCGCTGATGTGGTGGAACTTGTGGGCGACTCCGGCCGGCACGTACACCACGCTGCCGCGGGCCACCTCGGTCGTCTCCAAACCGACCGTGATCGCGGCGCGGCCGCTCACGACGAAGTACACCTCGTCCTGGTTGTGCGGCTTCTGCGGGTCGTGCTCGCCCGCGTTGAGCGCGTACAGACCGACCGACATGTTCCGCTCCCGCAGGAACTGAAGGTAGGCACCCTCGTTGGCGGCTCGTTCCGCCTCCAGTTCGTCCAGCCGGAATGCCTTCATCGCCCTCGCCCGTACTCGTAGTCGATCTGGTCTGCCACGATCAGACACATGAAGAATTTCGTAGTCAAGACGATCGCCAACGCGGGCGCCCTGGCGGTCGCCGTGTGGCTGCTCGACAAGATCACCCTGACCGGCGACAGCACCGCCAAGAAGGCCGGCACGCTGATCGTCGTTGCTCTGATCTTCGGGCTGGTGAACTTCCTGGTCAAGCCGATCGTGAAGGTACTGACCTTCCCGTTGTTCATCCTGACACTGGGCCTGATCACCCTGGTGGTCAACGCTCTGATGCTGCTGCTGACGTCGTGGGTGTGCGGCAAGCTCAACCTGAGCTTCCACGTCGAGGGCTTCTGGACGGCCGTCCTGGGCGGCCTGATCGTCTCGGTCGTCTCCTGGGCGCTGAACCTGGTCCTGCCGGACGAGGACTGAACCGAGGGGCCGAGGAAGCGCCCCGAGAGAGAAGTGGGCGGCGGACCGCGCACCGCTCGCCGCAGGACGACAGCAAGCGAAGGAAGGCAGAGCGGTATGAACGACTCCGCTGCGGACGACCCGAACGGCACGCGGGAGCAGCCCCGTTTCCCCACCGGCGCCGGTGACGGCACGCGTGCGGTGCGGGCCGGGCTGCCCGAGCCGGTCAAGCACGAGCCGACACTTCCGGGACCGGTGTTCGCCGCCCACTTCCATCTGCCGGGCGACCCCACGGGCCCGTACACCTACGGCCGCGACGAGAACCCGACCTGGACGCTGCTGGAGCGCGCCATCGGCGAGTTGGAGGCACCCGGACAGGACGGCGTCGAGACGCTCGTGTTCGCCTCCGGCATGGCCGCCATCTCGTCGGTGCTCTTCTCCCAGCTGCGCGCCGGGGACGCGGTGGTGCTGCCCAGCGACGGCTACCAGGCGCTGCCCCTGGTGCGCGAGCAGCTTCAGGAGTACGGGATCGAGGTACGCACGGCGCCGACCGGCGGGGACGCCCAGCTCGACGCGCTGGACGGGGCACGGCTGCTGTGGATCGAGTCCCCGTCGAACCCGGGGCTGGACGTGTGCGACATCCGGCGGCTGGTCGAGGCGGCACACGCGCGTGGCGCCCTGGTCGCCGTGGACAACACCCTGGCGACCCCGCTCGGACAGCAGCCGCTGGCGCTGGGCGCGGACTTCTCCGTGGCCAGCGGCACCAAGCAGCTCAGCGGACACGGCGACATCCTGCTGGGATACGTCGCCGGCCGCGGCGGCGAGGCCATGGCGGCCGTACGCCGCTGGCGCAAGATCGTCGGTGCCATCCCGGGACCGATGGAGGCGTGGCTAGCCCACCGTTCGATCGCCACCCTGCAACTGCGCGTCGACCGGCAGAACGCCTCCGCCCTCGCTCTCGCCGAGGCGCTGCGCGGTCGGCCCGAGGTGACCGGGCTGCGCTACCCCGGGCTGCCCGACGACCCCTCCCACAAGATCGCCTCACGGCAGATGCGGCGCTACGGGTGCGTGGTGTCCTTCACGCTGCCCACGCGTGCGCGTGCCGAGCGCTTTCTCGACGCGCTGCGGCTCGTGGACCCCGCGACGAGCTTCGGCGGGGTGCGCTCCACGGCCGAGCGGCGCGGACGCTGGGGCGGCGACGCAGTGCCGGAGGGCTTCATCCGGATGTCCGTCGGTGCGGAGGATCCCGAGGACCTGGTGGCGGATGTGCTGCGGGCGCTGGACGAGTCGGCCGAGCCGGCCCACTGACCGCTTCCCGGACACCGGCCGGTCCCTGGCAGGCCCCTGACGGATCTCCTGCGAGTCCCGGCGGTCTCCGTCTGCTTCCGTTTGCTTCCGTCCGCTTCCGTCCGTGCACAGCGGGCGGTCCGAGCCTCCCCCCTCGTGGCTCGGACCGCCCTCGGTTCCGCGCGCGAAGAACCGCGCGAACAAGGCTAGTTGACTCTGTGTCAGTGTCCAATCACAGTAGCGACAGAGACCTATCGACATATTTATAGTTGGGCGGGGCCGGGGGGTCGTACGAAAGGGCACCAAGAGGGGTGGGCGTGCCATGGATCTGGCATTGCTGCGCACGTTCGTGACCGTGCACCGCGCGGGCTCCTTCACCCGCGCCGCGGCGCTCCTCGGCCTCTCCCAGCCGGCCGTCACCTCCCAGATCCGCACGCTGGAACGGCAGCTGGGACGGCCCCTGTTCCTGCGCCAGGCCCGCGGTGTGACGCCCACGACCATCGGCGACGAGCTCGCGCACAAGGCCGCGCCGCATCTGGACGCGCTCGTGGAGATCACCGAGACCGGCCTCGACGACGAGTTCTCCCTGCGCACGCTGCATCTGGCCGGGCCACCGGAGTTCATCGCCGAGCGGGCTCTGCCCGCACTGACCGGGCTGACCGGCGACGACGGGCAGGGCTTCGCGCTGCGCACCTCCTTCGGGACCGCCGAGGAGACCCTGGACGGCCTGTCCGCCGGACATCACGATCTGGCCATCAGCACGGCCCGGCCCCGCGGCGGACTGCTCACGGCGGCTCCGCTGTGCGACGAGGAGCACGTCCTGGTCGCCGCTCCACGCTGGGCCGAGCGGATCGATCAGACGACACCGCGCCGCACGGTCGTGCCCGCCCTGGACACCGTCCCCGTGATCGAGGTCCACGAGTCACTTCCCTTCGCCTCCCGCTACTGGGGCTCGGTCTTCGACGCCCGGCCCGCGGCCTCCGGCACGGTGATCGTCCCCGATCTGCGTGCGGTCCTCGCCTGCGTGGTGGCGGGCGCGGGGCTCGCGGTGCTGCCCCGGTATCTGTGCACGGCCGCCCTGGGGCGGGGGGAGATCGTGCCCCTGCACGAGCCGACGGTGCCACCGCTGCGCACCTACTTCCTCGCGGTCCGCACCGGAACGCTGGCGATGCCGCACATCGCGCGGGCCCATGAATGGCTGCTGCGAGCGGCCACTGCCTGGTGCTGAACGGAGAAGAAGGAAGGGCAAGAGAGGAGAAGGGGGTGGGAAGGGAGGAGAAGAGGTGGGAAGGGAGGAGAAGGGCGCGGCATGAGACCGGGGCGGCGTGCGATGTTTCACGTGGAACCAGCCGGGCCACATTTCTCCCATGACCGTCCGACCCGTGGTCAAGCGCACCGCCCGTGCCGTTCTCCTCGACGGTGACGACCTGATCCTGATCAAGCGCACCAAGCCCGGCGTCGATCCCTACTGGGTCACTCCCGGTGGCGGGGTCGAGCCCGGGGACGCAACCGTCGTCGACGCCCTGCACCGCGAGGTGCACGAGGAACTCGGCGCCAAGATCACCGACGTGGTGCCCTGCTTCGTGGACACCGTGGAGCACATCGGCGAGGACGGCGGCGCGACCGGTGTGAAGGTGCAGCACTTCTTCGTCTGCCGACTGGAGTCCATGAACCCCTCCCAGCGGCATGGCCCGGAAGTGGACCAGCCCGCCGGCGAGTACGAGATCGTACGGGTGCCGTTCACACGGGTCGGCATCGCCTCCGTCCATCTGGTTCCGCTGTCCCTGCGCCACTACCTGGACGGAAACATCGAGGGCGTGCGAGCCATGCACGCTCCCGACCTGGGCTGAGGAACAGGTCACCCGTGCGTGGCCAAAAGCACGTACGTCCGGTCCGAAACGGGTGGACGCCGAGGGGGTCCTTCGGACAGCCTGACCTGCGTGTCGACTCCTTCTCCCTGTCATTCCCCCATCCGCCGCCTGACGCTTCGCGATCTCACCGCCTGCGCCGACTTGTCCGAGGACCGGGGGTGGCCGCGGGAGGAGCACAAGTGGAGCTTTCTTCTGACGGCCGGGACGGCCTACGGCATCGACGACCCGGACGGAGGGCTCATCGCGGCGTGTGTCGTGAGCGAGTACGGACCGCAGGGCCGCCCGGATCTCGGCGCCATCGGCATGGTCCTGGTCGCCGAACGACATGCCCGCCAGGGCATCGGACGACGGCTGATGCGCCACGTGGTCTCGACGATGGGCAGCACCCCCCTGACCCTCCATGCGACCCCGCTCGGCCGCCCGCTCTACGAGGAGCTGGGCTTCAAGACCACCGGCAGGGCGGAGATGGTGGTCGGGCACTTCACACCGGACGAGTCGCGACCTCCTATCGCCACGCGCGCGGCCACTGCGGCAGACCTCGCGGGCATCCTCCGGCTCGACGAGGAGGTGTTCGGCATTGATCGAACCCCGGTCATCACACGACTGCCCGCGTTCGCCGACCAGTTGCGCGTCGCCGAGGAGCACGGCCGGATCATCGGCTACGCGGCGGCCTGGCCCAACATGGACACCCATGTCGTGGGTCCCCTGATCGCCCGGGACACGGAGACGGCCAAGGCCCTGATCGCCTCCCTCGCGGCCCGAACCGACCGCCGGCTGCGCACTGACATCGACGTACGCCACGAAGAGCTGCTGGCCTGGGTGACGGAACGTGGGCTGGCGCCGGTGATGCGCAACGACGTCATGATGTACGGCATCGCGGAGCCGCCCGGGGACTGGACCCGCCGGTTCGCACCGCTCACCGTGGCGGCGGGCTGAGGCGACCGCTCCGGGCCGGCGCCTCGACGGCGGCCCCTGTCTTTCGCCTGGCCGAGAACCGATCTTTCGTCAGGCGATGGTTGCGCACGCGCGATATCTTCAAAAGCTGTCTATTGTTGCGCTGCCCTATCCTGGATTCAGCCGCTCCGGGACGGAGGAAACGCCCATGACAGCGACGGACCCCGCGCTGACCGCCCTAGCCCAGGGCTGGTCCGCGCTCGCCCTGCTGCACGGCAGGATCGAGGCGCACGTCGAGCGCGCCCTTCAGGCCGGGCACGACCTCAGCGTGCGCGAATACTCCCTGCTCGACGTGCTCAGCCGGCAGCACGACGGTGAGGGCGGCCATCTGCAGATGAAGCAGGTCGCGGACGCGGTCGTCCTCAGCCAGAGCGCCACCACCCGACTGGTCACCCGGCTCGAGGACCGCGGGCTGCTCGAGCGCTACCTGTGTCCCACCGACCGCCGCGGCATCTACACCAACGTCACCGAAGCCGGTCTCAAGCTCCTGGCCCAGGCCCGGCCGACCAACGACGGCGCCCTGCGCGAGGCACTCGACGAAGCCGCGAAGAACCCGGATCTGGCACCGCTGGTCCGGGCCGTCGAGTCCTTGCACGCGACAGCCCCGGCATAGGCCCGCACCGGCATGGCCGGTACGAGCCGGACCACCCCATAGGGTGCGGGCCATGGAAGATCTCGCCATACGAGCCGCTGTCGCCGCCGACGTCCCCGCCATCGTGGCCATGCTCGCGGACGACCCGCTGGGGGCCCAGCGTGAGTCCCCGGACGACCTCGCGCCCTATCTGTCCGCGCTGGAGCGGCTCAGCGCCGATCCCCACCAGCACCTGGTGGTCGCCGTGCGCGAGGACCGCGTCGTGGGCACGCTCCAGCTCACGATCGTTCCCGGCCTGTCTCGGCGCGGCTCCACCCGGTCGATCATCGAAGGCGTCCGCATCCACGCGGACGAGCGCGGCAGCGGCCTGGGCACGCGGCTCATCGAGTGGGCCGTCGACACATCACGCCGCGAAGGCTGCCAGTTGGTCCAACTGACCTCTGACAGGACACGCACCGACGCCCGCCGCTTCTACGAGCGGCTGGGCTTCGAAGCCTCGCACCTGGGCTTCAAGCTCCAACTGTGAGCATCTCGAACCCGAACGCTCTGAGGGGCGGGCGTTTCACGTGAAACGCCCGCCCCTCAGGGGCTTCCCGGGCCCTATCCGATGCCGCGCCACCCTTCCGGGTCCACGCCACCGGGCACGGAAGCGTCCACGTCGTACGGCTGACGCGTGAGCACGAACGACCCGAGGTCCAGATGGTCCACGGACCCGTCCGGCCGTCGCACCACCCGCAGTACCTCTCCGGCGTAGTAGCCCTCCAGTCCCGTCCAGGTCCCGTCACCGTTCGCCCGGAACCGCGAACGCCGGCCGTTGCCGGACAGCGGCTCCAGCGAGGCGAGCCCGTCAGCCGTCAGCCGCAGACCGAACCCGTAGGTCCCCCAGTACCACTGCCCCGCCAGTTCCAGCACCGCCGGCTCGACCTTCCGCAGCGGTCGCCAGGGCTCCGGGATCCGCGGCTCGGCGTCGGCGACGATCCGCACGAGGTCGGCGCCCACCGTGGCGACCGCCGGCCCGGACGTGCAGTTCGCCAGCACCACCGCGGCCACGTCGTCGTCCACACCGATGGTGAGCGAGGCCAGGAAGCCCGGAAGCGACCCGCTGTGGCCCACGAGGAGCCGCTCCCCCCAACGCCGCACCTCGAGCCCCAGGCCGTACGCGTACCCGGACGCCACATCCACCGCCTCGGGCGGAGCCGCCGGAGTCCTCATCTCCCGCAGCGACTCGGCGCTCAGCACCCGGTCGTCCCCCTGAACCAGGAAGACGGCGAAGCGGGCCAAATCGCCTGCCGTGGACCACAGTTGCCCGGCCGGAGCCATCCGCCCGAGGTCCTCGGCGGGCTCGGTCAGCAGCGCATCGGCCCAGGGATGCACCGCCCAGCCCTGCGCGTGCGGCGCCTCGGGGCGGGCACTCGTGCGGTGCAGACCCAGGGGTTCGAGCACTTCCCGCCGCAGAACCTCCTCCCAGGGAGCGCCCCGCAACTCCTCGACGAGCGCACCCAGCACGGTGTAGCCGGGATTCGAGTAGTGGAACCGCCGACCGACCGGATGCCGCAGCGGCTCCTCGCCGAGTACATCGGCCAGTTCGGGACGCAGCGACCCCGGAGACCTCTCCCACCAGGGCGCCGGCGACTCGGCGGCCAACCCGCCCGTGTGCGCCAGCAGATCGGCTACGGTCACCTCCCCCACGCCGGTGCCTGGCAGATGCTTCTCCAGCGGGTCCCCGAGGTCGAGCAGACCCTCGTCGCGCAGCCGCAGAACGAGTACGGCGGTGAAGGTCTTGGTGATCGAACCGATGCGGTACTGCGTGTTCTGGTCCGGTACGTGTCCGTCCACCGACGTCCGCGCCCCGTGCCAGACCGTCCGCCCGCCCCGCACGACCGCGGCGACGAGCGACGGCCCCCGTCCCTCGGCCTGGGCCACGGCGATCCGGTGCAGCAGCGCCCGGCGGGTGCCGGGAAGCAGGTCATCCTGAGTTGTCGTCATGCCCCCAGTCCACCCGGAGCGTCCGGCACACGTCGAGCAGATTTCACCGAACGGCCGCAGAGAGCCGTGCTCGGGCGGCCCGCGGTCGTGTAAGGTCTCGCCGCTCGTGACATGTCGATCTTGCGTGACCTGGGCGTTCTTGGCTGTCTCACGGCCTTGTCACCCGTGATCAGTCTCAAATCCGTGGCATTTCCTCGCGAGGGCGAGGTCGAGATCAGGCGGCTTGCCCGTGCCGGCCGAGTACACCACGCTGAGCCCCGAGCACGAGGACTACCGGCGAGCCCAGATCGCGCACCGATGAGTTTCCCGCGCCGCGCTGGTCTATACGCCGGACACTCACGGACGGAAGGCTGGGCCATGCGGAAACTGATCTACGGCATGAACCTGACCCTGGACGGCTACATCGCCGCGGCCGGCGACGACATCGGCTGGAGCGGACCGCCGAGCGACGAGCTGTTCCAGTGGTGGCTCGACCACGAGCAGGCGAGTGGCCTGTCGCTGTATGGGCGCAAGCTGTGGGAGACGATGAGCTCCTACTGGCCGACCGGTGACCAGCAGCCCAACGCCACCCCGGCGGAGATCGAGTTCGCGCGGAACTGGCGGGACACGCCGAAGGTGGTGTTCTCCTCGACGATCGACAAGGTCGACTGGAACACCCGCCTGGTCACCGGCGACGCGATCGCCGAGATCACCCGGCTCAAGGCCGAGGACGGCGGCCCAATGAACATCGGCGGCGCAACGCTCGCCGGGGCGGCCATGCGCGCCGGGCTGATCGACGAGTACGCGATCGCCGCCCATCCGGTCCTGGTGGGCGGCGGCACGCCGTTCTTCACCGCGCTGGACAGCTGGGTGAACCTGAACCTGGTGGAGACGCGGACGTTTCCCGGCGGCGTGGTCCTGACCAGGTACGAGACGAGGCGCTGAGCAGCTTCCCGCTGTCTCACGGCTTGGATGGGTGTTTCCTCTCACCGTCGCGGCGATCTCCCCCACCGCACACCCCCAAGCCCACGAGCGATGCCCCGTGAGCCCACGGTGTCAGCGGGCTTCTACCAGGGCACCAGCATCAGAGCCCAATCACCCATACGAGTGGGCGGCTTGACCTGCCAGTCTCAGACCAGTCTCAGATTCCTGTCAGATATGCCATCGCTTGGCCATCGCTCGTGAGATTTGGCCACGAAATCTGAGACCCTACAGTCGCCGGATCAGGTCTGTGCCATGTCCACGAACCGTGAGTAGTGGCCCTGGAAGGCGACCGTGATCGTCGCGGTCGGGCCGTTTCGGTGCTTGGCGACGATCAGGTCGGCCTCGCCGGCGCGCGGCGACTCCTTCTCGTAGGCGTCCTCGCGGTGCAGCAGGATGACCATGTCGGCGTCCTGCTCGATGGATCCCGACTCACGCAGGTCGGAGACCATCGGCTTTTTGTCGGTGCGCTGCTCGGGGCCACGGTTGAGCTGGGAGAGCGCGATGACCGGGATCTCCAGCTCCTTGGCCAGCAGCTTGAGGTTTCGGGACATGTCCGAGACCTCCTGCTGCCGGCTCTCGGCACGCTTGGAACCGCCGGACTGCATCAGCTGGAGATAGTCGATCACTACCAGCTTCAGGTCGTTGCGCTGCTTCAGGCGCCGGCACTTGGCACGGATCTCCATCATCGACAGGTTCGGGGAGTCGTCGATGTAGAGCGGGGCGGCCGAGACGTCCGGCATCCGGCGGGCCAGCCGCGTCCAGTCCTCGTCGGTCATCGTGCCCGAACGCATGTGGTGCAGGGCGACCCGGGCCTCGGCGGACAGCAGACGCATCGCGATCTCGTTGCGCCCCATTTCCAGCGAGAAGATGACGCTGGGCAGGTTGTTCTTGATCGACGCCGCCCGCGCGAAGTCCAGCGCGAGCGTCGACTTGCCCATCGCGGGACGCGCGGCGATGACGATCATCTGGCCCGGATGCAGACCGTTCGTCAGCGAGTCGAAATCGGTGAACCCGGTGGGCACACCGGTCATCTCCCCGCTGCGCGAACCGATCGCCTCGATCTCGTCGAGCGCGCCCTCCATGATGTCGCCCAGCGGCAGGTAGTCCTCGCTGGTGCGCTGCTCGGTGACCGCGTAGACCTCGGCCTGGGCACGGTTGACGATCTCGTCGACGTCGTCGTCGGCCGCGTATCCCATCTGGGTGATGCGCGTACCCGCCTCGACCAGGCGGCGCAGGATCGCCCGCTCGTGGACGATCTCGGCGTAGTACGCGGCGTTCGCCGCCGTCGGCACGGTCTGCACGAGCGTGTGCAGATACGAGGCACCGCCGACCTTGTTGATCTCGCCGCGTCTGGTGAGTTCGGCGGCGATGGTGATGGGGTCGGCCGGCTCGCCCTTGGCATAGACGTCGAGGATCGCCTGGTAGATCGTCTCGTGGGCCGGCTTGTAGAAATCGTGGCCCTTGAGGATCTCCACCACGTCGGCGATGGCGTCCTTGGACAGGAGCATGCCGCCGAGGACCGACTGTTCGGCGTCGAGGTCCTGTGGGGGAACGCGTTCGAAGGCAGAGCCCCCGTCGTCCCACGCACCGCTCTCCCGGCCGCGGTCGTGCTGCTCGTCCCGGCCGCGCTCCGCGTCGGGACGGCGGCGGGAGGCGGGCAGACGATCACTTGGACCGCTGTCGGCCCACGGATCGTCCAAGGGCTCGGAAATGCTCACCGAGCAGCCTCCTCCCGTCCGCCGAGCGGACCTCGCCGTGCCCCTCTTTTGTACGGGACGGCACTGACAAATGAGAGGCCCAACTCCGCTTCAGGCGCGTCAGGTTTATGACGCTTTGGAAGCCGGCGGACGGAGCGGGCGCCGGACCACGGTAGGGCCCAGAACAGCGTCAGCCAATCTGGTTATCCACAGGCCATGTGGACGACCGCCCCGATGCTGTGGAGAACTTGGCGGAACCTGTGCACGAGCCGGTGGACAGGCCTGTGAAAAAGCCCTCGGCGCCATCCACAGAACCACGCTGACCTGCTATTTTCCCGTCCACCGGCTGTGCAGAAGAAAAACTTTCCCAGTCGGATCAAGATCGCCTCGAACGGTACGCACAAGCGAACGCCACCAAACCTCAAGTAAGGACTGCAAGGGCTTTGCATCTCTTACCTGTGGACGATTACATTGGTGCACATGACACAGGCCCCCGCACGCCGCCCGGCCACCCGGCGCCGGCACGACCGAGAGATCGTCACGCTGGCCGTACCGGCCTTCGGCGCACTCGTCGCCGAGCCGCTGTTCGTGATGGCCGACAGCGCGATCGTCGGCCATCTCGGCACGGCGCAACTCGCCGGACTCGGTATCGCCTCGGCCCTTCTGACCACCGCCGTCAGCATCTTCGTCTTCCTCGCCTACGCCACCACGGCGGCCGTCGCCCGCCGCGTCGGCGCGGGCGACATCCGGGCAGCCATCCGCCAGGGCATGGACGGCATCTGGCTGGCACTGCTGCTCGGGGCCGCCGTCATCGCGGTCGTCCTGCCCACCGCGCCCGCCCTGGTGGACCTCTTCGGCGCCTCGCACACGGCGGCACCGTATGCGACGACCTATCTGCGCATCTCCTCGCTCGGCATTCCGGCCATGCTCATCGTGCTGGCCGCGACCGGAGTCCTTCGTGGGCTTCAGGACACCCGGACGCCGCTGTATGTCGCCGTCGCCGGGTTCGTCGCCAACGCTGCCCTCAATGTCGGGCTCGTCTATGGTGCCGGACTCGGCATCGCGGGCTCGGCCTGGGGCACCGTCATCGCCCAGTGCGGCATGGCGTTGGTCTATCTCTATGTGGTTGTCCGTGGAGCCCGCCGGCACCACGCCTCCCTGCGGCCCGATCGGGCCGGTATCAGGGCGTCCGCACAGGCCGGTGCCCCGCTGCTCGTCCGTACGCTCTCCCTGCGGGCGATCCTGATGATCGCCACGGCCGTGGCGGCCCGCCTCGGTGACGCGGACATCGCCGCCCACCAGATCGTCCTGTCCCTGTGGAGCCTGCTCGCGTTCGCCCTCGACGCCATCGCGATCGCCGGACAGGCCATCATCGGCCGTTATCTCGGCGCCAACGATCCGGAGGGCGCTCGCGAGGCCTGCCGGCGCATGGTGCAGTGGGGGATAGCCGTCGGCTTCGCCCTCGGGCTCCTGGTGATCCTGAGCCGACCGCTCTTCCTGTCGCTGTTCACCAGTGACGCCCTCGTCAAGGACACGGCACTGGCCGCACTGCTCCTGGTGGCGTTCTCCCAGCCGATCTGCGGCGTGGTCTTCGTCCTGGACGGTGCGCTGATGGGCGCGGGGGACGGACCGTATCTCGCCGGCGCCATGCTGGTGACCTTGGCGGTCTTCACACCTGTGGCGTTGCTCGTTCCCGTTCTGGGCGGCGGGCTCACCGCGCTCTGGACGGCCATGACGTTGATGATGACCGTGCGGATGCTGACGCTGTGGCTGCGTTCCCGCTCGGGCCGCTGGATCGTCACAGGTGCGACACGCTGACCGTTTCACGTGAAACACCGCGGGCCGCCACGTTTCACGTGAAACGTGGTTTCCCGCTCCCCTGACCTCAGCGCCACTGACCTCAGTCACGCGGAAGGTGCCGCATCCTTGACGGATGCGGCACCTTCACGACTGCTCAAGCCGAGCGGAGTGCCTTACGCGGCAACGACCTCGATGCTGACCTTGGCGGCAACCTCGGGGTGCAGACGCACGGACGTCTCGTGACCGCCCAGGGTCTTGATCGGCGCGCCCAGCTCGATGCGGCGCTTGTCGACCTCGGGACCGCCGGCAGCCTTGATCGCCGAGGCGACGTCGGCCGGGGTGATGGAACCGAACAGGCGGCCAGAGTCGCCGGAGCGGACGGCCAGGCGGACCTTCACGCCCTCGAGCTGGGCCTTGATCTGGTTGGCCTGCTCGATGGTCTGGATCTCGTGGATCTTGCGAGCACGACGGATCTGCTCGACGTCCTTCTCGCCACCCTTGGTCCAGCGGATCGCGAACTTCCGCGGGATCAGGTAGTTGCGAGCGTAGCCGTCCTTGACGTCCACGACGTCGCCCGCGGCACCGAGGCCGGAGACCTCGTGGGTGAGGATGATCTTCATGTGTGGCTCACCCTTCCCTTAGCGCGCGGTGGAGGTGTAGGGCAGCAGCGCCATCTCACGGCTGTTCTTGACAGCCGTGGCGACGTCACGCTGGTGCTGCGTGCAGTTGCCGGTCACGCGACGGGCACGGATCTTGCCGCGGTCGGAAATGAACTTCCGCAGCATGTTCGTGTCCTTGTAGTCCACGTACGTGACCTTGTCCTTGCAGAATGCGCAGACCTTCTTCTTAGGCTTGCGCACAGGCGGCTTCGCCATGGTGTTTCTCCTGTGTGATCAAGAAGTGTGGGTACGGCCCGCCTAGAAGGGGGGCTCGTCCGAGTAGCCGCCACCGCCGCCGGAGCCACCGCCCCAGCCGCCGCCACCCTGGTTGCCACCGGCGGGAGCGCCGGTCGCCCACGGGTCGTCGGCGGGAGCACCGCCGCCCTGCTGGCCGCCACCGGGGCCACCGCCCCAGCCGCCGCCACCCTGGCCGCCGCCACCGCCGCCGCCGTAACCACCCTGACCACCGCGGCCCGAGGTCTTGGTGACCTTGGCCGTGGCGTTGCGCAGGCTGGCACCGACTTCGTCGACGTCCAGCTCGTAGACCGTGCGCTTGACGCCCTCACGGTCCTCGTAGGACCGCTGCTTCAGCCGGCCCTGCACGATGACGCGCATGCCTCGCTGGAGCGACTCGGCGACGTTCTCCGCCGCCTGACGCCAGACCGAGCAGGTGAGGAAGAGGCTCTCGCCGTCCTTCCACTCGTTTGTCTGGCGGTCGAAGGTGCGGGGAGTGGACGCGACGCGGAACTTCGCGACCGCCGCACCGGACGGGGTGAAGCGCAGCTCGGGGTCGTCGACAAGATTGCCGACGACCGTGATGACGGTCTCGCCTGCCATGGGGGAACCTCTCGGCGGGTTTGCTCTGGCTGCTTGCTACTCGATCCCGAGATCAGCTGAGCGAAGGGCTCAGTGGGTCTCGGGGCGGAGGACCTTGGTCCGGAGGACCGACTCGTTCAGGTTCATCTGGCGGTCGAGCTCCTTGACGACCGCAGGCTCGGCCTGCAGGTCGATGACCGAGTAGATGCCCTCGGGCTTCTTCTTGATCTCGTACGAGAGACGACGACGGCCCCAGGTGTCGACCTTCTCGACCTTTCCGCCGCCGTCACGGACGACAGAAAGGAAGTTCTCGATCAGCGGGGAGACAGAACGCTCCTCGAGATCGGGGTCGAGGATGACCATCACCTCGTAGTGACGCATGTGGAACCCACCTCCTCTGGACTCAACGGCCACGGTCGTTCCGTGGCAGGAGGGTTGTGATGCGTACGCAACAGTGCTTGCAGTACATCAGCCGCCACTGACAACGAGGGCCGACTGACGGACTCTCCAGGTTGGCCGTAGCTCAGCCCGGGCAGACACCGTGCAGAACGTACAGACTACCCGCACACCCGCTTCCGGTTGAAATCGGGGCTCCGGACCCGTCAACCTGGACACCTCGGGTGTGCACGGCGCTAGGATGCGCCGCTTTTCGCTGGAGGTGCCCATGGCACAGACGATGCGACCGAACACCGCCGCGGGTGGTGGCCTCTTCGCCACCGACGGCAAGTCCCACCCGGTCCAGGACACCCTGCTCGTGGTGACCCTGGTGCTGGGCGTGCTGGCGTTCATCACCGGGCTCCTCTTCCACAGCCTGCACCTGCTGAGCTCCTGGGCCGGTCTGGTGGGGATCCTCACCGGCGCGTACGGACAGTGGATCTCCGTGACGACGCGCGAGCGCTTCGGGCTGGTCCTCGGCCTCGGCGCCTCCGCGGTCGGTTTCTATCTCGGCCTGGCGCACGGCGGCCTCTTCGGCGGCCTGTTCAGCTGACGCCGGGCACGCCCGGCCGCTCCTTATGGACGGCGTCCGCCGGACACCGCGGACGCCGCCCGTATGACCGCACGCCCGACGCCACGGCGGTGAACAGGCCGGGGCGAAGGTCGCGTGCGGCCAGTCTGCGCGCTCCCAGGGCGCAGTAGGCTTCGGCGCGAGAGCCGGAGCCCCTGTACCCATGGGGACACGCCAGCCCGAGGAGCGCCCCGAATGAGCCTGACCCTGAGGACCATCAGTCGAGAGCAGCATCTGGCCTACATCCAGAACCTGCCCGCGGCGAGTCACATGCAGGTCCCGGCCTGGTCAGAGGTCAAGGCGGAGTGGCGCTCGGAGAACCTGGGCTGGTTCGACGACCGCACCGGCGAACTGGTCGGCGCGGGCCTCGTCCTGTACCGCCAACTGCCCAAGATCAAGCGGTATCTCGCCTACCTGCCTGAGGGCCCGGTCATCAACTGGTTCGCGCCGAATCTCGACGACTGGATCCAGCCGATGCTGGCGCATCTGAAGCAGCAGGGCGCCTTCTCGGTGAAGATGGGCCCGCCGGTGATCATCCGCCGCTGGAACGCCGAGACCATCAAGAAGGGCATCCAGGACTCGGACGTCAAGCGCCTGCGCGACCTGGAGGCCGACTTCATCGAGCCCCGCGCCTTCGAGGTCGCCGACAAACTGCGCCGTATGGGCTGGCAGCAGGGCGAGGACGGCGGCGCCGGGTTCGGCGACGTGCAGCCCCGCTACATCTTTCAGGTACCGCTCGCCAACCGGTCCCTGGAAGAGGTGCACAAGAACTTCAACCAGCTGTGGCGCCGCAACATCAAGAAGGCGGAGAAGGCCGGGGTCGAGGTTGTCCAGGGCGGCTACCAGGACCTCGAGGAATGGCAGCGGCTGTACGAGATCACCGCGGTGCGCGACCACTTCCGGCCCCGCCCGCTGTCGTACTTCCAGCGCATGTGGACGGCCCTCAACACCGAGGACCCCAACCGCATGCGGCTGTACTTCGCCCGGCACAACGGCGTGAACCTGGCAGCGGCGACGATGCTGATCGTCGGCGGGCACGTCTGGTACTCCTACGGCGCCTCCGACAACATCGGCCGTGAGGTCCGGCCCTCGAACGCGATGCAGTGGCGGATGCTGCGCGACGCCTACGCGCTCGGCGCCACCGTCTACGACCTGCGCGGCATCTCCGACTCGCTGGACGAGACCGACCACCTCTTCGGCCTGATCCAGTTCAAGGTCGGCACCGGCGGCCAGGCCGCCGAGTACCTCGGGGAGTGGGACTTCCCGCTGAACAAGCTGCTCCACAAGGCGCTCGACATCTACATGTCGCGCCGCTGACCTGACGCTCTTCGCTTCGACCCCGTCGACACCTTCCATACTTCTGATACACCGCACCCCCGAGAAAGGTTCCAGGTCCGGCCATGGCGCTCACGCTCTACGTCGACACCGCGCGCTGGCGGGCGCACCACAAGCACGTGCAGGAGCAGTTCCCCGGGCTGGTCCCGGTCTGCAAGGGCAACGGCTACGGATTCGGGCACGAGCGGCTGGCGGAGGAGGCCACCCGGCTGGGCTCCGACATCCTCGCCGTCGGCACGACGTACGAGGCCGCCCGCATCAAGGACTTCTTCAGCGGTGACCTGCTGGTGCTGACGCCCTACCGCCGGGGCGAGGAACCGGTGCCGCTGCCCGACCGTGTGATCCGCTCGGTGTCGTCGATCGACGGGGTGTACGGCCTCGTCGGGGCCCGTGTCGTCATCGAGGTGATGTCCTCGATGAAGCGGCACGGCATCAGCGAGCAGGACCTGCCGCAACTGCACGCCGCCATCGAGAACGTCCGGCTGGAGGGCTTCGCCATCCATCTGCCGCTGGACCGCACGGACGGTTCGGACGCCGTGGAGGAGGTCATCGGCTGGATGGACCGGCTGCGCGCGGCCCGCCTGCCGCTGCACACGATGTTCGTCAGCCACCTCAAGGCGGAGGAACTCGCCCGGTTGCAGCAGCAGTTCCCGCAGACGCAGTTCCGTGCCCGCATCGGCACGCGGCTCTGGCTGGGGGACCACGAGGCCACCGAGTACCGCGGCGCGGTCCTGGACGTCACGCGGGTCACCAAGGGCGACCGTTTCGGCTACCGCCAGCAGAAGGCGGCCTCGGACGGCTTCCTGGTCGTCGTGGCGGGCGGTACGTCGCACGGGGTGGGTCTGGAGGCCCCCAAGGCGCTGCACGGCGTCATGCCGCGCGCCAAGGGCGTCGCCCGCGCCGGCCTGGCCACGGTGAACCGCAACCTCTCCCCGTTCGTCTGGAGCGGCAAGCAGCGCTGGTTCGCGGAGCCGCCGCACATGCAGGTGTCGATCCTGTTCGTTCCCTCGGACGCACAAGAGCCCAAGGTCGGTGACGAGTTGGTGGCCCATCTGCGCCACACCACCACGCAGTTCGACCGGCTCATGGACCACTGAGCAGTCCCCCGAGCACCCGTTCTCGTACGAAAGGCCGTATCCGGCAGTGCCGGGTACGGCCTTTCGCACGACCTCCTGAAACCCTGTTCGCTCAGAGCGAACCACCCTGGGAGGCCGACGTGCCCTGTCCGCCCCACTCCACCTGCGGCCCGCCGAAGTCCGCCTCCCGGTGCGGCGGACGGGCCCGGGTGCCGAGGACGAAGACGTCCTCGGCACCGTCGAGGACACCGCCCGAGGGGTCGTCGTCGCCGGCGCGGCGCACCACGTCCCGCTCCGGCATGAGGATGTCGCGCACGACGACCGCGCACAGGTACAGCGTGCCCAGCAGGTGCACGACGATCGCCCAGTGGTAACCGTCGGTCGGCAGGCCCTTGTGGGCGTCTCCGCTGGTCGTGTACGCCAGGTACATCCAGATGCCGAAGAAGTACGCCACCTCGCAGACCTGCCAGATCAGGAAGTCCCGCCACTTGGGACGGGCCAGTGCGGCCAGCGGGACGAGCCACAGGACGTACTGCGGCGAGTAGACCTTGTTGGTGACGATGAAGGCCGCCACGATCAGGAAGGCGAGCTGGGCGAAGCGCGGACGGCGCGGGGCGTACAGCGTCAGCATCGCGATACCGAGGGCGCACAGCACCACCAGCAGCGTGGCCGTGGTGTTGACGAAGTCGGTGCTCGGCGGACTGCTCGAGTTCTGGGCCCAGATGAGCCAGAAGGAGCCGAAGTCGACGCCCCGGTCATGGCTGAACTTGTAGAACTGCCACCAGCCCTCCGAGGCGAAGGCCATCACCGGCAGGTTCACCACCAGCCAGGTGACGACGGCGCCCGCCAGGGCCCTGCCGAAGTCGCGCCACTTCCCCGCCCGCCAGCACAGCACGAACAGCGGGCCGAGCAGGAAGACGGGATAGAGCTTGGCGGCCGTGGCGAGGCCCAGCAGGACACCGAAGGCGACCGAGCGCCCGCGGGACCACATCAGCATCGCGGCGGCCGTGAGGGCGACCGCCAGCAGGTCCCAGTTGATGGTGGCGGTCAACGCGAAGGCCGGCGCGAGGGCGACCAGCAGGCCGTCCCACGGCCGCCGGGTGTGTGTGCGGGCCACGCAGACGGCGATGACGGCCGCGCACACCATCAGCATCCCGGCGTTGACCATCCAGTACCACTGTTCCTGGTGCTGGATGCTGCCGCTGTGCGGGGTCAGCCAGGAGGCCACCTCCATGAACACCCCGGTCAGTACGGGGTACTCCAGGTACGGCATGTCGCCGGGAAGCTTGTCGAAGTAGGGCACGAGGCCCTCGGCGAAGCCACGCCCCTGGTAGAGGTGCGGAATGTCCGAGTAGCAGGCCTTCGTGTACTGCGAACTCGCACCGAAGAACCAGGCGCCGTGGTAGCAGGGCACCTTCTGGACCAGGCCGAGGGCGAACATGCCGATCGCGACGAGCGCGACGACCCGTACGGGGGTCCACCAGGACTTCCCGAGCAGGGCACGCCGCCCGACAGGACCGCCGATCAGCTCACTGCCGGCCGCCGCGACCTCGTCCTCCTTGGTGGGCCGCACCGGGTTCGGCTCGTGCACGCTCGCTTGCGTCGATTCAGCACTGGGCATGGGGCACATCCTGCCGTACACGTCCGGGAAGCGCCGAGGGCCGCCGCACCCGGCAGGTGCGGCGGCCCTCGTTTCACGTGAAACGCCCTCGTGGGACGGTCAGGCGGCTAGTTGGTCGGGCCTCCGAAGAAGCCTCCGTTGCCGTTGCCCCGGTTGCCGCCTCCGTTTCCGTTGCCGCTGCCTGAATCGGTCGGTGACGGCGTCGGGGTGAGGCCTCCGTCCACACCGCCGTCGCCCGTACCACCGCCGTTGCCGTTGCCGTTGCCGTCGCAGCCGAAGAAGCCGCAGCGCGACTTGGACGGCGAGGGGGTCGGGCTGGGCTCGACCTCGCTGGGCGTGGGAGACGGCGTCGGGCTGGCCTCCTCGGTCGGGGTGGCCGAGGGCGTCGGCGTGGGGCTGGGCACCGGGTTGACGATCTCGCCGATGGGCTCGGGCTTCGGGAACTTCTCGACCGGCGTACCCTGGAGCGCCTCCAGCATGTAGTCGTGCCAGATCTCGGACGGGAACGAGGCGCCGTGGATCTTGTCCTGGCCACCCGTGCCGTACATCTTCTCGAACTTGCGCGACTTGTTCTTCTCGTTGTCGTCCAGCCGGAACATGCCGATCGCCGTGGACAGCTGCGGGGTGTACCCGACGAACCAGGCGGACTTGTTTCCGTCCGTGGTACCGGTCTTGCCGGCCACCTCACGCCCGGGCAGCTGGGCGTTTTTGCCCGTACCCTTCTCGACCACGGTCTTGAGGATGTCCGTGACGTTGTCGGCGACCGCCGACGTGAAGGCCTGCGTGGGCTTGCCCTCGTGCTCGTAGATCTTCCCGTCCTTGTCCTTGACCTCCAGGACGGAGAACGGGTCGTTCTGCTCACCACTCTTGGCGAAGGTGGCGTAGGCGCCCGCCATGCGGATGGCGCTGGGGTCGGAGATGCCGATGGAGAAGGACGGGAAGCTGGTGCCGGTCAGGCTGTTCTCCTTCAGACCGGCGTCGAGGGCGGCCTGCTTGACCTTGTCGAGACCGACGTCCATGCCGAGCTGCACGAAGGCGGAGTTCACCGACCACTGCATCGCCTCGCGCAGGTCGATCATGTAGCTCGGGGGCTTTCCGCGCGACTCGTTACCGTCGTTGGTCTGCAGCCACTCCTTGTCCTTCTCATTCGTCCAGACGGTCCCGTCATACCTCTTGATCTTGAGCTTGTTCTTACCGCTGAACCGGCTCTTGGGCGACACCTGCGTGCGTTCGTCCTGTGGCTGCGACTCGCCCCCGCTGGGGTCGCGGACGCCGTCCCGCATGGCCGCGGCCAGCACGAACGGCTTGAAGGTCGAGCCGACCTGGGCACCGGTCGCGTCGGCGTTGTTGGTGAAGTGCCTGGTCGCGTCCTCACCGCCGTAGATCGCCACGATGGCACCCGTCTTCGCGTCCACCGAGGCTCCGCCGAACTGGACGTGCGTGTCCGTCTTCGGGCGCAGCTTGGGGTCGATGTTGGCCTTCTGGACCTTCTTGACCGCGTTTTCGAGCTTCGTGACCTTCTTCTTGTCGAAGGTCGTCTTGATCGTGTATCCGCCCAGCCGCAGCTTGTCCGCGGTGATGCCGGTCTCGTCGCTGTGGGTGACCAGATAGCTGTTGGCCAGGTCCACGAGGTAGCCGGTCTGACCGCTCAGCTGGGTGTTCGACCGCGGGTTCTTCCAGTCGGGGAGCTTGGTGTACTTGGCCCGCTCGGTGGGGCTCAGATGCTTGCCCTCGACCATCTTGTTGAGCGTGTCCTGCATCTGCTGCAGGGCCCGGGCGGAGTTCTTCTCCGCGGTGGCTCCGGTGGGGTCGATGGAGGTCTGGCCCGCCGGGTCGTAGTACGCCGCGCCTTTGAGCATCGCGGACAGGAAGGCGCACTCGCCCGGGTTCAGCTGGATGGCTTCCTTGTTGAAATAGGCGCGTGAGGCCGCCTGGATCCCGTAGGCACCCCGGCCGTAGTAGGCCGAGTTCAGGTAGCCCTCGAGGATCTCCTGCTTTTTGACAGTGGTGCCCACCTTGATCGAGATGAAGATCTCCTTGAACTTACGGGAGATCGTCTGCGACTGGTCGTCCAGCCTCGCGTTCTTCACGTACTGCTGGGTGATGGTGGAACCACCCTGGGTCTGGCCGCCGGTGGCCATGTTGAAGAACGCGCGGGCGATGCCCTTGGGGTCGATGCCGCTGTCGGAGTAGAAGCTCTTGTTCTCCTGGGAGATGACCGCCCACTGCATCGCCTCGGGGATCTGCGACAGGTTGACGATCTGCCGGTTCGTCTCACCACCCGTCGAGACCATCGGCGTGTTGTCGGACCAGAGGTAGACGTTGTTCTGCGCGGTCGCGGTCTGGGCGACATCGGGCACGCCCACCATGGCGTACCCGATGCCGGCGACCGCCACCAGACTCCCGACGAAGCCGATGAACAGCCCCGTCACGAGCTTCCAGGACGGCGTCCAGCGGCGCCATCCATCCTTGCCCGCGCGCGGATAGTCGACGATCCGGTTCTTGGCGGGCGGCGCCGCCCGGCCACGTCCGCGCCCGGGCCCGTTCGGGCCGCCGGGGCCGGCGGGCCGGCCCCGGCGACCGCCACCTCTCTGCGCCGCCCGCCGAGCGGCGGCACGACCCTCGTACGGGCGCTCCTCACCTCCCGCGCCATACGAACCCGACCCCGGACCCGGTCCTTGGGAACCGGATCCATAGGAATCGGCAGGGGATCCGCTGGCGCCTCGCGGTGCCGCGCGGCGGCCGGGGGACGAGCCGGACTGGCCGCGTCGGGCCGCGGCACGTCCGCCTCCCTGCGGCTGCGGCGGTTTGCGACGGTGCTCGCTCATCGAACGATTACTCCTCGGGCAGGCGCACCCTTGCGCGCCTGGAAACGGCGGCTGGTTTCCGGTCCCCCCGAAGTACGGATGTGGTCGGTCACGTATTCACCCGTACCGCACCGGGGACGAGGACGTCCCCCAGGCGTCACTTGGTTCCCGGCGGTGTGCATGGCGCACAGACTACGCACTGGCAAAACCCGCTGAGCCTCGAAGTTCACCCCAAATCAGGCAACTTGCCTCCGACTGACCTGCGATGTGATCCCGTTCACCCTGCCCCCTCTTGTCGCATCCGGGGCTGGGATCTATCGTCGTGATGTATCGAGTCGATACATCAGCGCGAGATAAGCATCGCCATGGCACCCGGAGCGGCACCCGCCGCCGCCGGTTCGTGGGAGAGAGGAGGCGACGATGGGCCGGCGTTCCGGCATCCTCGAGTTCGCCGTTCTCGGTCTGCTCCGCGAATCTCCGATGCACGGCTACGAGCTGCGCAAACGACTTAATACGTCACTGGGTGTGTTCCGTGCGTTCAGCTACGGGACGCTCTATCCCTGCCTCAAGACGCTGGTCGCCAACGGCTGGTTGATCGAGGAGCCGGGGAACGCTCCTGAGGACGCCGTCTCCGCCGCGCTCGCAGGGCGCCGCGCCAAAATCGTCTACCGGTTGACGGCCGAAGGTAAGGAGCACTTCGAGGAGCTGCTCTCGCAGACCGGCCCCGACACGTACGAGGACGAGCACTTCGCCGCGCGCTTCGCCTTCTTCGGGCAGACGTCGCGCGACGTACGCATGCGCGTGCTGGAGGGCCGCCGCAGCCGGCTGGAGGAGCGTCTGGAGAAGATGCGCGCCTCTCTGGCACGCACCCGGGAGCGCCTCGACGACTACACACTCGAGCTCCAGCGCCACGGAATGGAGTCCGTGGAGCGCGAAGTGCGCTGGCTGAACGAGCTCATCGAGAGCGAGCGGGCCGGGCGGGACCTCAAGGGTTCCGCCTCCGGGGGACCCGCGTCGCTGGACACCACCACTGGAGCGACGGGCGGCCTGCCCCGGTCCGGGGAGTCTCCCCGGCCGGATACGCCCGACGACACCGCCACGTGAGGTCCCGTCGGGGCTTCACCGATTACACACAGGGAGCAACCGGAATGGGTTCGGTTCGCGTAGCCATCGTCGGCGTGGGCAACTGCGCCGCGTCGCTGGTGCAGGGCGTCGAGTACTACAAGGACGCCGACCCGGCGTCGAAGGTCCCGGGCCTCATGCACGTGCAGTTCGGCGACTACCACGTGCGTGACATCGAGTTCGTCGCCGCCTTCGACGTCGACGCGAAGAAGGTCGGCCTGGACCTCGCGGACGCCATCGGCGCCTCCGAGAACAACACCATCAAGATCTGCGACGTGCCCAGCACCGGTGTGACGGTTCAGCGCGGCCACACCCTCGACGGTCTCGGCAAGTACTACCGGGAGACCATCGAGGAGTCCGCCGAGGCCCCGGTCGACGTCGTCCAGGTCCTCAAGGACAAGCAGATCGACGTCCTGGTCTGCTACCTGCCCGTGGGCTCCGAGCACGCGGCGAAGTTCTACGCCCAGTGCGCCATCGAGGCCAAGGTCGCCTTCGTCAACGCGCTCCCGGTCTTCATCGCCGGCACCAAGGAGTGGGCGGACAAGTTCACCGAGGCGGGCGTCCCGATCGTCGGCGACGACATCAAGTCGCAGGTCGGCGCGACCATCACGCACCGCGTCATGGCGAAGCTGTTCGAGGACCGCGGTGTCATCCTGGACCGCACCATGCAGCTGAACGTCGGCGGCAACATGGACTTCAAGAACATGCTGGAGCGCGACCGCCTGGAGTCCAAGAAGATCTCCAAGACGCAGGCCGTCACCTCCCAGATCCCCGACCGGGACCTCGGCGAGAAGAACGTCCACATCGGCCCGTCCGACTACGTGGCCTGGCTCGACGACCGCAAGTGGGCCTACGTCCGCCTCGAGGGCCGCGCCTTCGGCGACGTCCCGCTGAGCCTGGAGTACAAGCTCGAGGTCTGGGACTCCCCGAACTCCGCCGGTGTCATCATCGACGCCCTGCGCGCCGCGAAGATCGCCAAGGACCGGGGCATCGGCGGTCCGATCCTGTCGGCGTCCTCGTACTTCATGAAGTCCCCGCCGGTGCAGTACTTCGACGACGAGGCCCGCGAGAACGTGGAGAAGTTCATCCGCGGCGAGGTCGAGCGCTAGAGAGCGCTTCGCAAAACCGCTCCTGCCAGGGCTGTTGGGCCCCCGTCCGTGTACGCCGTGCGTGCACGGACGGGGGCCCTCCCACATGTGAGGCTGTGCTCCATGGCCGTCGTCCGTGACCTGCGTGTCCTGCTGCGCCTGAGGAACTTCAGACGCCTGCTCGCCGTACGGGTGCTCTCCCAGAGCGCGGACGGCGTCTACCAGGTCGCGCTCGCCACCTACGTCGTCTTCTCCCCGGAGAAGCAGACCTCGCCCGCCGCGATCGCCTCCGCGATGGCGGTCCTGCTCCTGCCGTACTCCCTGGTCGGCCCCTTCGCAGGCGTCCTGCTGGACCGCTGGCGCCGCCGTCAGGTCTTCCTCTACGGCAACCTGGCGCGTGCCGTGATGGCGACCGCCACGGCCGTGCTGATGGTCGCCGCCGTGCCGGACTGGCTGTTCTACGTCTCCGCGCTGTGCGTCACCGCCGTCAACCGCTTCGTCCTCGCCGGCCTGTCGGCCGCGCTGCCACGCGTCGTCGACGCCGAGCGGCTGGTGATGGCCAACTCGCTGTCGCCGACCGCCGGCTCCCTGGCCGCGTTCGCGGGTGGCGGTCTCGCCTTCGTCGTACGGCTGGTGGGAGCGGACTCCGACGCGGCCGTGGTGCTGCTGGGGGCCGCCCTGTACCTGTGCGCGGCCCTGACCTCGCTGCTCATGGCACCGGATCTGCTCGGGCCCGACCGGGAACCGGAGCGGACCCGGCTGGGCGCGGCACTGACCGTCACCGCACGCGATCTGATGGCGGCTGTACGGCACCTCGCCGCACCGTCCCGGCGGCAGGCCGCCTGGGCACTGGCCTCGATGACGCTGATGCGGTTCTGCTACGGGGCACTGACCGTCATGGTGCTGATGCTGTGCCGCTACGGCCTGACCTCGAACACACGGGAGGGACTGCGTCTGCTCGGGCTGGCGCTGGCCCTCTCGGGCGCCGGGTTCTTCGCGGCGGCCGTGATGACACCGTGGGCGGCGGGCCGGCTCGGACCGGCCCGCTGGATCGCCGTGTGCGCCGGCTCCGCCGCGGTTCTCGAGCCCGCCCTGGGTCTGCCCTTCGCCACCGGCCCCCTGCTCGTCGCGGCGTTCGTGCTGGGGCTGACCACCCAGGGAGCGAAGATCTCCACGGACACGATGGTGCAGTCCGCGGTCGACGACGGCTTCCGCGGCCGGATCTTTTCCGTGTACGACGTGCTGTTCAACGTGGCGTTCGTCGGCGCCGCGGGGTTCGCCGCGCTGATGCTGCCACCCGACGGCCGCTCGGCCGTGCTCGTCGTCATGATCGCCGCGATCTACGGAGCAGTTGCGGTCACTATGACCCGCTTTGCGGGCAAATAAGTGTCACATCAATGCCACAGAGTCCCAGTGGGCTACAGCAGTGTCAGTCATGGCCTGTAACTTACGTGCGTCTTATTTCGACGGCATGTTCCTGCCATCATGCCCAAGTTCCAGGGGGACCCCCAAGTGACCACTCCGCCGCCCCAGGGCCAGAACCCGCACGCCCAGGCGCCCACCGCTCCCATGGGGCAGCAGCCCGGTCAGCCCGGATCCCCGCAGCAGCCCTACCCGCCGCAGGCTCCGTACGCCCCCTTCCCCCAGCAACAGGGTGCACCGGTCCCGCCGCCCGTTCCGCCGAAGTCCGGGGCCAAGAAGGCGCTGGGCATCATGATGGCGATCGTCGTCGCTGTCGCCATCTTCCTCGTCAAGTTCGGCATCGGCTGGTGGTTCAGCCAGAACGACGCCGAGACGACCTCGGTGGGCGCCTGCCTGCACAACAAGGGAACCGACTCCAACCCCGACCTCAAGGAGGTCGGCTGCTCGTCCAGTGAGGCCGAGTACAAGGTGGTCCAGAAGTTCGACGGCTCCTCCGACGAGGACAAGTGCGAAGGCGTCAAGGGGTGGACCATCTCCTACGTCCAGTCTGGAGGCGGGCACGACGTGGTGCTGTGCCTGAAGGAGACGCAGTAACACCCGCATGACCCATGACTGAGGGGCGATGTTTCACGTGAAACATCGCCCCTTGGCGTTTCCCGGGCCCGTGTTTCACGTGAAACACGGGCCCTCTTCACACGATCTCAGCCCTACTCCTCCTGCTCGGCCCACCACTCCTTGAGGGCCGCCACCGCCGCATCGTGCTCCATCGGGCCGTTCTCGAGGCGGAGCTCCAGCAGGTACTTGTACGCCTTGCCGACGGCCGGGCCGGGCTTGACGCCCAGGATCTCCATGATCTGGTTGCCGTCGAGGTCCGGGCGGATCGCGTCGAGTTCTTCCCGCTCCTGGAGCTGGGCGATGCGCTCCTCCAGACCGTCGTACGCCCGGGACAGCGCGGCCGCCTTGCGCTTGTTGCGGGTGGTGCAGTCCGAGCGGGTCAGCTTGTGGAGACGGTCGAGCAGCGGGCCGGCATCACGGACGTAGCGGCGGACAGCCGAGTCCGTCCACTCGCCCGTGCCGTAGCCGTGGAACCGCAGGTGGAGTTCGACCAGCCGTGAAACGTCCTTCACCAGCTCGTTGGAGTACTTCAGCGCGATCATGCGCTTCTTGGTCATCTTCGCGCCGACCACCTCGTGATGGTGGAAGGAGACCCGGCCGTCCTTCTCGAAGCGGCGCGTGCGCGGCTTGCCGATGTCATGCAGAAGGGCAGCGAGGCGGAGGGCCAGGTCGGGTTCCTCCTCCAGCGCCATCGCCTGCTCCAGCACGATCAGCGTGTGGTCGTAGACATCCTTGTGCCGGTGGTGCTCATCGCTCTCCAGGCGGAGGGCGGGCAGCTCGGGCAGGACATGGCCGGCGAGACCGGTGTCGACGAGCAGGGTCAGGCCCTTGCGCGGGTGGGCCGACAGGATCAGCTTGTTCAACTCGTCCCGGACCCGCTCCGCCGAGACGATCTCGATGCGCCCCGCCATGTCCTTGATCGCCGTGACGACCTCGGGGGCGACGTCGAAGTCGAGCTGGGCGGCGAAGCGCGCGGCCCGCATCATGCGCAGCGGATCGTCGGAGAAGGACTCCTCGGGTGTGCCCGGGGTGCGCAGCACACGCGCCTCGAGGTCGCCGATCCCGCCGTGCGGGTCGATGAACGTCTTCTCCGGCAGCGCCACGGCCATGGCGTTGACCGTGAAGTCACGGCGGACGAGGTCCTCCTCGATGGAGTCGCCGTACGACACCTCGGGCTTGCGCGAGGAGCGGTCGTAGGCCTCGGACCGGTAGGTGGTCACCTCGATCTGGAAGCACCGGTCGGCGTCCCCGACGCGGGCCTGCTTCTGCACCCCGACCGTGCCGAAGGCGATCCCGACCTCCCAGACGGCGTCCGCCCATGGCCGCACGATCTTCAGTACGTCCTCGGGGCGGGCGTCGGTCGTGAAGTCCAGGTCGTTGCCGAGCCGGCCGAGCAGCGCGTCCCGGACCGAGCCTCCGACCAGGGCGAGGGAGAACCCGGCCTCCTGGAAACGGCGCGCGAGCTCGTCGGCGACGGGGGCCACCCGCAGCAACTCGCTCACCGCGCGCTGCTGCACCTGGTTCAGGGCAGGGGAAGTGTCTTCGTTGGCGTTCGGCACAACAGAAAAGGGTACGTGGCCCGGGCACTGGACCGCGCCGTCATTGTTCGGGCACGGGGCTCGGCCGGTCCGCCGGAACGGCACCACCGGGGGCCACCGCGGCAGACCCCTTTATTACCTGCTCAAACCCTGTCTTTGTGACGTAACGAACAGCATCCCCGGATACGGGCATATCCAGGGCGTCCACTCGCGTCCAGCGATCTTGAGACCGCCTCCGTGGCACTTCCCCTCGGCGCACATCGTTACCATGCGTGGACGCACATTCCGACGACCACTGACGACGAGGGACGGGCGAGCGCGTGGCCGAGGCGGCAGACTTCCAGGGGACCAGTCCCTCACCTGCCCGCCGCCGGTTGCGGCGTGCCGGGGCGCTGCTCGCCGGAGCACCGCTGCTGGCCGCTCTGCTCCAACTGCCCGCCATGCCGTCCGCACACGCTGCCGGGCAGGAGTCCCAGCAGGCCGCGTCGGGCTCGCGTACGGTGGCCGTCTCCCTCGACTCGCTCAGCCCCAGCACCCCCTCGGACGGGGACACGCTGACCGTCTCCGGCACGGTGACGAACAAGGGCAAGCAGGCTGTCACCGACGCCCACGTGGGCCTGCGCGTGGGCCCGGAGCTGGACACCCGCTCGGCGATCGACAGCGTGGCCCAGCGCAGCCGGTTCGATCCGGCCGCCGACGGACCCGAGGTCGGCGACAAGTACGTCCAGAAGTTCACCCGGCTCGCTCCGGGCGTCGCCCAGCACTTCAGCGTCTCCGTGCCGGTCGACAAGCTGAACCTCGGCACGAACGGGGTCTACGAGCTCTCCGTCTCGCTGTCCGGCCAGACCTCCGCCCAGCCCTGGGAGCAGGTCCTGGGCATCCAGCGCACGTTCCTGCCGTGGCAGCCGAACGACGCGGGCACGAAGACGAAGACGACCTATCTGTGGCCGCTCGTGTCCGACGTCCACATGACGGCCGAGACGGGCCCCGGAGCACAGCAGACGCCGGTCTTCCTCGACGACGACCTCGCCAAGGACATCGCTCCCGGCGGACGCCTGGAGCAGATGCTGTCGCTGGGCAAGGATCTCGACGTCACCTGGGTGATCGACCCCGACCTGCTGGCGTCCGTCGACGCCATGACCCGTAACTACCGCATCCAGACCGGGGACGGCGCACCCGTGCCGGGCACCCATCAGGATGTCGCCAAGAAGTGGCTCGCCGAGCTCCAGCAGGCGGTGGCGGGCAAGGACGTCGTGGCACTGCCCTTCGCCGACCCCGACCTGGCCTCCCTCGCCCACCACGGCACGAGCGTCACCGGCTCACTGAGTCAGTTCAAGGACGCCACCGACGTCGCCGCAGGCACGGTGGAGACGGTGCTCCACGTGAAACCGAACACGGACTTCGCCTGGCCCGTGGACGGCGCCATCGACCGGTCGATCGTCAAGGTCGCCACCTCCGCGGGCGCCGACAAGGTCATCACGCGCAGCGACAGCCTCCAGGAGACCGGCGGGCTCACCTACACGCCCTCCGCCGCCCGTCCGATCGGCGGCGGCACCACGGCGGTCGTCGCGGACGCCCGCCTGTCGACGGCGTTCGAGGGCGAAATGACGCAGGCCGGCGCCACCACGCTCGCCGTGCAGCAGTTCCTCGCCCAGAGCCTGGAGCTCGACAGCCAGACGAGTCGGCAGCGCAGCATCGTCGTGGCCCCGCAGCGCATGCCCACCGCCCCCCAGGCCCAGGCCATGGCGCAGGCGCTGACGGCCCTCCAGCAGAGCACCTGGTCCCAGTCGCAGGACCTGAACGCGGCCGCCGCGGCCAAGCCCGACCCCAGTGCCACCACGAAGATCCCGTCCACCGCGGACTACCCCTCCTCGCTACGCAAGAAGGAACTCGGGCGAGCCGCCTTCTGGGCGATCGCCAGGACGCAGGACAAGGTCGACAACTTCCAGGTCGTCCTCACCGACCCGTCCCGGGTCGTCACGCCCTTCGGACGGGGCATGAACCGCGAGATGGCCACGTCGTGGCGCGGCCGGACCGGTGAGGCGTCCAGCTTCCGGGACGGCGTGGAGGCGTATCTCGACGACCTCTCCGAGCAGGTCAAGCTGATCGACAAGTCGGAGACGAAGCTCTCCGGCCGCAGTGCCACGATCCCGGTGACGGTGCAGAACAACCTGGTGCAGGGTGTCGACCACCTGATGCTGCGGCTCACCTCGACCAACCCCACCCGCCTCAAGATCCGCGGCAAGGCGTACGCGGAACAGCCCGTCGCGGTCTCCGGCGGGCACAGCCAGTCCGTGAAGTTCCCCACGTCGGCCAACGCCAACGGTCCCGTGACGGTGGTCGCCCAGCTCTACACGCAGGACGGCCGGGAGTACGGCGCGCCCGTCACCTTCGACGTGAAGGTCACCGAGATCACGGCCACGGTGATGCTGGTCATCGGCGGCGGCGTCCTGCTGCTCGTCCTCGCCGGCTTCCGCATGTACACCCAGCGCAAGCGGGCGACGGCCAAGGAGGCCGCCCAGGACCCGCAGGACGCCGGGAGCGCCGAGGAGGCGCAGGACGGTGAGGACGGCGCCGGAGAAGCCGGTGAGAGCGCGGCCGAGCCGGAAGGCGGCGAGCCGGAGAACCTCGAAGGCACTGCCGGTCGTCTCACAGAAGAGTCCGGCACCCGGTCCCGGGCAGACGACCCGGAGCAGCCGAGTGACCCGGCACCGGACACCGAAGCGGAAAGCGCAGACCCGTCCGGCACGGGTGAGAAAGTGGACCGTTGAGGATGTCGTGGCCCGGAGGGCCCGGGACGATGAGGTGGGGTAAAGCATGAACGCGCCGTACGACGGTGACCGCGGCCAGGCCGTGGGCGGCTCGGGCCACCCCGACGCTCCGCCGCCCGGACACGGCCAGACGCCGCCCCAGCCTCCTGCGGACACGTACCTCCAGGACGCCTACGACGACGACCCCTACCGGGCGCAGGACCTCACCGCCCAGGACCCGGTCAGCGAGGCGCTGTACGACCGCGCCGCGCACCCTCCGCCTCCTCCGGGCACGAACGGGCCGCAGCAGCCGCTGTACGGCCGCCCCGCACAGTCTCCGTACGCCCCCGACCCACGGGTGTGGGCGCAGACCCCGCCGCCGGAGCCCTCGGGCCCCACCCAGTACCTGCCGCACGGCGAGGATCCCCGCACCACGCAGTTCGTCGGCGTCGACGACCTGGTCAGCAACTCCGGCGAGGAGCACCACGAGCCGGACGCCTTCGCCCACCTCTTCCGTGACCAGCAGCAGGGCGGCCGTCCGGACATGCGCCAGGACGGCTACGGCCACCAAGGTCCGGGACAGCACGGCTACCAGCCACCGCAGGACATGGGCGGACGCCCGCAGATGGCCGTCCCGTCGGTTCCCGGCCCCGCCCCGGCCCCGGCCGCCGGTCAGGGGCCGATGGGACCGTACGCCGCCGCACCGGCCATCGCCGAGGCCTCTGCCCCGGCTGCCGAGCCCGCCCCCGCTCCGGCGGCGAAGAAGGGCGGGAAGGCCGCGGGGCTGCTGAAGTCGAGCGCCGTCATGGCGGCGGGCACGATGGTCTCCCGGCTCACCGGGTTCATCCGCTCGGCGATGATCGTGGCCGCACTGGGCACGGCCCTGCTGGGCGACACCTTCCAGGTGGCCTACCAGCTGCCGACGATGATCTACATCCTGACCGTCGGCGGTGGCCTGAACTCCGTGTTCGTCCCGCAGCTCGTCCGCGCCATGAAGGAGGACGACGACGGGGGCGAGGCGTTCGCCAACCGGCTGCTCACCCTGGTGATGGTCGCACTGGGCGTGCTCACCGCCCTCACGATGTTCGCGGCGCCGCTTCTGGTCCGGATGCTCTCCAATTCGGTCGCCAGCAATCCGGCGGCCAACGAGGTCGGCATCACCTTCACCCGGTACTTCCTGCCCTCGATCTTCTTCATGGGCGTCCACGTGGTGATGGGCCAGATCCTCAACGCCCGGGGCAAGTTCGGCGCGATGATGTGGACGCCGGTCCTGAACAACATCGTCATCATCTTCACGCTCGGCACGTTCCTGTGGGTCTACGGCACGGCCGCGAACTCCCACATGACCGTCACGACCATCCCGCCGGAGGGCCAGCGGCTGCTCGGCGTCGGCGTGCTCCTCGGCCTCGTCGTGCAGGCACTCGCGATGATCCCGTACCTGCGCGAGACCGGGTTCAAGCTCCGTCTGCGCTTCGACTGGAAGGGACACGGCCTCGGCAAGGCCGCCATGCTGGCCAAGTGGACGGTCCTCTTCGTCCTCGCCAACCAGGCGGGCGCCCTGGTGGTCACCCAGCTGGCCACCTCCGCGGTCGCCCGCACGCACATCGACGGCACTGGCTTCAGCGCCTACGCCAACGCCCAGCTGATCTGGGGCCTGCCCCAAGCCATCATCACGGTCTCGCTGATGGCGGCCCTGCTGCCCCGCATCTCGCGCTCGGCCGCCGAGAACGACGCCGGCGCGGTCCGCGACGACATCTCGCAGGGTCTGCGGACGACGGCGGTCGCCATCGTGCCGATCTCCTTCGGGTTCCTCGCGCTCGGCATCCCCATGTGCACGCTGATCTTCGGCTCCCAGGGCACCACGGCCGCCACCAACATGGGCTACATGCTGATGGCCTTCGGACTCGGCCTGATCCCGTACTCCGTGCAGTACGTCGTCCTGCGCGCCTTCTACGCCTACGAGGACACCCGCACGCCCTTCTACAACACGGTCATCGTGGCCACGGTCAACGCGGTTGCCTCACTCCTGTGTTACTTCCTGCTTCCGGCCCGCTGGTCCGTGGCCGGCATGGCGGCCGTGTACGGTCTCGCGTACGCGATCGGCGTCGGGGTCGCCTGGCGCCGGCTGCGCCAGCGGCTGGGCGGCGACCTCGACGGCTCCCGTGTGCTGCGGACGTACGCGCGGCTGTGCATCGCCTCGGTGCCGGCGGCGCTGCTCAGCGGCGCGGCCTGCTACGGCATCGGCCACTCGCTGGGGCAGGGCGTCTTCGGGTCGTTCGTCGCACTGCTGGCCGGTGGCGTACTGCTGCTCGGAGTCTTCTTCGTCGCCGCCCGCCGGATGCGCATCGAGGAAGTCAACGGTCTCGTGGGCATGGTCCGCGGGCGCCTGGGGCGTTGAGTCGGGGGTAGGCGCACAACCATCGTCCGCAGCCGTGTGTCGTGCATAGCGGCGGACTGTGGGCACAATTGGATTCGGCGTCGGACAGCGCGCGATGGATGGGGAGGCAGGAGCGACGGTGGCGGAACGAATCACGGCTGCCGTCGACGTGGCAGACAACAGCGGCGAGCAGTCGCTGACCGCCGAGGCGGACCAGTCCACGTCCGACGGGGTGGCCCAGAATCGGGACCGGGGCACGGACAACGACGAGGCACAGGGGAGCGGCGGGACGGAGAGTCCCGGAAAGATGGCCTCACCGACCGAACTTCACAGCGGCCACAAACTGGCCGGACGCTACCGCCTCGAGGAGTGCGTCACCCGTCTGGACGGATTCAGCAGTTGGCGAGCGGTGGACGAGAAGCTCCGTCGCGCCGTCGGGGTGCACATCCTGCCCGCGGACCATACGCGAGCCCGGTCCGTGCTGGCCGCGGCCCGCTCCTCCGCGCTGCTCGGCGATCCCCGCTTCGTGCAGGTGCTCGACGCCGTCGAGGAGAACGACCTCGTCTACGTCGTCCACGAGTGGCTGCCCGACGCGACGGAGCTGACCACGCTTCTGGCCTCGGGCCCTCTGGAGCCGCACGACGCCTACCAGTTGGTCAGCCAGATCGCCTCCGCCATGGCCGCCGCGCACCGCGAGGGCCTCGCCCATCTGCGCCTGAACCCCAATGCCGTACTGCGCACCTCCACCGGACAGTGGCGGGTCCGCGGCCTCGCCGTGAACGCCGCGCTGCGCGGCATCAGTTCCGACACCCCGCAGCGAGCCGACACCGAGGCGATCGGCGCCCTGCTGTACGCGGCGCTCACCCAGCGCTGGCCGTACGAGAGCGACGCCTACGGCCTGTCCGGCCTGCCCAAGGACATCGGCCTCATCGCCCCCGACCAGGTGCGCGCGGGCGTCCACCGGGGTCTGTCCGAACTCGCCATGCGCGCCCTCGTCAACGACGGCGCCACCGCCTCCCGCCACGAGTCGGCGTGCACCACCCCGGAGGAACTGGTCAAGGCGATCGGTGAGATGCCGCGCGTCCGGCCGCCGGAGCCGACGTTCACCGCACCGCCGGAGTACCAGGGCACCTCCTACCAGCAGGGCGCGTACGGCCGTCCGGCACCGCACCCCGGTGTCACCCAGCCGGTCCCGGCCCCGCCGCCTCCGCTGCAGAGCCGCACCGGCAAGGCCCTGAAGTGGGCCGTCTCGGCCCTCCTCATCGCCGCCCTGGGCCTTGGCAGCTGGCAGCTCGCGGACGCCCTCCTGGACCAGGGCGGCAAGTCCGACGACACCCAGACGCAGACCCAGGACGACAACGACAAGAACGACAACCAGCCGAAGCCGGCCCAGCCGCTCCAGATCCAGGGGGCGCGGGAGTACGTCGCGAAGGGAGACGCCCAGCACCCCAACGACGTAGCCAAGACGTACGACGGAAACAGTTCGACGTACTGGCGGACCAACAGCTTCGTCGACGGTCCGACCCTGGCGCCGTACAAGCCGGGTGTGGGCATCGTCTATGACGTGGGCGCGGCCAAGGAGCTCTCCGCGGCGACCATAGGGCTCCTCTACGGCGGGGACCACACAACGGTCGAGCTGTACGCGGCGGATTCCCTGACGCCTTCCTCGCTGAGCTCGATGCAGAAGATCGGCAGCGTCCAGACGAGCGGGACCACCGCCACCGTGAAGGTCACGAAGCCGGTGAAGACCCAGTACGTGTTGGTGTGGCTCACCGCCCTGCCGTACGCGTCCGGGGACCAGTACAGCAATGGCGGATACAAGCAGGCCATCACCGATGTGAAGTTCACGGGCTGACGTCCCACCGAGGGGGAAGGGGTCAGATGGCGGACGGCGCCGGATACGGCGGAGCGAGCGATCAGGAGCTGCTCACCCGTCATGTGGAGGGCGACCCCGAAGCCTTCGGTGAGCTCGTACGCCGCCATCGTGATCGTCTCTGGGCGGTCGCCCTGCGCACACTGGGCGACCGCGAGGAGGCCGCTGACGCCGTGCAGGACGCGTTCGTCTCCGCCTACCGGGCCGCGGGCACCTTCCGCGGCCAGTCGGCCGTCACGACCTGGCTGCACCGGATCACGGTGAACGCCTGCCTGGACCGGGTCCGCAAGGCCGCTTCGCGCAAGACCTCGCCCGTGAGCGACACCGAGCGCCTGGAGCAGTTGCTGGAGCCGCACGAGTCGGCCTCGGCGCCCGCCGAGAGGAACGACGTGCAGCGGCAACTCGTCGAGGCTCTGGACACTCTCCCACCCGATCAGCGGGCCGCCCTGGTGCTCGTGGACATGCAGGGCTACCCGGTCGCCGAAGCCGCCCGCATCCTCGATGTTCCGACCGGAACGGTGAAGAGCCGTTGCGCCCGGGGCCGAGCGAGACTCCTGCCGCTGCTCACCCATCTGCGACCGGGACGCACCCGTGAGGAGAAGGAATCGGGCGCGGGACGGAACCGGGCGGAGGGGACATCCGTCCCACCGACGACGGATCCTGAAGGCGCGCGCCCCGAGGGCAGACACACGCAGGACACGGGATCAAGCGATTCAGCTGCTGTGAAGGGCGGAGGTGGGCGAGCGTGACATCCACGACAGACACGGCCGGGCACCCGGACGTCACCGAGATCTCCGACCTCACCGAGGGCCTCCTCGATCCCTCCCGGGCCGAGGACCTCCAGCGGCATCTGGACGAGTGCGAGCTGTGCGCCGACGTCCACACGTCGCTGACGGAGATCCGTGATCTGCTCGGCACCCTGCCGGGTGTGCCTGCCATGCCGGCCGACGTGGCGGACCGTATCGATGCGGCTCTCGCCGCCGAGGCCTCAGTCACGGGACCCTCGGTCACCGGTGGCGCGCGTGTTTCACGTGAAACATCGGCCGCGGATCGCCCATCCGGTCACCCTCGCGCCTCCAGCACCGGACCCGGTCGCAAGACAGGGACCCGGCGGGGACGCCACAGGGTCGCCGTTCTGGGCTCCGTCGTCGCCCTCGCCGCCCTGGGGGTGACAACCGTGGTTCTGACGTCGCTCCACGACGACAAGCGGTCCGACACCGCGGCACACGATCGTCCGAGCGCGTCCGCAGACACCTTCTCCGCGGGCACCCTCAAGAGCGAGGTCGCCGATCTCCTCGCCCAGGAGCAGCGGTCGCGCAGGGACACCCACACGCCGCACGACTTCGGCGTGGAATCCGCAGCCGGTACCGACAAGCCCAAGCTACTGAAGAGCCAGCCCCCGACCGTCCCCTCATGCGTACGGCAGGGCATCAACGACAGCGGCACCCCGCTCGCCGCCCGGGCGGGCACCTATGACGGCAAGGAGGCCTATCTCATCGTGCTGCCCGATGCCTCCGGCGACAGCACCCGTGTCACGGCCTACCTGGTCGACGCGACCTGCGTCCGCCACCCGGACGTCACGGCCAAGGTGCTGTTGTCGCACTCCTACGCGCGTTCCTGAGCTCGCACGCTCGGTCCTCGCGCTGCATGGCATCCCGTGCGCTGTCGCGCCCCCGTGTGCCCTGGCACACCGGGAATGCATGCCCCTTAGGATCCGTTGGGTGGGGTGAGAGCTGTGAGAGAGGCTCCCACCGGCCGTACGACACAGTCCAGAGACGAGGAATCAAGCCGTGAGCGATGTCCGTAACGTGATCATCATCGGCTCCGGGCCCGCCGGTTACACGGCGGCGCTCTACACCGCGCGCGCGTCGCTGAAGCCGCTGGTTTTCGAGGGTGCGGTCACCGCGGGTGGTGCCCTGATGAACACCACCGACGTGGAGAACTTCCCCGGCTTCCGCGACGGAATCATGGGACCCGAGCTCATGGACAACATGCGTGCGCAGGCCGAGCGTTTCGGCGCCGAGCTCATCCCGGACGACGTGGTCTCCGTCGACCTGAGCGGTGAGATCAAGACCGTCACGGACACCGCGGGCACGGTGCACCGGGCCAAGGCCGTCATCGTCACCACCGGCTCGCAGCACCGCAAGCTCGGTCTGCCGAACGAGGACACACTCTCCGGTCGGGGTGTCTCCTGGTGCGCCACCTGTGACGGCTTCTTCTTCCGGGAGCAGGACATCGCCGTGATCGGTGGCGGTGACACCGCCATGGAGGAGGCCACCTTCCTCTCCCGGTTCGCCAAGTCCGTCACGGTCGTCCACCGCCGGGACACCCTGCGTGCCTCCAAGGCGATGCAGGAGCGCGCCTTCGCCGACCCGAAGATCAAGTTCGTTTGGGACAGCGAGATCGCCGAGATCCAGGGCGACCAGAAGCTCTCCGGCCTGAAGCTGCGCAACGTCAAGACCGGCGAGCTGTCGGACCTGCCGGTGACGGGCCTGTTCATCGCGATCGGCCACGACCCGCGTACGGAGCTCTTCAAGGGCCAGCTGGACCTAGACGAGGAGGGTTACCTGAAGGTCGACTCGCCGTCCACCCGCACCAACCTGACCGGTGTCTTCGCCGCCGGCGACGTGGTCGACCACACCTACCGCCAGGCGATCACCGCGGCGGGCACCGGCTGCTCCGCCGCCCTCGACGCCGAGCGCTTCCTCGCGGCCCTCGCGGACAACGAGCAGAAGGCCGAGCCCGAGAAGTCCACCGTCTGAGACCCCCAACCACCCCACCGCACGACCAGTTAAGGAGCCCGCTGTGGCCGGCACCCTGAAGAACGTGACCGACGACTCCTTCGAGCAGGACGTCCTGAAGAGCGACAAGCCCGTCCTGGTGGACTTCTGGGCCGCTTGGTGCGGTCCCTGCCGCCAGATCGCTCCGTCCCTCGAGGCGATCGCCGCCGAGTACGGCGACAAGATCGAGGTCGTCAAGCTCAACATCGACGAAAACCCGAACACCGCTGCCAAGTACGGGGTCATGTCCATCCCGACGCTGAACGTCTACCAGAACGGCGAGGTCGCCAAGACCATCGTGGGCGCGAAGCCGAAGGCTGCGATCGTTCGCGACCTCGAGGACTTCGTCGCCGAGTAATCACGGCAGGGCCGCCGAGAGGGCGGCGATGTTTCACGTGAAACACGAATGGGCCAACCCTGAAGGGTTGGCCCATTCGCATGTGGCAGCTCGCCTACAGCGGCCTCAGCGCCGGTTCCTTCTGCACAGCGCCCAGCAGCCGGTCGATCGCCATCTCCACGTCCTCTTTCCAGGACAGCGTCGAACGCAGCTCCAGCCGAAGCCGCGGGTGGGCCGGGTGATGCCGGACCGTCTTGAACCCCACGGCCAGCAGATGGTCGGCGGGGAGCATGCAGGCGGGTTCCTTCCAGCGAGCGTCCCCGAATGCCTCGATGGCCTTGAAGCCCCGCCGCAGCAGGTCCTTCGCGACCGTCTGGACCATCACACGGCCCAGCCCCTGCCCCTGGTAGCCCGGCATGAGGAAGCCGGTCATCAGCTGCACCGCGTCCGGAGAAACGGGGCTCGTGGGAAACGCCGTGGAACGGGGGACGTAGGCGGGGGGAGCGTAGAGCACGAAGCCCACGGGTGCGTCATCGACGTAGACGACGCGGCCACAGGAGCCCCAGTCCAGCAGGACGGCGGAGATCCACGCTTCCTTTTCCGCCACGGATGTGCCGGCCTTCAGCGCGGCTTCACCACTGACGGGGTCCAGCTCCCAGAAGACGCACGCCCGGCAGCGCTGGGGAAGGTCTTGAAGGTTGTCCAGCGTGAGCGGTACGAGCCTGCGGCCCATGAAGGCTGTTCCTCGCTTCCTTCGCCCGCGGCGCCACGCGCGGCTGTCAGAGCGCTGCGTTCCTTGAGGAGGCTGCCGACGAATCCGCCGACCGCACCCAGCCCCAAGACCGCGCCGAGCATTCCGGTGCGGCTCACCGTTCGCATGCCCCTGCCTCCCTCTAGAGGTACCGCTGGGTGGATGCGTCATACCCAAGCGCATCGTATCGACGATGCGATTGCATCGATACCGCCTGAAAGCAAAGAGCGGGCCGTGTTCCGGTACACACCGGACACGACCCGCCTGTGTCGCTCGATCGAGCCGAAACCGTCCCTCGGACGGGCTCAGCCCTCCGTCTCCTTCTCCGGCTCTTCGCCGTCCAGAAGACTCTTCTGCATGACCGGGCCCTCGCCCGGAGCCAGCGTGCCGAGGATGCGCTCCAGGTCCTCCATGGAAGCGAACTCGACGGTGATCTTGCCCTTCTTCTGTCCCAGGTCGACCTTCACCCGCGTCTCAAAGCGGTCGGACAGACGCGTCGCGAGGTCGGACAGTGCCGGCGAGACCCGCCCGCCGGCACGCGGACCCTTGGAGCGAGGAGCCGCCGTCGGCCGTGACCCCATCAAGGTCACGATCTCCTCGACCGCCCGCACCGACAGACCCTCGGCGACGATCCGATGCGCCAGTCGGTCCTGCTCCTCCGAGTCCTCGACGGAGAGCAGCGCCCGGGCATGTCCGGCCGAGAGGACTCCGGCGGCGACCCGGCGCTGCACCGCCGGGGAGAGCTTCAGCAGACGCAGCGTGTTGGAAACCTGCGGGCGGGAACGGCCGATCCGGTCCGCCAGCTGGTCGTGCGTGCAGTTGAAGTCCTTCAGCAGCTGGTCGTAGGCGGCCGCCTCTTCCAGCGGGTTCAGCTGGGCCCGGTGCAGGTTCTCCAGCAGGGCGTCCAGAAGAAGCTTCTCGTCATCCGTGGCCCGCACGATCGCCGGGATGGCCGCGAGCCCCGCCTCACGACAGGCCCGCCAGCGCCGCTCACCCATGATGAGCTCATAGCGCCCGGGACCGAGTTGCCGGACAACGACGGGCTGGAGGAGTCCGACCTCCTTGATGGAGGTGACGAGCTCGGCCAGCGCGTCCTCGTCGAAGACGTCACGCGGCTGGCGCGGGTTCGGCGTGATGGAGTCGAGGGGGATCTCAGCGAAGTGGGCGCCCATCACGGACGTGTTCATCTCAGCCGGGCTGCTCGCCGACGGCTGCGATGTTTCACGTGAAACAGGCGGCAGTGTGGTCACCTTCGCCGCCGCCACCCCCCGGTCACCGGTCAGCCTCGGGACAGCCGTGGACGATGCGGAGTCCGCGCCCCCCGCCGTCGCCGGAGCCGGCGGTTTCTCCCCGGTCGGGGCAGCGGGGATCAGCGCGCCGAGACCACGACCCAACCCCCTCCGTCGCTCACTCACTGAATCCCCTCCACCATGTTCGGATCACCCTGTGCGCCGAGGTGAGCGTGCGTGGCGTCGTAGCTGACACCGACGCCCCTCAGCGCGATTTCTCGTGCCGCCTCAAGATAGGAGAGGGCACCGCTTGACCCTGGATCGTAAGTCAGCACCGTCTGCCCATAGCTCGGTGCCTCGGAGATACGGACGGAGCGGGGAATGCTCGTCCGCAGCACCTCGTCACCGAAGTGGCTGCGCACCTCTTCCGCGACCTGGGACGCAAGGCGCGTCCGGCCGTCGTACATGGTGAGCAGGATGGTCGACACATGCAGGTCGGGATTGAGGTGCCCCCGGACCAGGTCGACATTGCGGAGCAACTGGCCCAGGCCTTCCAGCGCGTAGTACTCGCACTGGATCGGGATGAGGACCTCCTGGCCGGCGACGAGCGCGTTGACCGTCAGCAGGCCGAGCGAGGGCGGGCAGTCGATGAGGATGTAGTCCAGCGGCTGCTCGTAGGCCTGAATCGCCCGCTGCAACCGGCTCTCCCGCGCCACCAGGGACACCAGCTCGATCTCCGCACCGGCGAGATCGATCGTGGCGGGAGCGCAGAAGAGACCCTCGACATCGGGGACGGGCTGGACGACCTCGGCCAGCGGCCTACTCTCCACCAGGACGTCGTAGATGGAGGGGACTTCGGCGTGATGGTCGATGCCCAGCGCCGTGGAGGCATTGCCCTGTGGGTCCAGGTCGACCACCAGGACGCGGGCACCGTGCAGAGCCAGCGAAGCGGCAAGATTGACAGTCGTCGTCGTCTTGCCCACGCCACCCTTCTGGTTGGCGACCACCATGACGCGGGTCTGTTCGGGCTGGGGCAGACCCTCGCCGGCGCGGCCCAGAGCCTCGACCGCCAGTTGGGCAGCACGACCGATGGGAGTGTCGTCCATCGGGGGCGGCGTTTCACGTGAAACATCCTCCCCCATCGATTCGGTACGGGGACCGGGGACCGGATCGGTCATCGGTCCCGCAATGTTGGCGTCGGACCGCAAGGATTCACTCTCCTCGACTTCAGGCTCGCAATGAACAGAGCCTCCCATGCCTTCGGGGTCGTGAACCAGTGAGGCCTGACGTTCTGTGGAGAAATCCACCTCTGTGGACAACTCCATTCCCTGTCCGAGTGAACTGAGAGGCTTGCGGTCGCGGGGTTGGGCCGCGGCGCGGCCACGGTTGATGATGCCGTGCAGCAGTGAGCGACGTTTCACGTGAAACACGATGCACAGCGGCCGTGGCCGGACTGTCGCGACACTCCGGCATGTGGAGGTTTGGCAGCTTGTGTGGAGTACGGGCGGCTATCGACGCCGTCGCGTCCGTCCTGTCCGCGCCGCCTTCGCCCGCTTGGCCGCGAAGCGTACGCCGCCCGGGCTTTCCCCGACCTCGACCCGCACGACGGTGGAGCTCGGATCCACGATGCCCTCACCCACATGCAGGATGGAGGTCTCCACCGCACCGAGCTTGCTCAGGGCGGCGGCCGCGCTCTTCAGCTCCTCCTCGGCAGTGTCCCCCTTGAGGGCGAGCATCTCCCCGTAGGGACGCAGCAACGGGATGCCCCACGTGGCCAGGCGGTCCAGCGGCGCAACCGCGCGGGCGGTCACCACATGCACCGGCGGAAGCTTGCCCATCACCTCCTCGGCACGGCCCCGGACAACGGTGACGTGGTCGAGCCCCAGCAGCTCCACAACCTCGGTGAGGAAGTTGGTGCGCCGCAGCAGCGGCTCCAACAGCGTGATCTTCAGGTCCTCCCGGACCAGGGCCAGGGGGATACCCGGCAGGCCGGCGCCCGAGCCGACGTCGCACACCGTCACCCCCTCGGGAACCACCTCCGAGAGCACCGCACAGTTCAGCAGATGCCGCTCCCACAGGCGGGGTACCTCACGCGGGCCGATGAGCCCTCGCTGCACTCCGGCCTCGGCCAGCAGCTCGGCGTACCGGACCGCATCCGTGAAGCGATCACCAAATACGTCACGTGCCTGCTCGGGCGCAGGGGGGAGCTCCGCTTCCGCCGTCACGGGGACCGTCCTTCCGTACCGCATCGGCGCTCTCGGCGCCGACCACCAGAACTACCAGGCTGACAAAGTACGGCCCCGCCTGCGCAACAGACGGGGCCGGTGGAACGTGGGACCGCTCAGGCGGGAAGCACGACGACGAAGCGCTGCGGCTCCTCGCCCTCCGACTCGCTGCGCAGGCCGGCGGCCTTGACCGCGTCGTGGACGACCTTGCGCTCGAACGGAGTCATCGGCTCCAGCTTCACGGGCTCGCCACTGCTCTTGGCCTCGGCTGCGGCCTTCGCACCCAGCTCGGACAGCTCGGTCCTCTTCTTGGCGCGGTAGCCCGCGATGTCCAGCATCAGACGGCTGCGGTCGCCGGTCTCCCGGTGCACGGCCAGGCGCGTGAGCTCCTGCAGTGCCTCCAGCACCTCACCGTCACGGCCGACCAGCTTCTGCAGGTCGCGACCGCCGGTGTCACTGATGATCGAGACAGAGGCGCGGTCGGCCTCGACATCCATGTCGATGTCACCGTCGAGGTCAGCGATGTCCAGTAGACCTTCGAGGTAGTCCGCCGCGATCTCGCCCTCCTGCTCCAGGCGGGTCAGGGCGTCCGCGCCCTCGGCAGCGGCGGAGGTGGTGCCTTCCGTCACGGGATGGGCTCCTTCTTACTTCTTGGACGGGGACTTGGGCCGCTGCGGACCCTTGCGCTGTCCGGACTGGGCCTTGCTGCGGGCGCCGTTGCCGGGCTTCGAGGCGGGTTTCTTGCCGGCTGCGGCCGGAGCGTCCTCCGGCTCGTCGGATTTGGTCAGCGACGGAGACTCCGTCGCCTCATCGGCCGGCTTCGTACCGCCCGACTGACGCTGCGACTTGGTCTGCCGCTTGGGCTGCTGGCGCCGGGGAGCGGTGGCGGTCGCCGTGGTGGTCGTACCGTCCTCGGCCTGTGCGACGGCGGCGCCGTCGCTCTTCATCACGGAGCCGTCGGGCTGGGCCGCGAGACCCGCCTTGTTCAGACCGTTGATGAACTTGCGCTCGAAGTCGTTGCGGTCACGGCCCTTGACGACGATCGCCTTGACGATGGCCTTCTCACGCCGGTTGCGGGTCTTGCCGTGGTGCGTGACGTGCTTGAAGAGCCGCTCCAGGTAGGCAGCCTGGGCCTTGGAACCCGGGGTCGGGTTGTTGTGGATGACGTACATCTGCTGGCCCATGGTCCACACGTTGGTGGTCAGCCAGTAGACGAGGACACCGACGGGGAAGTTGATGCCGAAGATGGCGAACATGACCGGGAAGACGTACATCAGCATCTTCTGCTGCTGCATGAACGGCGTCTTCACCGTCGTGTCGACGTTCTTCGTCATCAACTGGCGCTGCGTGTAGAACTGCGACGCCGACATCAGGATGATCATGACCGCGGTCACCACACGGACGTCGGTCAGCGAGGCGCCGAGCGCGGCGACCTTGTCGGTGCTGTCCATGAACTTCGCGGCGAGCGGCGCCCCGACGATGTGCGCCTTACGGGCACTGGCGAGCAGCTGATCGTCGATGACGCCGATCGTCTTGCCCGTCGCGATGCCGTTGAGCACGTGATACAGGGCGAAGAAGAACGGGGACTGCGCCAGGATGGGAAGGCACGAGGAGAGCGGGTTGGTACCCGACTCCTTGTACAGCTTCATCATCTCTTCGGACTGGCGCTGCTTGTCGTTCTTGTAGCGCTCCTGGATCTTCTTCATCTCGGGCTGGAGCGTCTGCATCGCCCGGGTCGCCTTGATCTGCTTCACGAAGAGCGGGATCAGGCAGATGCGGATCAGGATCACCAGGGACACGATGGACAGGCCCCAGGCCCACCCGGTGTCAGGGCCGAAGATCGTGCCGTACACCGTGTGGAACTGGACGATGACCCAGGAAACGGGTGTCGTGATGAAGCTGAAGAGGCTGGCAATCGTGTCCACTAATCATGCTCCTTGGGCATGGGGCGAGGTCTCTGCGGCCGGGACCGCCGGCATCTTCCCGTCGGTGGCCGTTTCGGCGGCGGAGGGCCCGCCCCTGCGCGCACGCCAGGCGTCACGCAGCATTTCGTGCCACCGCGGACGCTTACGCGGCGGAACATGGTCCACACCGCCGAGCGACCACGGATTGCACCGTAGGATGCGCCACGCCGTGAGCGCCGTTCCCTTGATCGCACCGTGCCGGTCGATGGCCGTGTAGCCGTAGTGGGAACACGACGGGTAGTACTTGCACACCGGCCCGAGCAACGGGCTGATGGTCCACTGGTACAGCTTGATCAGAGCCAGCAGCGGGTACTTCATCGCGTGCCCCCTCCCAGCAGCCGTCGCAGGGCGGCATCCAGGTCTCGGGCCAGCTGTGCGTGATCGGCGTCGCCCGCACCGGGCAGCGCTCGTACGACTACCAGGCTACCGGGGGGCAGCAAGGCGACTCGGTCACGCATCAGATGGCGAAGTCTGCGCTTCACCGTGTTGCGGACGACCGCGCCACCCACCGCCTTGCTCACGACGAAACCCGCACGTGACGGGGGAGCGCTCTCCCCTGGCACGTGCGGGTCCGTGGCACCGCTACGTAGATGGACGACGAGAAGCGGGCGTCCGGCTCGACGCCCTCGCCGTACCGCGGTCGCGAAGTCCTCGCGCCGCCTCAGCCGGTTCTCGGTGGGCAGCACGATGTCATGACCTGACCGGAATCAGGCGGACAGACGGGCGCGACCCTTGCTGCGGCGGGACGCGAGAATCGCGCGGCCGGCACGGGTGCGCATACGCAGCCGGAAGCCGTGGGTCTTCGCGCGACGACGGTTGTTCGGCTGGAAGGTGCGCTTGCTCACTCGGGGGCTCCAGAAAGAATCAGTAGTGGCGGGGTGCCGTCCTGGCTGTCACCGTGCGCCCACGATCAGCTCGCAGTAACGCCCGAGTGCACCGCTTTCCGATCACCCTTGACGCGATCTGTGCCCTTCGGAGGCAGGCGGCAGCAGCCATCGACAACTCGACCTGGTCACGGTACGCGCGGCTGCGCCATCCGGTCAAACCGGCCGCCCCCGAGGGACACTGTCCACAGCCTGGGGACAACGACTTGAACCGCACCCGTGGCCCTGACTACCGTGACTGGACTCCGATTCGTTCCCATGTCCCCCGCCCCACCCGTTTTAGATACCGACCCGTCCCGCACCACACGTTCGCGGGACCTGTGAGAGAGCGTGCCCTGTGGCTGACGTACCTGCCGATCTTGCCGCAGTGTGGCCACGAGTTCTGGAGCAGCTTCTCGGCGAGGGACGCGGACAGGGCGTCGAGACGAAGGACGAGCACTGGATCCGGCGCTGCCAGCCGCTCGCGCTGGTCGCGGACACCGCGTTGCTCGCCGTACCGAACGAGTTCGCCAAGGGCGTACTCGAAGGGCGCCTCGCACCGGTCGTCAGCGAGACGCTGAGCCGTGAGTGCGGCCGCCCGATCAGGATCGCGATCACCGTCGACAGCTCCGTCGGCGAGTCCCAGGCCCCCGCGCCCGCACCGGCGCCGCGCTACGAGGACCAGGAGCTGCCCGCGGGCCATGGCGGCGGCTACGAGGGCTACGGCCGGCGCCGGGCGGACGTCCACCGTCCCGGCCGCCCCGACCAGTTCCCGGGCGGTCAGGGCGACCATCTGACGCCCCCGCGCACGGGCCCGCAGCCGGCGGACGGCGGCGACCACCTCCCGAACGCCCGCCCCGCCTATCCGTCGGAGTACGCCGAGTACCAGCGTCCCGAGCCCGGCGCCTGGCCGCGCCACCACCAGGACGACTACGGATGGCAGCAGCAGCGGCTCGGCTTCCCGGAGCGCGACCCCTACGCCTCGCCGTCCCAGGACGCCTACGGCCCGCAGGACACCGGGTACGGCCACCAGGACGCGTATCCGCCGGCCAAGGACTCCTACGCGCAGGACTACCGGTCCCCGTCGATGGAGCGCCCGCCCTACGACCAGCCGCGCTCCGACTACGACCCGTCCCGCGGCGAGTACGACGCCCGCGACTACGACCAGCGCGACGTCGGCCACCGCGAGCCGCCCGAGCCACCGGCCGGCTCCGGCCAGGTGCACCGCGGCGGCCCGGTGGGCCCGAACCTGCCCACCACCGGCGCCCCCGGCCCGCTGGCCGCACAGCCCGCACCGGCGGCCGGCCCCGGCGAGCCGACCGCGCGCCTGAACCCCAAGTACCTCTTCGACACGTTCGTCATCGGCGCGTCCAACCGCTTCGCGCACGCGGCCGCGGTCGCCGTCGCCGAGGCACCCGCCAAGGCGTACAACCCCCTGTTCATCTACGGGGAGTCCGGACTCGGCAAGACCCACCTGCTGCACGCGATCGGCCACTACGCGCGCAGCCTGTACCCGGGTACGCGCGTGCGCTACGTGAGCTCGGAGGAGTTCACCAACGAGTTCATCAACTCCATCCGCGACGGCAAGGGCGACAGCTTCCGCAAGCGCTACCGCGAGATGGACATCCTGCTCGTCGACGACATCCAGTTCCTCGCGGACAAGGAGTCGACGCAGGAGGAGTTCTTCCACACCTTCAACACCCTCCACAACGCCAACAAGCAGATCGTGCTCTCCAGCGACCGGCCGCCCAAGCAGCTGGTGACCCTGGAGGACCGGCTGCGCAACCGGTTCGAGTGGGGCCTGATCACCGACGTCCAGCCGCCCGAGCTGGAGACCCGTATCGCGATCCTGCGCAAGAAGGCGGTGCAGGAGCAGCTGAACGCCCCGCCGGAGGTGCTGGAGTTCATCGCCTCCCGGATCTCGCGCAACATCCGCGAGCTGGAGGGCGCGCTGATCCGGGTGACGGCGTTCGCCTCGCTCAACCGGCAGCCGGTGGACCTGGGCCTGACGGAGATCGTCCTGAAGGACCTGATCCCCGGCGGCGAGGACACGGCCCCGGAGATCACGGCGCCGGCCATCATGGCGGCCACGGCCGACTACTTCGGCCTCACCGTCGAGGACCTGTGCGGCACCTCGCGCGGCCGGGCCCTGGTCACCGCCCGCCAGATCGCCATGTACCTGTGCCGTGAGCTGACCGATCTGTCGCTGCCGAAGATCGGCGCCCAGTTCGGCGGCCGCGACCACACGACCGTCATGCACGCCGACCGCAAGATCCGCGCGCTGATGGCCGAGCGGCGCTCCATCTACAACCAGGTCACGGAGCTGACCAACCGCATCAAGAACGGCTGAGAACACGCACAGCGGCGCTCAGGGCGCCTCCGGGAGCGGATCCCGGGGGCGCCCTGAGCGCGTTGCGGCGTCCGGCGCTGTTCGAATCCGCACCGGGTCACGGCCGTCCTCCACAGATTCGGCGACTTTTTTCCGTCCACATCCTGGGGACCGGGAAGTTGTCCAGATCGCTTCCACAGGCTGTGTGGTCGCAACACCATCACACCAGCTCAGGGGCCTGTGGAATCGTGGACGAACGCTCTCCACAGACTGTGGACGAAGCGATGATCCACAGGACACGGCCAAAGTTGTCCACCGGCGACCCACAGGCTGGGGGCCGTTGTCCCCAATGATCGACTGCTTCTCCACACCCCTGTCCACTGTTCGGCAACGCGACGCCCCCGGTCACCGCGTCGAGTGAAAGCCGTCACACCGAGGTGCGCGATTGGCGTGTGGGAAACGTGGGTAAACCTGGGGACGCAGCTGGGGAGAACTGCCCTCGGGCTGTGGGCAAGGTGTGCAGAACTTCCGGTTCTCCACAGAGACGCCCGGTTGTCCACCGGTCCCACCCACAGGGCCAGTGGACAAAATTTCCGCGCTGAGCTGGGAAAACGTGGTTATCCACGGTATCCACAGGGCCTACTACTACTCCCGACTAGAGAGAGTGCGGAATCCGTTTCGAAGCGGGGCCTGTGCACAACTCGAGCTCTCGAGCCCGACCGCCCCTCGGAGCGACTTGACCCCGACAGGCGCCTACTGTCAGTGCCGTGCGTCAGACTGGTCCCCGGTGTCCTTCCCGTCCCAGTGGGCGGTGACACCGAGTCGGAGGACTCAGTAGCAACAGCAGGAGGCGGCTTACGGTGAAGATCCGGGTGGAACGCGACGTACTCGCGGAGGCAGTGGCCTGGGCGGCTCGCAGCCTCCCGGCCCGTCCGCCGGCGCCTGTTCTCGCCGGCCTGCTGCTCAAGGCGGAGGACGGGCAGCTGAGCCTGTCCAGCTTCGACTACGAGGTCTCCGCGCGCGTGTCCGTGGAGGCCGAGGTCGACGAGGAGGGCACGGTCCTCGTCTCCGGCCGCCTGCTCGCCGACATCTCGCGCGCCCTGCCCAACCGCCCGGTGGAGATCTCCACAGACGGTGTACGGGCGACGGTGGTCTGCGGCTCCTCGCGGTTCACCCTCCACACCCTGCCTGTGGAGGAGTACCCGGCGCTCCCGCAGATGCCGAACGCGACGGGCACGGTCCCCGGCGAGGTCTTCGCCTCCGCCGTGCAGCAGGTGGCGATCGCGGCCGGCCGCGACGACACGCTGCCCGTGCTGACCGGTGTCCGCATCGAGATCGAGGGCGACACCGTCACGCTGGCCTCCACCGACCGCTACCGCTTCGCGGTCCGCGAGTTCCTGTGGAAGCCGGAGAACCCGGACGCCTCCGCGGTCGCCCTGGTGCCCGCCAAGACCCTGCTGGACACCGCCAAGGCGCTGACCAGCGGCGACAGCGTGATCCTGGCGCTGTCCGGCTCGGGTGCCGGTGAGGGCCTGATCGGCTTCGAGGGCGCCGGGCGGCGTACAACCACGCGCCTGCTGGAGGGCGACCTCCCGAAGTACCGCACCCTGTTCCCGACGGAGTTCAACTCCGTGGCCGTCATCGAGACCGCCCCCTTCGTGGAGGCCGTCAAGCGCGTGGCGCTGGTCGCCGAGCGCAACACCCCGGTGCGCCTGAGCTTCGAGCAGGGCGTGCTGATCCTGGAGGCCGGCTCCAGCGACGACGCACAGGCTGTGGAGAGGGTCGACGCGCAGCTGGAGGGCGACGACATCTCGATCGCCTTCAACCCGACGTTCCTGCTGGACGGCCTCAGCGCGATCGACTCCCCGGTGGCCCAGCTGTCCTTCACGACGTCCACCAAGCCGGCGCTGCTCAGCGGCAAGCCCGCGGTGGACGCCGAGGCGGACGACGCCTACAAGTACCTGATCATGCCGGTGCGGCTGAGCGGCTGAGCGGGCTGACGGCTGGGCGCGTTTCCGCAGGTGGCGACCCCAGGTCCGGGCATACGTATGAGCGCTTATGCCCACGGATGTGCGCGAGCGTCCGGGTCTAGGCTCGGACGCAGGTACGAAAGTGCCGGAACGTCACGTCGTGAAACCTAAGGAACGCAACTGATGGAGCTCGGTCTCGTCGGCCTCGGCAAGATGGGTGGCAACATGCGCGAGCGGATCCGCCGCGCCGGCCACACCGTCATCGGATACGACCGCAACCCGGACCTCGCCGATGTCCACAGCCTGGAAGAGCTTGTGGACAAACTTCACGGCCCGCGCGTGGTCTGGGTGATGGTCCCGGCCGGCGAGCCCACCCAGGGCACGATCGACGCCCTCGCCGAACTGCTGGAGCCCGGCGACGTGGTCGTGGACGGCGGGAACTCCCGCTGGACGGACGACGAGAGGCACGCCGAGGAGCTGGCCGCCAAGGGCATAGGCTTCGTCGACTGCGGCGTCTCCGGCGGCGTCTGGGGCCTGGAGAACGGCTACGCGCTGATGTACGGCGGCGACGCGAAGAACGTCGCCAAGGTGCAGCCGGTCTTCGACGCGCTCAAGCCGGAGGGCGACCTCGGCGCGGTGCACGCCGGCAAGGTCGGGGCGGGCCACTTCGCCAAGATGGTCCACAACGGCATCGAGTACGCGATGATGCAGGCCTACGCCGAGGGCTGGGAGCTGCTGGAGAAGGTCGACTCCGTGGAGAACGTCCGCGAGGTCTTCCGCTCCTGGCAGGAGGGCACCGTCATCCGCTCCTGGCTGCTCGACCTGGCGGTGAACTCCCTCGACGAGGACGAGCACCTGGAGCAGCTGAGGGGCTACGCGCAGGACTCCGGCGAGGGCCGGTGGACTGTGGAGGCGGCCATCGACAACGCCGTGCCGCTGCCCGCGATAACGGCCTCGCTGTTCGCGCGGTTCTCCTCGCGCCAGGAGGACTCGCCGCAGATGAAGATGATCGCCGCGCTGCGTAACCAGTTCGGCGGTCACGCCGTGGAGAAGAAGTAGTCCACCGGACCGCCTCGGCGGTCCGCAACGCCGGGGGAGGTCGGCGAACGACCATGCACGTCACGCATCTGTCGCTGGCCGACTTCCGCTCGTACGGCCGGGCCGAGGTTCCGCTCGACCGGGGTGTCACGGCGTTCGTCGGCCCCAACGGCCAGGGCAAGACGAACCTCGTCGAGGCGATCGGCTACCTGGCCACGCTCGGCAGCCACCGGGTCACCTCCGACGCTCCGCTGGTCCGCATGGGCGCCGAGCGTGCGGTGATCCGGGCGCAGGTGCGGCAGGGCGAGCGGCAGCAGCTGGTCGAGCTGGAGCTGAACCCCGGCCGGGCCAATCGCGCCCGTATCAACCGGTCCTCGCAGGTCAGGCCGCGGGATGTGCTGGGCATCGTGCGCACCGTGCTGTTCGCGCCCGAGGACCTGGCCCTGGTCAAGGGCGATCCCGGGGAGCGGCGGCGTTTCCTCGACGAGCTGGTGACGGCGCGCTCTCCGCGCATGGCGGGGGTGCGCTCCGACTACGAGCGGGTGCTCAAGCAGCGCAACACTCTGCTGAAGTCGGCCGCGCTGGCGCGCCGGCACGGTGGCCGTTCGATGGACCTGTCCACGCTGGACGTGTGGGACCAGCATCTGGCGCGGGCGGGCGCCGAACTGCTCGCCCAGCGCCTGGACCTGGTCGGCGCGCTGGAGCCGCTGGCGGACAAGGCGTACGAGCAACTGGCCCCCGGCGGCGGTCCCGTCGTGCTGGAGTACAAGCCGTCGGCGCCCGGCGAGGCACACACGCGTGAGGATCTCTTCGCGCAGCTGATGGCCGCGCTCGCGGACGTCCGCAAGCAGGAGATCGAGCGGGGCGTGACGCTGGTGGGGCCGCACCGGGACGACGTGGTGCTCAGGCTCGGTCAGCTGCCGGCGAAGGGGTACGCCTCGCACGGGGAGTCCTGGTCGTTCGCGCTGGCGCTGCGCTTGGCGTCGTACGACCTGCTGCGCGCGGAGGGCAATGAGCCGGTGCTGATCCTCGACGACGTCTTCGCGGAGCTGGACACCCGTCGCCGTGAGCGGCTGGCGGAGCTGGTGGCGCCCGGTGAGCAGGTCCTGGTGACCGCCGCGGTCGACGACGACGTGCCGCACGTGCTGACGGGTACGCGGTTCGCCGTGTTGGACGGGACGGTGGAGCGCGTATGAGCGGCGAACGGGACCCGGGCCGGGGGAAGGCGCCCGAGCCGTCGGGCGTCGACCTCGCGCGCGTGGCGCTGCACGCGGCGAAGGAGGCGGCACGCGCGCGTGGGGACGCGGCGCAGCAGCGCAGGCAGGTGCGGCGTGGTGGTCTGCGTTCCGGCGCGCGGGCCGACGGCCGTGATCCCATGGCTCTGGGCGCCGCGATCAACCGGCTGATCACCGAGCGCGGCTGGGAGGCGCCGGCCGCGGTGGGCGGCGTGATGGGGCGCTGGCCGCAGATCGTCGGGGCGGATGTGGCCAAGCACTGCGTGCCGGATCGGTACGACGAGGACGAGCGGGTGCTGACGGTGCGCTGCGACTCGACGGCGTGGGCGACGAACCTGCGTCTGCTCGCTCCGACGTTGGTGGCCCGGCTCAACGAGGACCTGGGGCACGGCGCGGTGCGGACGATCAAGGTCATCGGGCCGGGTGGCGGCGGCCGCCGGTACGGTCCGCTGCGGGTGCCGGGCAGCACGGGCCCCGGCGACACCTATGGGTGACAGACGTCACACAACGGGTTTGTGGTGGTCATCTCCGGGCGTGTGAGGGCCGTCCTTCGTGCAACCGCACGCCCTTGCGAATCCCGACCTGACCCGGGAGTAGCGAAGTGTTGACGTCCGGAAGCGCTGAGTGCCGCTGTGAGCCTCTTGGAGCCCCCTTGTGCATATCGGGACCCGGCCAAGACCGGTTGAGGGCGCCACATGCGTACTCAGGTACCGGCAAACCCCCATCACTGTCGGCGCTACCGGTAGACTGGAAGCCAATCCCGCCCCCATCGTGGGGACCGTCCGGGAAAAGCTGAGCAACGCTGATCAAGGCTTACCAACGCAACATGCCGCAGCCGCTCCGGCAACCCGCCGACGAGCCCGGCTCGTGCTGTGCCAGAAAGGGCGCTTCGTGGCCGATTCCGGCAACCCCAACGAGAACATCCCGTCCACCGAAGCCGGCGTGAACGGGGCAGCATCCTCGAACGGCGAGGTTGCCGCCTCGTACGACGCCAGCGCGATCACCGTGCTCGAGGGCCTGGACGCGGTTCGCAAGCGCCCCGGTATGTACATCGGCTCAACCGGTGAGCGCGGTCTGCACCACCTCGTGTACGAGGTCGTCGACAACTCGGTCGACGAGGCGCTTGCCGGGCACGCGGACACGATCGACGTGACGATCCTCGCCGACGGCGGCGTCCGCGTCGTCGACAACGGCCGTGGCATCCCCGTGGGCATCGTCCCGTCCGAGGGCAAGCCCGCCCTCGAGGTCGTGCTGACCGTGCTGCACGCGGGCGGCAAGTTCGGAGGCGGCGGCTACGCGGTCTCCGGCGGTCTGCACGGCGTCGGCGTCTCCGTCGTCAACGCCCTGTCGAGCAAGGTGTCGGTCGAGGTCAGGACCGACGGCCACCGCTGGACGCAGGACTACAAGATGGGCGTGCCGACGGCCCCGCTCGCCCAGCACGAGGAGATCAGCGAGACCGGCACCTCGGTCACCTTCTGGGCCGACCCGGACATCTTCGAGACCACCGACTACTCCTTCGAGACGCTCTCGCGGCGCTTCCAGGAGATGGCGTTCCTCAACAAGGGCCTGACCATCCGGCTCACCGACGAGCGCGAGTCGGCGAAGGCCACCTCGGGGGCGGACGAGGCGGGCGCCGACGAGAAGGACGAGGTCAAGTCCGTCACGTACCACTACGAGGGCGGCATCGTCGACTTCGTGAAGTACCTCAACTCCCGCAAGGGAGAGGTGGTGCACCCCACGGTCATCGACCTGGAGGCCGAGGACAAGGACAAGAGCCTGTCCCTCGAGGTCGCCATGCAGTGGAACGGCGGCTACAGCGAGGGTGTGTACTCCTTCGCGAACATCATCCACACGCACGAGGGCGGTACGCACGAGGAGGGCTTCCGCGCGGCCCTCACCAGCCTGATCAACAAGTACGCGCGCGACAAGAAGCTGCTGCGCGACAAGGACGACAACCTCACGGGCGACGACATCCGCGAGGGTCTGACCGCGATCATCTCGGTCAAGCTGAGCGAGCCTCAGTTCGAGGGCCAGACCAAGACCAAGCTGGGCAACACGGAGGCGAAGACCTTCGTCCAGAAGGCCGTCTACGAACACCTGAACGACTGGCTGGACCGCAACCCGGTCGAGGCGGCGGACATCATCCGCAAGGGCATCCAGGCGGCCACCGCGCGCGTGGCGGCCCGCAAGGCCCGCGACCTCACCCGCCGCAAGGGCCTGCTGGAGTCCGCCTCCCTGCCGGGCAAGCTCTCCGACTGCCAGTCGAACGACCCCACCAAGTGCGAGATCTTCATCGTCGAGGGTGACTCCGCCGGCGGCTCGGCCAAGTCCGGCCGCAACCCGGAGTACCAGGCGATCCTGCCGATCCGCGGCAAGATCCTCAACGTCGAGAAGGCGCGGATCGACAAGATCCTCCAGAACCAGGAGATCCAGGCGCTGATCTCCGCGTTCGGCACGGGTGTGCACGAGGACTTCGACATCGAGAAGCTCCGCTATCACAAGATCATCCTGATGGCGGACGCCGATGTCGACGGCCAGCACATCAACACCCTGCTGCTGACCTTCCTGTTCCGCTTCATGCGGCCCCTGGTCGAGGCCGGGCACGTGTTCCTGTCCCGCCCCCCGCTGTACAAGATCAAGTGGGGCCGGGAGGACGTCGAGTACGCGTACTCCGACCGCGAGCGCGACGCGCTCCTGGAGCTGGGCCGCCAGCGCGGCAAGCGGGTGCGGGAGGACTCGATCCAGCGCTTCAAGGGTCTCGGCGAGATGAACGCCGAGGAGCTGCGCGTGACCACCATGGACCAGGAGCACCGCGTGCTCGGCCAGGTCACCCTCGACGACGCGGCCCAGGCCGACGACCTGTTCTCGGTCCTGATGGGCGAGGACGTCGAGGCCCGCCGCCAGTTCATCCAGCGCAACGCCAAGGACGTCCGCTTCCTCGACATCTGAGTCGGTCTCAGCTGACCGCACCAGGAAGGATCCTCACCAGCAATGGCCGACGAGAACACTCCCGTCACCCCCGAAGAGGGCGGCGACCTCGCCATGCGTGTCGAGCCCGTCGGGCTCGAGACGGAGATGCAGCGCTCCTACCTCGACTACGCGATGTCCGTCATCGTCTCGCGTGCGCTGCCCGACGTCCGGGACGGTCTCAAGCCCGTCCACCGCCGCGTCCTGTACGCCATGTACGACGGCGGCTACCGCCCCGAGCGCGGCTTCTACAAGTGCGCCCGCGTCGTCGGCGACGTCATGGGCAACTACCACCCGCACGGCGACTCCTCGATCTACGACGCGCTGGTCCGCCTGGCGCAGCCGTGGGCGATGCGGATGCCGCTGGTGGACTCCAACGGCAACTTCGGCTCACCGGGCAACGACCCGGCGGCGGCCATGCGCTACACCGAGTGCAAGATGGCGCCGCTGTCGATGGAGATGGTCCGCGACATCGACGAGGGGACCGTCGACTTCACGGACAACTACGACGGCCGCTCCCAGGAGCCGACCGTCCTGCCGTCCCGCTTCCCGAACCTGCTGATCAACGGCTCGGCCGGCATCGCGGTCGGCATGGCGACCAACATCCCGCCGCACAACCTGCGCGAGGTCGCCTCCGGTGCCCAGTGGTACCTGGAGAACCCGGAGGCCTCCCACGAGGAGCTCCTCGACGCGCTGATCGAGCGGATCAAGGGCCCGGACTTCCCCACCGGAGCGCTCGTCGTCGGCCGCAAGGGCATCGAGGAGGCGTACCGCACCGGTCGCGGCTCGATCACCATGCGCGCCGTGGTCGAGGTCGAGGAGATCCAGAACCGCCAGTGCCTGGTGGTCACGGAGCTGCCGTACCAGGTCAACCCGGACAACCTCGCGCAGAAGATCGCCGACCTGGTGAAGGACGGCAAGATCGGCGGCATCGCGGACGTCCGCGACGAGACCAGCTCGCGCACCGGCCAGCGCCTGGTGATCGTCCTCAAGCGGGACGCGGTCGCCAAGGTCGTCCTGAACAACCTCTACAAGCACACCGACCTGCAGACCAACTTCGGCGCCAACATGCTGGCGCTGGTCGACGGCGTGCCGCGCACCCTGTCGCTGGACGCGTTCATCCGCCACTGGGTGACGCACCAGATCGAGGTCATCGTCCGCCGGACCCGCTTCCGGCTGCGCAAGGCCGAGGAGCGCGCCCACATCCTGCGCGGCCTGCTCAAGGCCCTGGACGCCATCGACGAGGTCATCGCGCTGATCCGGCGCAGCGCGACCGTCGAGGTCGCGCGTGAGGGCCTGATGGGCCTGCTGGAGATCGACGAGATCCAGGCCAACGCCATCCTGGAGATGCAGCTGCGCCGTCTGGCCGCCCTGGAGCGCCAGAAGATCGTCCAGGAGCACGACGAGCTCCAGGCGAAGATCAACGAGTACAACGAGATCCTCGCCTCGCCAGTCCGCCAGCGCGGGATCGTCAGCGCCGAGCTGGCCGCGATCGTCGAGAAGTTCGGCGACGACCGCAAGACGATGCTGATCCCCTACGAGGGCGACATGTCCATCGAGGATCTGATCGCCGAAGAGGACATCGTCGTCACGGTCAGCCGCGGCGGCTACATCAAGCGGACCAAGACCGACGACTACCGCGCCCAGAAGCGCGGCGGCAAGGGCGTGCGCGGCACGAAGCTGAAGGAAGACGACATCGTCGACCACTTCTTCGTCTCCACCACGCACCACTGGCTGCTGTTCTTCACCAACAAGGGCCGGGTGTACCGGGCGAAGGCCTACGAGCTGCCGGACGCCGGCCGGGACGCGCGCGGCCAGCACGTGGCGAACCTGCTGGCCTTCCAGCCGGACGAGGCGATCGCCCAGATCCTCGCGATCCGCGATTACGAGGCGACGCCGTACCTGGTGCTCGGCACCAAGGCGGGCCTGGTCAAGAAGACGCCTCTGAAGGATTACGATTCACCTCGCTCCGGCGGCGTCATCGCGATCAACCTGCGCGAGCAGGAGGACGGTTCCGATGACGAACTGATCGGGGCCGAGCTGGTCTCCGCCGATGACGATCTGCTTCTGATCAGCAAGAAGGCGCAATCGATCAGGTTCACCGCCTCCGACGACACTCTGCGTCCGATGGGCCGTGCCACCTCGGGTGTCAAGGGCATGAGTTTCCGCGGGGGCGACGAACTGCTCTCGATGAATGTTGTTCGACCCGGTACGTTCGTGTTCACTGCCACCGATGGCGGGTACGCCAAGCGGACCCGAGTCGACGAGTACCGCGTTCAGGGTCGCGGCGGCCTCGGCATCAAGGCCGCCAAGATCGTGGAGGACCGCGGCTCGCTCGTGGGGGCGCTGATTGTCGAGGAGACCGACGAGATCCTCGCCATCACGCTCTCGGGCGGCGTGATTCGTACGCGAGTCAACGAGGTCAGGGAGACGGGCCGTGACACCATGGGCGTCCAACTGATCAACCTGGGGAAGCGCGATGCCGTCGTCGGTATCGCACGTAACGCCGAGGCGGGGCGCGAGGCGGAGGAAGTCGACGGCGACGTGGCCGTGGACGAGACCGCCGAGGGGGCCGCGACCAGCGGCACGGACGAGGGCGAGGTGCCCTCGGCCGAGTAGCACGAGGAGAGAGTCATCGTGAGCGGAGCCACGGGCGCCGGATCGGCCGGTACCTCCACTGGTACGGGAGCGGACGGCGGCGGCCGTGGCTCCGCCGCGCCTGCGACGGACACGCGTACGACCAATCTGCAAGCGATCAAGTCGCCCGCGACCGATGCACACACGCCCCACACTCACGGATCCCAGGGGGAAACGGTGACGAACACCCGAGGCCCGCAGGCCCAGCAGGCGAACGCCGCGGCCGGTCAGCAGGCGGCGGGCTCACCGCTGCCGGGGGAGCGGCAGGCACAGCAGCCCTCCGGGCCGTACCACCCGCCGCAGGCCTACCCGTCGGCCGAGCCCGCCTCCCAGGCGGTGCGCCGGCCGCGCACGGGCGCGCGTACCGCACCGCGCACCCGCAAGGCCCGGCTGCGTGTGGCCAAGGCCGACCCGTGGTCGGTGATGAAGGTCAGCTTCCTGCTCTCCATCGCCCTGGGCATCTGCACGATCGTGGCGGCCGCCGTGCTGTGGATGGTCATGAACGCGATGGGTGTGTTCTCCACGGTCGGCGGGACGATCTCGGAGGCCACCGGCTCCAACGAGTCGAACGGCTTCGACCTCCAGTCCTTCCTGTCCCTTCCTCACGTGCTGATGTTCACGTCGATCATCGCCGTGATCGACGTGGTGCTGGCGACGGCCCTCGCGACCCTCGGAGCGTTCATTTACAACCTCTCCGCGGGCTTCGTCGGCGGCGTCGAGCTCACGCTGGCCGAGGACGAGTAGACCGACCGACCGCGCCTGCGCCGGTGTCGCGAAACGTCCGCTGACGGTCCTCCGACAACCGATTTTGGGACTGCCCCCCTCGTGCGCTAATCTTCAGGAGTCAGCGCGCGGGACACACACCGCAGAGCGCGGCGGGGCTATAGCTCAGTTGGTTAGAGCGCATCCCTGATAAGGATGAGGCCACAGGTTCAAATCCTGTTAGCCCCACAGTGAAAGACCCCCAGCCAATGGTTGGGGGTCTTTGGCGTTCAGGGGCTTACATCGTCGAGGATCCCGGCTTCGGTGCACGAGCACAATCTGTCGGTCCACGGCGCTCGTCGCCGCCTCCGAGGGCTCCTCGGGCCCGGATCTTCTCGGCGGGCTGTTGTTCGGAGTGAAGGAGCCGACCCATCACGTCGACTGGCTCCTCATCTCGGAGCAGGCGCGGGGCAAGGGCGTCGGCCGTGCGCTGATGGCAGGCGCGATGCGCCAGGCCGTCTCCGGGTCGTCCGTGGTGGTGAACCGCGTTGGCAGGTGACGACAGTCGGCTCCGGTTTCCACGCAGGCGAAGCTCCCCGGTCGTGGTGCCCGGGGAGCTTCGCGTTCTACGGCTGGTGCTGTACGCGAATCGCCGTTACGTCAAGGGTGCTGATGGTGGCACCGGCCGGGCCGGTGCGGCACTGTCAGCGCTGGAGGGGGATGGTCGGGCGGGCCGGTGGTTCGTCCGGGAGGCCTCGGGGTTCGGCGGCGAGGGAGAAGGCGTCGGTCGGCGGGCGGTGGCGGCAGCCGGGGGTCCTTCCGTGGGCCTCGGCGCGGATGCGCTGTTTCATCGTGGGAGGCAGGGACGGGGTGTGGGGACTGGACAAGGACGACGTCGTCTGTGCCGGCACCGGTGCGGTGCTCTTGGGCGCCGTCTCGGGCTGCGGTGCGGCCGCGGCCGTGGAGGCGGTCGTGGTGATGAGTCCGAGCGCCGTGCAGAGCGCGAGGAAGGCGGTGACGATGGCGGTCCACAGCTTCATGACCTTGTGCTGGTCCATGGCCCCTCACTTTCGGGTTGGGCGATTTGCGTACATTGCTCATCATGTGTATGAGGGTCGCGAAGTGGCGGACCGACGCCCGTGGCGCAGCGATCTTCGGATGAACACCACTCGGATGGGCGCATGAGCGGTGAAAAGGTGCGAAGACGGGAGGAGGGTGGTCAAAGTCACCGTCCGTGCGGACGTGATCACGCTCCGATCGGAGCGGATTCGTCAGCATCTAATGTGCTCACGCGCACGGCAGTTGACGGCCGACGCAGGTCACCGATCGGTATCGGCCGGTGTGTATAGTCGGGCGCCAGAGGTCCCCTACGTCAAGGAAAGACGAGGTCGCGCGGTGAAGAAGCTTCTCCTGGTCGCACTGGCCGCCATCGGCGGGCTCCTCGTGTACCGCCAGATCCAGGCGGATCGCGCCGAGCAGGATCTGTGGACGGAGGCGACTGACTCCGTGCCCACGGGTTCGTGAGCACTGACATCCCGAACTGAGCAGGCCCCGACCGCCGTAGCGGTCGGGGTTTTGTGTTGTGGTCCTCCGGCCGCGGCCGGGTCTCGTGTTGCGCGGTCGCGGAGGGTGGGGTAGGCGTCGCTTCTGAGGCCGGTGTTGCGCACGCGCCTGGGGAATGCGCGGATGGCGTAGCGGCCCTCGGGGCAGGATGGGCGACGGTCCGGAGCGACGGAACGCGAGGGGTGGCGCGGCATGGTGGGGCATGGGGCGGAACGGCAGGCGAGGGCAGGGAGCCCCCGGCGTGACCGGCGCGGCCGGTACCTCTCGCACAAGCTCGCTGTGCGCCTGGGCGCGGCCGCGGCGGCGCTGTGCCTCGCGGCGGCCGTCCCCGGCCCGAGCGCGTTCGCGGCCGGCGAACCGGAACCGTACGCCTTCACCGACGGCGCCCGGTCCGTCACCGGGGCCACGAGCACCACGGACGCCGCACGCCTCGAGCCCGGCCACACCTATAGGAGTTCCCTGCCGGGCAGCGGCAAGCTCTACTACCGCCTCGACCTCGACGCCACCTCCACCGCCTACGTCTCCGTCACGGCGGTGCCCGGACCCGGCACCACGGTCGCCGCCACCGACGGCCTCAGGATCTCGGTGCAGGACGCCCGAGGCACCTCCTGCTCCTCGCAGGCCGCTCACTTCGGCCCGAGCCGCAGTCCGCACCCCATCGCAGCGTGGGGCGCGCGCGAGGTCTCCTCCGGCCGCAGCCTGTGCCAGGGCGCCGGGGCGTACTACGTGCTCGTCGAACGCGTCGGCGCCGAGGGATCCTCGTCCGACGCCTGGCCCCTGGAACTCGCCGCCGTCTCGGAACCGCCGCTGAAACGCACCGGGGCCACCAGCGCGCCCGAGTCCTGGAACTCCGCCTCGCCCGAACCGGTCACCGGCCAGGCGGCAGAACGGGCCGGCGGTGCCGGGTTCGCCGCGGCGAGCACGGTCGGGCAAGGCGTGTGGCGGACCCGGATCCGGCCTGGCCAGACGGTCTTCTACCAGGTCCCGGTCGACTGGGGACAGCAGCCGAGCGCCACCGTCGAGCTGGGCAGTTCCAGCGGCGGCAGCGGCTATGTGAGCGGCGCGCTCACCCTGTCGCTCTACAACCCGGTACGCGGATACGTCGAGGAGGCGTACGCCGGTTACACCGGCCGGCAGACGTCCGCCACCCTCGCTCCCCTGCCGCCCGTCGCCCACGCCAACCGCCACGGCTTCGCCGACCAGGTCAAGGGGATGCGGTTCGCCGGCCTCCACTACCTGGTCGTGCACCTCGCCGCGCAGACCGCCGACTCCTTCGGCGAGGGGCCCTACGGACTGATCCTGCGTGTGCGGGTGGACGGCACGGCACAGCCGGGACCGGACTACGCCGGCCGGTCCGAGCCCGGCCGGCTCTTCGAGGTCACCGCCCACGACCGGGCCGCGGCGACCCCGGCCGGGGCGGCGGACGGCTCCGCGGCACTCCAGGCGCTCGCCGTCGGTGGGATCGGCGCGGGAACGGTCCTGCTGGCCGTCCACGGGGTGTGGACCGTGCTCGCCCGGCGCAGGGCCGAGGCCCAGTAGGCGGCGGGAGGGGCAGGAGGACGGGGACCCCGGCCGGGAGCGGCCCCTGCGGGCCTCACAGGCGGCTCAGTGCCCAGAAACCGACGGCGTAGCAGGCCAGGGCGAGGAGCAGCAGCGGGATCGCCGCCGTCGCGGGTGGGCCGGGGCGGCGCGGGCGCCTGGCGCGGTGGCGTGAGATTCCTCGCGCCGGAACGGGAACCCGCAGGGACTGGGCGGTGTACGAAGCAGTAGAGACATCAGCAGGCTGCCGCGGATCGGGGGAGGACAGCACATGAGTGGGGTCGTGAGGGGAGACGTGGACCACGGGCTGGGCGGCCGCGGGCTGGACCGGGGGCTGGACTGGGGGTTGGGTCGCGGGCTGGGCCGCGGGTTCGAGTGGCACGCCGCCGGAGGGCGGGGCGGCCGGTGCCGGGGGGAGGACGGTCTGCGGGGGCGCGGCGGGGGGTGGAACGGCCTGCGGGGGCGCGGCCCGGTGCCGTGGGACTTCCCACTCCGGGGCGGTGGTCTCCGGCGGCGGCAGGTGGAAGCTGCCTGTGTCCGACATGGTGGAGGGCTGGGCTGGTCCGGGCGACAAGCCGCTGCCGCCCGTCCCAGGCGTCGCCCCGGTCCCCTCCCGTGGATCGAGCCGCGGGTCCGGCACACCCCCGGCACCGGAAGCGGTACCAGCGCCGGAAGTCGCGGAGCCGGTACCGGAAGTGGCGGCACCGGTACCGGGAACCACAGACCCGGTGGCCGAACCGGCGGAGGCGGAGGCCGTCGTACGCCCGACCGTCACCCCAGGGCTCCGGGTGAGCGGTCCCTCGGGTCCGAACCCCGGTGGCAGCGGGCCGAGTTGGTCGAAGATCTCGATCAGCTCGTCGTCGGGGCCCGGCTCCGGCAGCAGCTCGGCGCATGTGACGAGGGCCTTGCGCGCACCCGTCGCGGTACGGAACCTGGCCTGCGGATCGGGTTGCAGCAGGGTGGCCACGACCTGCCACAGGGGATCGGGAACACCCTTGGGCGCACCGGGAGTTCCGTGCTCCGCGAAGTACTCCACGAGCGCTCTGGCGTCCGGCTTGGCGCCCTGGAGCAGATAGAGGGCGACCAGACCGGTGGCGAACAGGTCGGCGGGGAAGTCCGGTTCGGCGCCCATCATCTGCTCGGGAGCGAGGTAACCCGGCGTCCCCACCACCAGGTTGGTCTCCGTCAGCCGCGGTTCGCCCAACCGCATCGCGATGCCGAAGTCCGACAGCCGCAGCCTGGGCCGGCCGGTCCCGGTGGCCTCCAGCAGGATGTTCGCGGGCTTGATGTCGCGGTGCACGACACCCTCCGCGTGCACGGCGGCGAGCCCGGACAGCAACTGGTCGAGCAGGGTGCAGACGAACACCGGGGGCAGCGGACCGTAGTCCCCGACCAGGTGGACGAGCGAGCCGCCGGCCACCAGGTCCATGGTGAACAGGACCTTGTCGTCGTCAGCGGCCCAGCTGGCCGGTGCGAGCACATGGGGGTGATCGATCCGCAGCGCCTGCTCCCGCACGAAGCGCAGCAGGGAGTGTGCGTCGCGCTGCTGAAGGACCTTGGCGGCCACATACCGGCGACGGCGGTGGTCCCAGGCCCGCCAGACCGCGCCGACTCCCCCGCGTCCGACCGGGTCGGCCAGCTCGTACCGGCCGGCGAAGACCTCACCCATGGCTGTGCGTCGCTCCTCCCCCTGCGGTTGTCCCCCTCGCATCCCCCCGACGCGCGATACGACCCCCGCGGCGTCAGTTCTGGTGGGACTGGTAGTGCGCTACCGCGTCAGAGGTGCGGCCGGCGCCGTACACCCGGAGGAATTCCGCGAGTTCGGGGTGGGTCGGGGCGAGGGTGTTCGCGGCCTCGATGATGTCACCGGCCGCGGCGACCGAGCGGAGCAGCGACTGGATCTCGCGGACCACCCGCTTGACCGTCGGCGCCCCCGAAGTGCTCGTCGTGTGCGTGGTGTTGCTGAGCACCGAGCCGCCCTGCGACCGCTTGATCTCGTCCATGCGCTCGGTCGCCTCGGCCGCGCTGACGCTGCCGTCCGCCACCTGGGCCGCCAGCTCCTGGAGCAGTTGCACCCGCTGGACCACCGCAGGGTTGCCGATCTTCGCGCGCTGGCCGCTCATCAGCTGCGACAGCATCGGGGCGGACAGTCCCAGTACCCCCGCCAGCCGGGCCTGGTTGAGCCCCAGGTCATCTATGAGCTTGCGGAAGAGCGCCCCCAACGGCTCCCCGTACCAGTTCCGCTGCAGTTCCCGCGCTCTTGCGGTGGCTTCCTGCTGTGCGGCGTCCATTGCGTCTCCCCATCGCTTCCCCAAGTACCGCGGTTCGCTGTAGCGAACCACGCGGAGCATCTTACGGAGAGTGGTCGGCCGCGGGGAGCCCCCATCTTTTTGCGAGATCCGGGGGGTGACCCGGTACTCTGGTCTGCGGCACCGACCGGTGAGCGGATCTTCCGGCCGGATGCTCTCGTCCGGGGCCTTAGCTCAGTTGGTAGAGCGCTGTCTTTGCATGGCAGATGTCAGGGGTTCGACTCCCCTAGGCTCCACTGGTGAAACGCCCTCTGACCTGCGAAAACGCGGTGTCAGGGGGCGTTTTTCGTGCGCACGCGGTGCGCCCGGGCAGGGCGTTGGCGTATGCGCGCCTGTCCGTCCGGCTTCGGAGCACGCCCCGACGCCTTCGGGCAGGGATCCTTCGGCTACGCCGGAAGTTCCTCCACGTAGCGCTTCGCGAGGAGGAGCGAGACGTACGGGTGGGTCTGCCGTACCACCTTGATGACGGCGACGTCGCCCTGTTCCCTGCGCACCCGCCGGATCTTCTCCTCGTCGACCTGGCTCCGGAACCCCTCGAAGGATCCATAGCACTCCCAGAAAGCCTTCTCGCGCTTTTTCGAGGCGTGGTCGCCGACGACTGCTGACGCCACCATGACGCCGATGGCGATGGTTCCCGTGATTCCGCCGAGCATGGGTCCCCCCTTTTTTTCCTGTCGGTGCCCCAGGCAACCTCAACCTGCCCGCTCGCGGACCGGCAGCCACGTGCACGCGACAAAAGCTCGCCTGACCTGTGGAAACACCGGTCAGGCGAGCTCTTTCGTCGCTGGCGGTCAGCCCTGTTCGTCGCGGTCCGCCGCCTCCTCGGCCTCCTTCGCCTGGACCTCGGGGTCAAGCACGGACTGGCCGGTGCCGTCCACGGACGTCAGCCGACCAGAATCGGGCACCTCGGTCGCGGCCGGCGGTTCCACCAGCCAGTCGGGGTTGGCCTGCTTGTCCCACCACTTCCAGGCGGCGAAGGCACCGCCGGCGAGCGCGCCCGCCAGCGCGAGCAGCTTCACGACGCGCCCGGCCCGCGCCCGCCGCTCGTGTGTGCGGGCCAGCTTCTGGATCTTCCGGGCCGGGACCTGACCGCGCAGCGCCACCAGCGCGGCGGCACCGCGCGCGGCGGCCTCGTCCGCGACCGGCCCCGCCGCGGCCATCGCCTGCTCGATCCGCGGCCGGGAGTACTCGGCGGCCTGCCGCGCGGCCCGGCGCGTCCGCTCGGCGGCCTCCTGGGCGGCCTGGTCGACCTTGGGCGGCACATGGGCCATGGCCTGCGTACGGGCCTGCTCCAGCCGGGGTGCGACATGGGCGCCGTACTGGACGCGGGCCTGGTCGGCGGCCAGCGTCACCTTCGGCGCGAGCCGTACGCGTGCCTCGTGTGCGTATTGCGCGGCCCTTTCCCTGGCCGTGTCGGCGTAGGGCGCCACCACTTCCGCGGCGTGCAGCACGCTGTCCTTCGCCGAGCCGGTCGCGGCGCGCACGCTGTCGATGCGGGTCACGGGTTCCTCCTCCTCGGTGGCGTACGGTAATTCGACTTTCCACCCTTTTACGGATCATGCCTGCCAACGGGCCCGGCGGCATGTGCGAACGGGCATCCGGGTCACGGGTGACGACCGCAGTCACCGCGGTGGCCCTGCCGATCGGGAGTCCGCCGGGAGACGATCACGTGCGATAGGGATGAATACGGAGCAACAGGAGCTTGTCGTCGACAATGCCACGGATCGTCGCGCCGCGCTCCCGTCCGGGAGGACTCACCCGGTTTTCCGCAACCGAATCCGGCGGATCTCCTCCAGGAAGCGACCGCTGGGCGACGCACGGCGCGGGCCGTGCGAGGATCGGGGAGTCACAGGAAGACAACGGAAGGCAGATCGTGGCTGAGCAGCTCTACGCCACCCTGAAGACCAACCACGGCGACATCGAGGTCCGGCTCCTGCCGAACCACGCCCCCGAGACGGTTCGGAACTTTGTCGAACTCGCCAAGGGCGAGCGCGAGTGGACCCACCCCGCCACCGGCGAGAAGTCCACGGCGAAGCTCTACGACGGCACGGTCTTCCACCGGGTGATCAGCGGTTTCATGATCCAGGGCGGCGACCCGCTGGGCAACGGCACCGGCGGTCCCGGTTACCAGTTCAAGGACGAGTTCCACCCGGACCTCTCCTTCGACAAGCCCTACCTGCTGGCGATGGCCAACGCGGGCCCGGGCACCAACGGCTCGCAGTTCTTCATCACCGTCGGCCCGACGGCCTGGCTGAACCGCAAGCACACCATCTTCGGCGAGGTCACCGACACGGCCAGCCAGAAGGTCGTGGACTCCATCGCGACCGCGCAGACCAACCCGCGCACCGACCGTCCGCTCAACGACGTCGTCATCGAGTCGGTCGTCGTCGAGACCCGCGAAGGCTGAGTGAAGGGCCCGTCCCGACAGCTCCCCTAGGGAACCAAACGCCCCGCTTGTCCGTAAGGATGGGCGGGGCGGTGCATTGCCCACGAGCAGCCGCAGCCGTGCTCCGCGCAGGACGAATCGAGGGGAACCCCATGGACCAGGCACCAGGCAGCCCGCAGGGCCCGGCGGGCCAGGACCCGGCGGACCAGGGCCCGCCGGACGCCCACCGCCTGCCCACCTGCTATCGCCATCCGGGCCGCGAGACCGGTATCCGCTGCGCCCGCTGCGACCGGGCGATCTGCCCCGAGTGCATGGTCGACGCCTCCGTGGGCTTCCAGTGCCCGGACTGCGTCCGCGGCGGTTCCGGCACCGGCCACCCGCCCGCCGCGTCGCGGCCCCGCACGCTGGCCGGCGGCACCATGACCGCCGACCCCCGCCTGCTCACCAAGATCCTCATCGGGATCAACATCGCGGTGTTCATCGCGGTCAGCGCCGACTCCTCGCTCCTCGGGGACCTGGTCCTGATCGGCGCCTGGCCGCCGGCTCCCTTCACCCCCACCTCGGGTGTCGCGGACGGCGAGTGGTACCGCCTGGTGACCTCGATGTTCACGCACCAGGAGATCTGGCACATCGGCTTCAACATGCTCAGCCTGTGGTGGCTGGGCGGCCCCCTGGAGGCGGCCCTGGGCCGGCTGCGCTATCTGTCGCTCTACTTCGTCTCCGGGCTCGCGGGCGGAGCGCTGACGTACCTGCTCGCCTCGCCCAGCCAGGCCACGCTCGGCGCCTCGGGCGCCATCTTCGGACTGTTCGGCGCCACCGCGGTGCTGATGCGCCGGCTCAACTACGACATGCGGCCGATCATCGTCCTGCTGGTGATCAACCTGATCTTCACCTTCAGCTGGAGCGGTATCGCCTGGCAGGCGCACATCGGGGGTCTGGTCGCCGGTGTGGTGGTGGGGTACGCGATGGTGCACGCCCCGCGTGAACGGCGGGACCTGGTGCAGTACGGCACCTGTGCGCTGGTGCTGGTGGTCGTCGTCGTGTTGACGCTGATCAGAACGGTTCAGCTCATCTGAGAGCGCCCGTTGTCCACAGCTGGTGTCCGATCTTGTGCATAGCGTGCGGGAACGCGTGTGCCCCCTGTCGCCGACCTGTGTTGTCGCAGGTCAGGCAGGGGGCGTACGCACTCTGGACGAGCGGTGTGACAGTCGTACCGGTGTCAACGGCGCACTGGTTATCCACAGATCATCGGCGTTTTCCCCAGGCCGCATGTGGAAATTCTTCCGGCCTGTGGATAACTCAGCGGATACCCGTGGGCAGAGCTGTGTTCACCGGGACGCCGACGTCACTTCCACTGCGTGGAGACGGCGAATCCGGCCGCGATGAAGCCGAAGCCCACAACGATGTTCGCGTTGCCCAGGGCGTTGATGGGCAGGGATCCGTCGGTCACATAGAAGACGACAATCCAGGCCAGGCCGATGAGGAAGAGCGCCAGCATGACGGGCGCCACCCAGCCGCGGCCCTCCAGCTTGATACTCGCGGCCTGCTTGGCGGGCGGCGGCGTGTAGTCGGCCTTCTTGCGGATACGTGACTTCGGCACGAGGGTCTCTCCTGTCGATGCGCTGGTGGCCGCGCAGGGAACTGGGCTGGCTCCGGGGCAGCGTACAAGGGCACACTGAGCACTCCCCCGGACGTCCGTTAGCGTAGTGCTTCCGCGGCGCCGAAGGAGATAAGGGTACGTTGAGCAATTCTGCCGACTTCCCGGGGACGGGTGCCGGCCCGGACCGTACGCGCCGCCCGAGGCCCGTGCGGATCATGACCGTGGCCGTCTTCGCCCTCGCCGGGTTGATCTTCTTCACCAGTTTCAACACGGCCAAGGGCACCAACATCCGCACGGACACGTCCCTTCTGAAGCTGTCCGACCTCGTCCAGGAGCGCAGCCGGAAGAACAAGGAGCTGGACGAGTCCAACGCCGCCCTGCGCGACGACATCGAGTCCCTCGCCGCGCGCGACGACGGCGGCAAGCCGCAGGACGGCAGGCTGACCGGGCTCGAGCAGAGCGCGGGCACCCGGAAGATCACGGGCAAGGCGATCACGGTCACGCTCAACGACGCCCCGCCCGACGCCACCGCGAAGCTCCCCGGCTACCCCGAGCCGCAGCCGGACTACCTGGTGATCCACCAGCAGGACCTCCAGGCCGTGGTCAACGCGCTGTGGAAGGGTGGCGCCCAGGGCATCAAGGTGATGGACCAGCGGCTGATCTCCACCAGCGCCGTGCGCTGCGTGGGCAACACGCTGATCCTCCAGGGCCGCGTCTACTCGCCGCCGTACAAGATCACGGCGGTCGGCGATCCGGCGAAGCTCCAGAAGGCCCTCGCGGACTCCCCGGCGATCCAGAACTACATGGTGTACGTCAACGTCTACGGCCTCGGCTGGAAGGTCACCGACGACGGAACGGCGACGCTGCCCGGCTACTCCGGCACGGTGGACCTGCAGCACGCGAAGCCCGTGCAGTAGACGCGGGTGCCGGGCCTCGCGCCGCCGGTGCGGGCGACCGCCGCTGTCGTACTGGTGAACGGAACGGCCTGGTTCGCGTATCGGATCGACAAAGGGCCGTACAAAACCGTGTCCGCGATCGTTGAGGTGATCGACGCTGTGCCACGTACGTCCGGTCGCACGCGGTTTTCGCACAGCTAGCGGAGGCCGGGAGACCTCGGGCGCCGCGCCGTTAGTCTGGTGGCGTACGGCGTGAGTCTGGTGCCGTGGGAGACGGAAGGGACGGCATGTACGGCTGGATCTGGCGGCATCTGCCGGGGAACGCGTGGGTGAAGGCGCTGATCTCACTGGTGCTGGTCCTGGCCGCGGTCTACGCCCTGTTCCAGTACGTCTTCCCGTGGGCCGAACCGCTGCTTCCCTTCAACGATGTGACGGTGGACAACCAGTGAGTGCGCGGATTCTCGTCGTCGACAACTACGACAGCTTCGTCTTCAACCTGGTCCAGTACCTGTACCAGCTGGGGGCCGAGTGCGAGGTGCTGCGCAACGACGAGGTGTCGACGGCGCACGCGCAGGACGGTTTCGACGGCGTGCTGCTCTCGCCGGGTCCGGGTGCGCCCGAGCAGGCCGGTATCTGCGTGGAGATGGTCCGGCACTGCGCCGCGACCGGTGTTCCCGTCTTCGGTGTGTGCCTGGGGATGCAGTCGATGCAGGTGGCCTACGGCGGTGTGGTGGACCGCGCGCCCGAGCTGCTGCACGGCAAGACCTCGCTGGTGGAGCACGAGGGCACGGGCGTCTTCGCGGGACTGCCCTCCCCCTTCACGGCGACCCGCTACCACTCCCTGGCCGCCGAGCCGGCGACCGTGCCCGACGAGCTGGTGGTCACGGCGCGCACGCACGACGGCATCATCATGGGCCTGCGGCACCGTGAACTTCCCGTCGAGGGCGTGCAGTTCCATCCCGAGTCGGTACTGACCGAGCACGGGCACCGGATGCTGGCCAACTGGTTGGCGGAGTGCGGCGACAAGGAGGCCGTGGCGAGGTCGGCGGGGCTCGCCCCGGTGGTGGGCAGGGCCACGGCGTGACCGCGCTGCGCCCCGAGCGCGAGACCGACACCTCGTACGGGGAGCAGTCGTACGGGGGGCCGGACGCGTTCGAGGAGTGGTACGGCGGCGGGGCGCAGGGCGCGCACCAGGACCCCTACGCGGCGTCCTACGGGTCTCCGGGGGCGGCGCCCCAGCAGAACGCGCCCCAGCAGCACGCGGCGCCCCAGCAGCACGCGGCGCCTCAGCAGAGCGCGGCGGGGGTGCCGTACGGGCCCGCGGGTGAAGCCACGGCGTATCTGCCTCCCGTCGACGACGAGACGATGGCGCTGCGGATCCCGGATCCGCCGCCTGGCGCGTCTTCCGCCGCGCGGGCTCCCGCACCCCCACCGGGTGGACGCGCGGCCCGCAGAAAGGCCGCCAGGCGCCGTCACGGCCGTCGTGGGGCCGCGGCGGGCGCGCCGTCGGAGGAGGACAGCCCGGCCGACCGGGCGTCCGCTCCGCTGTCCCGTGTGGAGGCGCGCCGGCAGGCGCGGGCACGCAGGGCGAGCCCGGCCGTGATCGCCAGCCGGGTCATCGGTGAGATGTTCATCACCACCGGTGTGGTGATGCTGCTCTTCGTCACCTACCAGTTGTGGTGGACGAACGTCCGGGCGCACGCGCAGGCGGGCAGCGAGGCGCACCAGTTGCAGGACGACTGGGCGAGCGGCAAGCGCAATCCCGGGACGTTCGAGCCGGGACAGGGATTCGCCCTCCTGCACATCCCGAAGCTGGACGTGGTGGTGCCCATCGCGGAGGGCACCAGCAAGCCGAAGGTGCTGGACAAGGGCATGGTCGGGCACTACGGCCAGGGCGACCTCAACACCGCGATGCCGGACGCGAAGACGGGCAACTTCGGGCTCGCGGGCCACCGCAACACGCACGGTGAGCCGTTCCGGTACATCAACAAGCTCTCGCCGGGCGACGCGATCGTCGTGGAGACGCAGGACACGTACTTCGTCTACAAGATGGCGTCGATACTGCCGGTGACCTCGCCGGCCAACATCAGTGTCCTCGATCCCGTCCCGAAGGGATCGGGCTTCACCGGGCCCGGCCGCTACATCACGCTGACCACCTGCACACCGGAGTTCACCAGCAAGTACCGGATGATCGTCTGGGGCAAGATGGTCGAGGAACGGCCGCGCAGCAAGGGCAAGCCGGATGCGCTCGTCAGTTAAAGGGCGGATGAACAGTGGCAGCGACCACGGACGACACGGCAGGGCACACCGAGGGCCGCGAAGGGCACGGTGACGCGTCGGGCCCCGGCCGGGCGCGACGCCGCCGGGGTACCGGCCCGCTGGCCCTCGCCGTCAGCGTCTTCGGCGAACTCCTCATCACGGTGGGTCTGGTCCTCGGCCTGTTCGTCGTCTACTCCCTGTGGTGGACGAACGTCCTGGCGGACCGCAAGGCCGACCAGGAGGGCGGCAAGGTCCGCGACGAGTGGTCCCAGTCCGTGGCCGGCGGTCCCGGAGCGCTCGACACCAAGGACGGGATCGGCTTCCTGCACGTGCCGTCCATGCACAACGGCGAGGTCCTGATCAAGAAGGGCACGTCGGCGGAGGTGCTGAACGACGGCGTGGCCGGCTACTACGTGGACCCCGCCAAGGCGACCCTGCCGACGTCCGGCAAGGCCGGCAACTTCACCCTCGCCGCCCACCGGGACGGTCACGGCGCGAAGTTCCACAACATCGACAAGGTGCGGGTGGGCGATCCGGTCGTCTTCGAGACCAAGGACAAGTGGTACGTCTACAAGGTCTACGACATCCTCCCCGAGACGTCGAAGTACAACGTCCAGGTCCTGTCCTCGGTCCCCAAGGAGTCGGGCGTCAAGAAGGCCGGCCACTACATCACCCTGACGACCTGCACACCGGTGTACACCTCCCGCTACCGGTACGTGGTCTGGGGCGAACTGGTCCGCACGGAAAAGGTGGACGCCAAGCGCACACCGCCGAAGGAACTGACCGGTTGACGGACCACCTCCGGAGGACGTCCGGTACGACGGAGCCCCGGTTCCCCTCCTGGGAGGGGAACCGGGGCTCTGAGCGTCGAGGTGGGGTCAGCCGCCGAAGAAGCCGCCGTTGCCGTTCCCGTTGCCGTTGTTGCCGCCGCCGCCGAAGGTCGTCAGCGTGATCGGCGTGTTGGGGTCGTCGACCTCTTGGCCCTCGTTCGGTTCCTGCTTGACGACAAACGCGTTGTCGTCCTGGCTGCTTCCCTCGGCGAACTGGATGTTGGTGAAGCCGTTCTGCGCCAGAACCTGCTTGGCCTCCCCAAGACGCATGCCCTGGACCCTCGGCACCCGCTTCTTCTCCTGCTGCTGAAGCTTGCCGACCTGGATGTCGACGTTGGAGCCCTTGTCGACCTGCTGGTTGACGGCCGGAACGGTCTGGACGACCTTGCCGTCCTGGTTGGGGTCGCTGGTGGGCACCTCCCTGCAGGTGCCCTTGAGGTTGCTGCCCTGAAGCTGCTGCTGGGCCTCGTCGCACGTCGCGCCGACGATATTGGGGACAGTCGCCTTCTCGGCCGGCTTGGCGACCGTGAGGGTGATGACGGAGCCCTTCTCCTTCTCCGTGTCGCCCGCGGGGTCCTGGCTGATGACCACGTCGGGGGTCTGGTCGGACTCCTGGGTCTGCTTATCGACCTTGAAGCCCTTCTCCACCAGCTGGGACTTCGCCTTGTCGAAGGTCACGCCGCGGACGTCGGGAACCGTCTCCTTCGGCGCCCCGGTGGACAGCACCAGGTCGACCGTGTCGCCCTTCTTGACCTCGCCGTCCTTGGGGTCCTGTGAGCAGACCTTGCCCTTGGGCTGGTCCTCGCAGGTGTCCTGGGTGAAGGCCACTTCGACGCTGCCGTTCCGGGCCATCTCCACGGCTTCGGCCCTCGTGTGGCCGACGAAGTTGGGCACACGCACCATGTCGTTGTTGGCGCCCTTCCCGCCGAAGGCGTACATGCCGATGAAGATCGCGCCGATGAGGACCAGAACGCCGGCGACGGCCAGCAGGATCGTCGAGGTGTTGGACTTCTTCTGACGGCGCCGGTCGGGGCGGTCGTCGTAGCCGAAGCCGCCGTCGTCCGGGTTCATGGGCGGCAGCATCGTCGTCGCGCCCGCGGGGCCGGCGTCGGGGCGCAGCGCGGTGGTCGGCTGGTCGTCGGGGTAGCCGCCGTAGCCGACGGAGCCCAGGGCCGCCGTGGCCGCGACCGGCTGGCCGTCGAGGCAGGCCTCGATGTCGGCGCGCATCTCGTCGGCGGACTGGTAGCGGTAGTCGGGGTCCTTGACCAGCGCCCGCATCACGATCGCGTCCATCTCGGGCGTGATCTCGGGGTCGAAGACGCTCGGCGGCTGCGGCTCCTCGCGGACGTGCTGGTAGGCCACCGCGACCGGGGAGTCGCCCACGAAGGGCGGGCGGACCGTCAGCAGCTCGTAGAGCAGGCAACCCGTCGAGTACAGGTCCGAGCGCGCGTCGACCTGCTCGCCTTTGGCCTGCTCGGGAGACAGGTACTGGGCGGTGCCGATGACGGCCGAGGTCTGGGTCATGGTCATGCCGGAGTCGCCCATGGCGCGGGCGATGCCGAAGTCCATGACCTTGACCTGGCCGTTGCGGGTCAGCATGACGTTGGCCGGCTTGATGTCGCGGTGGACGATGCCGCTGCGGTGGGCGTACTCCAGGCCCTGGAGGATGCCGATGGTCATCTCCATGGACCGCTCGGGCAGCAGTTTGCGCCCGCTGTGCAGCAGTTCACGGAGCGTGGAGCCGTCGACGTACTCCATCACGATGTACGGGATCGAGACCCCGTCGATGTAGTCCTCGCCCGTGTCGTAGACCGCGACGATCGCGGGATGGTTGAGCGAGGCGGCCGACTGGGCCTCCCGGCGGAACCGGGCCTGGAAGGAAGGGTCGCGCGCCAGGTCGGCGCGCAGCGTCTTCACCGCCACGGTGCGTCCCAGCCGGGTGTCATGCGCGAGGTACACCTCCGCCATGCCACCACGGCCGAGCACATGGCCCAGCTCGTACCGGCCGCCGAGGCGACGCGGCTCTTCCATAGCTACCTACCAGCCCTCTCCGTCGGTCCCGACCGGCACCGCTTGTGCCGCCGGAGGCTGCTGTCCGGGCCTACCGTACCCGGCTCGCTCTGTGTGACCTGGCCAAGCCCGTCACCCGATACAGGACCGGTATCGCAACGTGCACCGATGTGAAGGGGGCATGACAGGGCTCACTGCCTGGAGTTGATGACCGCCTCCATGACGTTCTTCGCGATGGGCGCCGCGAGGCCGCCACCGGAGATGTCGTCGCGGTTGGCGTTGTTGTCCTCGACCACCACGGCCACGGCGACCGGCGAGCTGCCGTCGGCGAGCTTGGCGTAGGAGAGGAACCAGGCGTACGGCTTCTCGCTGTTGTCGACGCCGTGCTGGGCGGTACCGGTCTTGCCGCCCACGGTGACGTTGTTGATCTGCGCGTTCCTGCCCGTGCCGTCCTTGACGACGGTCTCCATCATGGACTGCAGGATCTGGGCGTTCTGCGAGCTGAGCGGCCGGCTCAGTTCCTGCGGCTGGGTCTGCTCCAGGGTGTCCACGTTGGGCGACTGGAGCTTGTCGACCATGTACGGCTTCATCAGCTTGCCGTCGTTGGCGACGGCGGAGGCGACCATGGCCATCTGCAGCGGGGTCGCGGCGGTCTCGAACTGGCCGATGGAGCTGAGCGCGGTCTGCGGCTGGTCCATCTTCTCGGGGAAGACGGAGGCGTTGGCGCGCACGGGCGTGAACTGCTCGGCGTTGAAGCCGAACTTCTTCGCCTCGGCGAGCATCTTGTCCTTGCCGAGGTCGTAGCCCATCTTGCCGAAGACGGTGTTGCAGGACACCCGCAGCGCCTCGCGCATGGTGGCGTTCCTGCAGGGGATGTTGCCCTCGTTCTTCAGCTCGGTCCGGGTGTTCGGCAGGGTCCACGGCAGCGGCGAGTCGGTGGGTTGGTCCGCCGACTTGTACAGGCCGTTCTCCAGCGCGGCGGCCGCGGTGACCACCTTGAAGGTGGAGCCCGGCGGGTAGGTCTCGCGCAGTGCCCGGTTCAGCATCGGGTCGTTGGCGTCGGACGTCTTCTGGAGGTCCTTCCAGGCCTTGGCGTCCTTGTCGGAGTTGCCGGCGAACGACGACGGGTCGTAGGACGGGTAGGACGCCAGGGCGAGGATCTTGCCCGTGGAGGGGTCCAGGGCCACCGCGGCGCCCTTGCCGCCGACCTTCTTCAGGCCGTTGAAGGCCGCCTTCTGCGCGGCCTCGTTGAGCGTGGTGACCACGTTGCCGCCCTGCTTGGGCTTGCCCGTGATCATGTCCAGGGTGTTCCGGAAGAAGAGCCGGTCGTCGTTTCCGGTGAGGATGCCGTCCTCGATGCTCTCCAACTGGGTGGCGCCGAAGGCCTGGGAGGTGAACCCGGTGACGGGCGCCCACATCGGGCCGTCCTTGTACGTGCGCTTGTACTTGAGGTCGTTGAGTCCGTTGCTCTTGGTCTCGACCGACCCGGTGATCGGGTTTCCGCCGACGATGATGTCGCCGCGCGGGGTGGCGTAACGCGCGATGGTGACGCGGCGGTTGTGCTTGTCGTTCTTGAGGGTGTCGGCCTTGACGTACTGGATCCAGTTGTCGCGGACGAGCAGTGTGAGGACGAGGAGGCCGCAGAAGATCGCGATTCGGCGCAGGGGCTTGTTCACGGGCGGACCACCTGGGTCATCTCGGCGTCGGGGTTGGAGGCGGGCGCGGGCGCGGGTCTGCGGGCGGTGTCGCTGATCCGGATCAGGATGCCGATCAGGGCCCAGTTGGCGATGACGGAGGAGCCGCCGTACGCCAGGAACGGCATCGTCATACCGGTGAGCGGGATGAGGCCCATCACGCCGCCGGACACGACGAAGACCTGCAGTGCGAAGGCGCCGGACAGGCCGATGGCGAGCAGCTTGCCGAACGGGTCGCGGGCGGCCAGCGCGGTGCGCACGCCGCGTTCCACGATCAGGCCGTAGACCAGCAGGATGGCCATGAGGCCGGCCAGGCCCAGCTCCTCGCCGAAGGTGGCGAGGATGAAGTCGGAGTTGGCGGCGAACTTGATGAGGTCGGAGTGGCCCTGGCCGAGGCCGGAGCCGAGGGTGCCGCCGGAGCCGAACGCCCACAGCGCTTCCATGGACTGCTCGGAGTGGCCGACGGAGCCCGCCTGGCTGAGCTTGTACTCCTTCATCGGGTCGAGCCAGGCCTGGACGCGCTGCTGGACGTGCGGCTCGAAGCTGGCCACGCCGACGGCGCCGGCGGCGGACATCAGCAGACCGAAGACGATCCAGCTGGTCCGCTCGGTGGCGACGTACAGCATGACGACGAACATGCCGAAGAACAGCAGCGAGGTGCCGAGGTCGGTCTCGAAGACCAGGATGAGGATCGAGATCACCCAGACGACCAGGATCGGTCCGAGGTCGCGGCCGCGGGGCAGGTACAGGCCCATGAAGCGGCGGCTGGCCAGGGCGAGCGCGTCCCGCTTCACCATGAGGTAGCCGGCGAAGAAGATGGCGAGCACGATCTTGGCGAACTCACCGGGCTGGATGGAGAACCCGGCGACCGAGATCCAGATCTTGGCGCCGTAGATGTTGGCGCCGAGGCCCGGCACGAGCGGCAGCAGCAGCAGGATCAGCGCGCCGACCATGGAGATGTAGGTGTAGCGCTGAAGGGCGCGGTGGTCCTTGAGGAAGATCAGCACCACCACGAACAGGGCGATGCCCAGGGCCGTGTACAGCAGCTGCCGTGGCGCGGCCGTTCCCGCCTGGTGGATGGCCTGGAGCAGTTTCGACTGGTCCAGCCGCCAGATGACGACCAGTCCGAGCCCGTTCAGCAGCGTGGCCAGCGGCAGCAGCAGCGGGTCCGCGTACGGGGCGAACTTGCGGACGACGAGGTGCGCGACGCCGGCCAGCAGACCGAGGCCCAGGCCGTAGCTCAGCAGGCCCGCGGGCACCTGGCTGTTGATGGCCAGGCCCACGTTGGCGTAGGCGAACACCGGGATGGCGACGGCGAAGACCAGCAGCGCCAGCTCGGTGTTGCGGCGGCTGGGCGCGCCGATCGCGCCGATCGTGGACGTGTGGTGCGTCGACGGGTTGGTAGTGCTGCTCATCGTGTGACAGGGCCTCTCACGGCTTGCCTACTGCTTACCGCACAGCGAGACGACCTTCTGCTCTTCCTCCGAGAGAGTGGGGCCGGGGCTGGGAGTGGACGCGGTGGCGGACGTGGACGGGGAGGACGGGGACGTGGTCGTCGACGGGTTCGGCGTCGGCGTCGCCTTGGACGTGAAGGAGGCGCGGGTGGTTCCCGTGGTGCCGGTGGTACCGCCCGCCTGGCCTTCTTGCGTCTTGGCGCCGTTCTTGTCCTCGGCGGTGCGGCGCTGGGTCTCCTTCTTGCACGCGGAGGCCTGCACGGACAGCTCGTCGATCTTCTTCTGGGCGTTGGTCAGACCGCCCTCGGTGATCGTCGCCTTGACCTGCTGCTGCTGATAGGGCGGCAGGTACTTGAGTTCGATCTCGGGGTGGTCCGTGTGGAGCTTCGACAGCTTCAGCCAGGCCAGGTCCTGGCTGATGCCCTGGTACAGCGCGACGTGCTCCTCGTTGGCGCCGACGAAGTACTGCGTCTGCGTCCAGCGGTAGCCGCCGTACAGGCCGCCGCCGAGCACGGCGAGCGCGAGAACGCTGTAGAAGGAGCGCTTGAGCCACCTGCGGTTCTTGCGGGGCTTGACGAAGTCCTCGTCGCCGTAGTCGCCGAAGCCGGCCGCGGGGGCGTAACCGTCGGTGTCGCCGGATCCGGGCGGGCCGAACTCGCCGCCACCGCCGCCCTGTCCGGGCACCTGGCGGCCGAGGCCCGAGGCGCGTCCGGCGGGGGTCTGCATGATGCCGTTGTCGTGCAGGTGGTTCTGGTTCTCGGCGACCGCGCCGACCACGACCGGGGTGTCGGACAGCTGTCCGGCGAGGGTGTCGCCGGTGTCCAGGTCCAGGACGTCGGCGACGATGACGGTGATGTTGTCGGGGCCGCCGCCGCGCAGCGCGAACTGGATCAGCTCCTGCACCGTCTCCTGCGGGCCCTGGTAGCCGGCGAGGGTCTCCTCCATCGTCTGGTGGGAGACGACGCCGCTGAGGCCGTCGGAGCAGATCAGGTAGCGGTCGCCGGCGCGCACCTCGCGGATGGACAGGTCGGGCTCGACGTGTTCGCCGCTGCCGAGGGCGCGCATGAGCAGGGCGCGCTGCGGGTGGGTGGTGGCCTCTTCCTCGGTGATGCGTCCCTCGTCGACGAGGCGCTGCACCCAGGTGTGGTCCTGGGTGATCTGGGTCAGCACGCCGTCGCGCAGCAGGTAGGCGCGCGAGTCGCCGACGTGCACCAGGCCGAGTCGCTGGCCGGTCCACAGCAGGGCGGTGAGCGTGGTGCCCATGCCCTCCAGCTGCGGGTCCTCTTCGACCATGGCGCGCAACTGGTCGTTGGCGCGCCGTACGGCGGTGCCGAGCGAGGTGAGGATGTCGGAGCCGGGGATGTCGTCGTCGAGGGCGACGATGGTGGAGATCACCTCGGAGGAGGCGACCTCGCCGGCGGCCTGGCCGCCCATTCCGTCGGCGATCGCGAGCAGGCGGGGACCGGCGTACCCGGAATCCTCGTTGCCCTCGCGGATCATGCCTTTGTGCGATCCGGCGGCGAAGCGCAGTGACAGACTCATGCGCACCTCGCCCGTCGGCTCCGGGTACATCCGCACGGTGCCCACCCTCCGGTCGGGAGCGCGCCGGGGCCCGGGGTGCCGGCCGCCGCTGCGTGCTCGCTCCGCTCGCTCATTAGTCGTACTACTTCCGCAGCTCGATGACGGTCTTGCCGATGCGGATCGGCGCGCCCAGCGGCATCGGTGTGGGGGTCGTCAGCCGGGTCCGGTCCAGGTATGTGCCGTTGGTGGATCCGAGGTCCTCGACGATCCACTGGCCGTCGCGGTCCGGGTAGATCCTGGCATGGCGGCTGGAGGCGTAGTCGTCGTCCAGCACGATCGTGGAGTCGTGCGCACGGCCCAGGGTGATGGTCTGGCCCTGCAGCGCGACGGTGGTGCCGGTGAGGATGCCCTCGGTCACCACGAGTTTGGTGGGGGCGTTGCGGCGCTGGCGGCCACCGCCCTGCTGACCGCGCTGCTGCGGCGGCGCCTGGCGCGCGGCCTGCTGCGGCCGGGCCGTCTCCCTGCGGGCCCCCCGCTGGGTGACGCGCGTACCGAACAGGTCGCTGCGGATGACCTGCACGGCCACGATCACGAACAGCCACAGTACGGCCAGGAAACCCAGCCGCATGACCGTGAGGGTCAGCTCTGACATTGCCCCCGCTTCACCCTTCGGCTTGCCGGTAAATGATGGTGGTGCTGCCCACGACGATCCGCGAGCCGTCGCGGAGCGTAGCGCGGGTGGTGTGCTGCCCGTCCACCACGATGCCGTTGGTGGACCCGAGATCCTGGATCGTCGAGGGCGTTCCGGTCCGGATCTCGCAGTGCCGGCGGGATACGCCGGGGTCGTCGATCCGCACGTCGGCCTCGGTGCTGCGGCCGAGCACGAGTGTCGGGCGGGAGATCTGGTGGCGGGTGCCGTTGATCTCGATCCAGTAGCGGGTGCGGCCGCCGCTCGCCGGGGCGGGCGCGGGCTGCTGGGCGGCGGGCGGCGGGTAGCCGTAGCCGCCGGGGCGGGCGCCGGGCGGCGGCGCGGACGGCATGGGGGGCGCTGCCGAGGGGCCGGCCGCGGGCGGGTAGCCGTACCCGCCCGGGGCGGCGGGGCGGCCGCCCGGGCCGGCCGAGGGGGCCTGGGGCGCCTGCTGGCTGCTGGTGGAGGCGAGCGTACGGCTGCGCACCCGGTACAGGCCGGTGTCCAGGTCCTCCGCCTTCTCCAGGTGGACCTTGATCGGCCCCATGAAGGTGTAGCGCTGCTGCTTCGCGTAGTCGCGCACCATGCCTGCGAGCTCGTCGCCGAGCTGGCCGGAGTAGGGGCTCAGACGCTCGTAGTCCGGCGCGCTGAGCTCCACGATGAAGTCGTTGGGTACGACGGTGCGGTCGCGGTTCCAGATCGTCGCGTTGTTGTCGCACTCGCGCTGGAGCGCACCCGCGATCTCCACGGGCTGGACCTCGGACTTGAAGACCTTGGCGAAGGTGCCGTTGACCAGACCTTCGAGACGCTGCTCGAACTTCTTCAGGACTCCCATGGGGCACCTCCTCCATCGTTGCCATCGCTGCGGGTCGTGCCGTCGTGCTGCGTATTGCTTGCCTGGTACTGCTTACTGATCGTATCCACGCGCGGGTGAATCGGCTGGTTCCCCCTGTCGGCCCTGTCGACGGGTGTCGACGCCTTCTGCGTGCCCGGGTGTCGCTCGGTACTTCTGCCCAGGATCGTAGAGGGGGTCGCAGACCAGTGTCCCGCACCCGACTGTGGTCCTCGTCCGGCTCCTGGGCAGACGGGCGTGACCGGTACGAGGTTGATACGTGAACGGGCGCGCTCCGATACGGAAAGAGGGTCTGTCCGGGCGGCGCGGCCGGGGGCCGGCGGCCTGGCGCGGCGGGTGGACGCGATGCGGCCGGGGCTGGACGTCTGCCCTGGGAAAGCGATGTGAATCCACCCTTCGGGGCGTGCTAATGTTCTGCATGTCGGAAGGCGCCAGCCCCCAGGGGGACGGAGCCGGAGGACACACCCAATGCGCGGGTGGCGGAATAGGCAGACGCGCTGGATTCAGGTTCCAGTGCCCGCAAGGGCGTGGGGGTTCAACTCCCCCCTCGCGCACCATGAGATACCGATGGAACGGGTCTCCGCCAGTGACGGAAGTCACGGTGGGGGCCCGTTTCTCGTTGTGCCGGCAGGTGTGGGTCATCGCACAGCTCGGCCGACGGACAACGGGCCCCGGCGCGTGAGGTATCTCACGTATCGGGGCCCGTTGTGTGCCGTCGGGACCGGTCGTCACTCGCGCCGCCAGAGGGCGGGGACGTTCGGCGGTTCCCAGCCGGTCATGGACGTGTGGGCCTGGAGGCAGCGGTAGGCGGCGCCGGCGTACGCGACGCGGTCGCCCGCGGCGTAGGAGCGGCCGGGGGCCCAGGCGCCGTTCGGCGGGTCGGTGGGCGGGGTGCCCGGATCGCTCGGGCCCGGTGTGCCGTCGACGTTCAGGACGAAGTCGAAGGTGCCCTCCTTGGCGTTGCCGGCCCCGCGGACGTTCATCAGCAGGGCCGGGTCGAAGAGAGCGTCGGTGCCGTTGCGCGGCTCGCCGGGGAAGTACAGCTGGGTGGTGAGCACCGGACGGCCGGGCGCCTGCGCCTTGACGTGGAGGTGCCGGGTGCGGCCGGGGTAGAGGCCCGGCACGATCGTGCTCAGCGAGTACGCGCCGGTGGAGTCCGTGAACTGGTGGCCCCGCAAGGCGTATCCGCTCATGTCGTACGCGCCGGCGTCGTCGGCCTGCCAGAAGTCGAGCAGGACGCCGGCCAGCGGGACGCAGTTGCGGCCGAAGACATGGCCGCTGACGGTCAGCCGGGTGCCGGGGGTGCCCGGCGTCACCAGGGCGGTGCGCAGCGGTGAGTTCGGCTTGAAGTAGGGGCCCTCGATCTGGTCGTGGGTCGGGCCGTCCCCGTCGTCGCACATGGGCGTAGGCGGAAGGGGCCGGTCCGGGGCGGCGGAGGCCCGGGCGAGCGCCGCAGCGCCGGTGGCCAGCGGGAGGGCGGCACCGGCGGCGACGGCCGCCTTGAGCAGGTTCTTGCGGCTGATCCGGTGCTCGGACGCGGAGCCGTCGGGGTCTGTGGGTGTCATGGCGGTTCCTCGGTCACCTCGAGTGGGGGAAGCGGGGAAAGCGGGGGAAGGGGATGGGGCATGCATGACACGGAGTACGCGCGGTGCGCTGGGCGCGCGGTCGAGCTCCGGTGGGGCCACCGACGACGGTAATCGCGCCGGTCGTGCACGAGGAGATGTCGTTGTGTCCCCCTGTCCGGTGTTATGGGTGGCCCGACGGACAGGGGGCGTTGGAGCGGGGGCCCGGCCGTCGCGGTGGTGGGCGGGGGCCCGGCCCGTGCGGCGCTAGTCTGGTCGGGTGACGACCCCGGAAGCTGGACAGGGTGACGTCGCCGGGGCGGACCGGGCGACGTCCGAGGGCGCCTCTGCGCGGCCCGAGGAGCGGTTGGAGCGGGCCGTACGGGCCGCCGAACAGGCGCTCATCGAGTACGAGATCGCGGTGGAGACCTTCCGGGTGGAGGTCGAGAACTTCGCCCGGCTGCACGAGCAGAGACTCGGACCGCTCTACGCACGGCTGGAGGAGCTGAAGGCGCTGACGGCCGAGGCCAGGGCCGCGCGCACCGGTGACCCCGAGGACCTGCGCAAGGCGCGGGAGGCGCGAGCCGATCTGCAGCCGATCCCCGGGGTCGAGGAGCTTCTGAACGGCTGGATGGACTCCGACGGCCTGTACCCGGAGGCCGTCGCGATGCTCACCGACGAGCCCGTGCGGCCCCCGCAGCGGGTACGCCCCAGCGAGGAGGCCCGCCGCCTCTACCGCGAGCTGGCCCGCAAGGCCCACCCCGACCTGGCGCAAGAGGACGACGAGCGCCAGCGGCGTGAGGAGTTCCTCACCCGGGTCAATGCCGCCTACGCGCGCGGCGCCGAGGACGAGCTGCGGGAGCTGGGCGCGGAGTGGGCGGCCGGCCCCAAGCCCAAGGAGCAGCGGCCGAGCCGCAGCGAGGAGCTCTACGCCCGCCTCGAATGGCTCGCCCGGCGCAAGGAGCTGCTCACGGTGGTCGCCAAGGGGCTGGAGGACGGCGCGATCGCCGGGATGCTCCGGCTGGCCCCCGACGATCCCGACGGCCTCCTCGACGAGATCGCCGAGCAGCTGCGCAAGGAGGTCGCGGAGCGCGAGGCGGAACTGGCCGAGCTGCTGGGCCAGGAGTGACGAGCGTGACTCGCGTGCCTTTGCGTGGCCTGCCCGCACCCGCGTGACCTGCGTCACCCGTGACCGGCCGGGTGCCGGATCCGTGCCGGTCCGAGCCGGAACCCTCCGGTGTGCTTCGGGTAGCGTCGACTCATGCATTTCGGAGCTGGTGTGCCCACGGTCGGGGTCCAGGACCTCGAGGACGGCGACTTCCTGCTGGACGTCCGCGAGGACGACGAGTGGCGGGCGGGCCACGCCGAGGGGGCGCTGCACATCCCCCTCAGCGAGTTCGTGGCCCGGTACGGCGAACTGACCGAGACGGCGCCCGAGGACGGGCGGGTCCATGTGATCTGCCGCTCCGGCGGGCGGTCGGCGCAGGTCGCGATGTACCTGGTCCAGCAGGGCGTCGACGCGGTGAACGTCGACGGCGGCATGCAGGTGTGGGCCGCCTCGGGCCGGCCCGTCGTGACCGACGAGGGGCGGCCCGGCCAGGTGGTGTGACACCGGGACGGGCCCTGTACTCCCCGGCACCGACATGTATCTGACTGTGCGTCAGAAGCATGGCGGACTTGGGTGGATGGACACGGCCGGACGACCAACCGAGCCCGTGTGCCCGGCCGATTCCATGTTGCGGTGGACCGCCGTAGGGTGGCCCCCGCCGCGGACGGCCGCCGGACGACTGCCGGTTCGGTCCGGCGCGGCGCCCGGTACGTTCCGGGGTGTGCCCGGAGGGCGGCCCTGAGTACCGTTCCGGTGCGGCACCGGGAAGCGGTGCGCGCGGGCGGTACGGCGCCCCACGGCCGGGTGGCGGCCGGAGGACGGACCGGGATCGGAAACGGGGCGGGATGAACGCGCACGACGACGACTCGACCGCCTCACGCGCCCCCAGCCGCCCGGGCGCCCGGCCGGACGAGGGCTCCCGGACCGCTGTCGGGCCCGCAGCCGGGCCGCCGGCCGCTGACGGCCCGGACGAGAACGCCGGGGCCGTAGCCGGGCCGGACGAGAGCGCCCCGGCCCCGGCCCCCGCGCCCGCCTCCGTTCCTGCTCCTCGCTCAGCGCCTGGCACCGGTCCGGGTGCTGGCACCGGTCCCGCTCCCGGCCTTGGCACCGCTCCCGGCCCTGGCACCGGTCCCGCTCCCGCTCCCAGCCTTGGCACCGGTCTCGGTTCCGGCACCGGCCCCGGTCCTGCTCCTGGTCCCGGCCCGGCCGCAGTGCCGGCTCCCGAGCCCGGTCCCGTTCCCGACCCCGGTCCTGACCCCGGTCCCGTTCCTGGCACTGGCCCTGGCCCCGCCGCGCTCGCGGCTCCCGCCCCCATATCTGCGCCCGCCCTCGCCCCCGCCCCCGGTGAGCCGGCGTCTCGTGGTGGTGTCGCTGCGTTGTCCCTGCCGTATCAGGTGGGTGCGGTGCTGGTGCTCGCGGTGGTCGCCGTCGTGGTGTGTGTGCATCTCGGGATGGTGTTCCTGCACGTCACGCCGTCGAACACGGTGAACAGGGAGCACGCCGAGGCCATCGACGGGTGGATCTACCCGGAGTTCGAGCAGAACTGGAAGCTGTTCGCGCCGAACCCGCTCCAGCAGAACGTCGCCGTCCAGGTGCGCGCGGAGGTCGGCACGGCGGACGGCGGCACCCGTACCACCGGCTGGTACGACCTGTCCGCCGAGGACGGCCGGGCCATCGACGGCAATCTGCTGCCCAGCCACACCCAGCAGAACGAACTGCGCCGCGCCTGGGACTTCTACGGGGCCGCCCACGACGCCGACAACCGGTCGGTGGGCCTGCGCGGCACCCTGGCCGAGCAGTACCTGCGCCGCATCGCGGTGCTGCGTCTGGAACGCGGGGACGTGGCCGGCGCGGGCGGCGTCCTCGAACGCGTCCAGATCCGCAGCCGCACCAGCAACGTGCCCCCGCCCCCGTGGAGCAACGAGAAGGCGACAGGCAAGCCGGCCTACCGCTTCCTGCCCTGGTGGACGGTGCCGGCCGGTGAGACCCGGGGAGGCGTGCGGTGAACCGCCTCGCGCTCGCGGTCTCGCGCGGGATCACCCGGGTCACCGAGGCGGCCCTCGGCCCCTACCAGACCGCCGTCATACGCATCGGTCTCTCGCTGACCTGGCTGCTGTTCCTGCTGCGCGAGTTCCCCCACCGCCATGAGCTCTACGGCCCCGACGGCCCGTGGAGCTGGAACCTGGCCCATCAGTTGGCCTCGGACAACGGCGCCTTCACGGCCCTGCTGTGGTTCCGCGGCGACCTCTGGTTCGAGACGTGCTACGCGCTGGCCGTGCTGGCGAGCCTGCTGCTCGCGCTGGGCTGGCGCACCCGCACCACGTCCGTGCTCTTCATGGTCGGCGTGCTCTCCCTGCAGAACCGCAGCGTCTTCGTGGGCGACGGCGGCGACAACGTGCTGCACCTGATGTCGCTCTACCTGGTGTTCACCCGCTGCGGCCAGGTCTGGTCGCTCGACGCGCGCCGGGCCGCGCGGGTACGGACGGCACACGCGCGCGGGGAGCGGGTGCCCGACCGGGCAGGTCCCGTCCTGTGGAGCGTGCTGGGGCTTTTCCTGGCCATGGTCACCGCGGCGGGCCGGACGCAGGGTGAGGTGTTCGTGCCCGTCCTCCTGTGGACGGTCTGGCTGGGCCTGGCCCTGTGGTGGGCGGTCGGACGGTGGGCGCGCTCGGCGCAGCCGCGGATGCTGCTGAACGTCGTCGCCGACATCGTCCACAACGGCGCCCTGCTCGTGATCATGGCCGAGGCCTGCCTGATCTACGCCACGGCCGGCTGGTACAAGGTCCAGGGCTCGCGCTGGCAGGACGGCACCGCCGTCTACTACCCGCTCCACCTGGACTACTTCTCGCCCTGGCCGGCCCTGGCCGGTCTGCTGTCCGCCAGCGGCACGCTGGTGATGCTGGTGACCTACGGGACGGTGATGGCGCAGGTCGCCTTCCCGTTCACGCTGCTCAACCGGCGGGTGAAGAGCGTCCTGCTGGCGGTCATGATGACCGAGCACGCCGTGATCGCGGTCGTGCTGGGGCTGCCGTTCTTCTCGCTGGCGATGATCGCGGCGGACTCGGTGTTCCTGCCGACGCCCCTCCTGCGCCGCCTGGGCGGCCTCGCGGCACGCGCGCGTGCGCGACTGCGGCGGGGCGGGGACCGATCCCCGGCGAAGGACCCGCGCTCCCCGGAGGACGCCGGGCCCGCCCGCGTAGGCTTCCCGGCATGAGCGACCCCGTACGCGCCTGGCACCGGCTGGCCGGCGGCTCCGTGCTGCTCGACGGCTTCCACGCCCTCAAGCACGCCCTGCGCTTCGGGGCCGAGGTGCCGGTGGCCGTCACCGCCGACCGGCACGCGGCGCTCGCCCTCGCCGACGAGCTGGCCCCCGATGTACGGGACGCGCTGGACGCCCTGCTGAGCGAGGTGCCGCGGGAGACGTACGCCTCCCTCGTGCCGCGCCCGCATCCCACCGCCGTGGCGGCCCTCGCCGTACGGCCCTCCCGCCAGGCCAATCTGAGGGCGCTGGCGTACTCGCCCCGCAGCGCGCCGGTCGTCGTCCTGGACCAGCCGCGCAACCTGGGCAACGCGGGGGCGGTGATCCGCCTGGCCGCCGGTTTCGGGGCGACCGGAGTGGTCACCACGGGCACCCTGGACCCCTGGCACCCGACGGTGGTCCGCGGCGGGGCGGGGCTGCACTTCGCGACCGCCGTGGAGCGGCTGGACGTCGACGAGCTGCCCGGTGGGCCGCTGTTCGCGCTCGACCCGGAGGGCGAGGACATCCGCGGGGTGAAGCTGCCCGACGACGCCGTGCTCGCCTTCGGCTCCGAGCGCAGCGGCCTGTCGGCCGAGCTGCGCGCGCGCACCGACCATCTGCTGGCGCTGCCGATGCGCCCCCAGGTCTCCAGTTACAACCTCGCCACCAGTGTGGCGATGACGCTGTACCACTGGAGTGCCACCGGGGGCGCACCCGCGTCCTGAGAGGCCTACGCCTCCCGGCGGACCTCCACCACGCGGAAGCGGTTGGCGACGAACGCGCCGTCGGTGAGGGCCGCGTTGGCCGCCGGGTTGCCGCCGGAGCCGTGGAAGTCGGAGAAGGCGGCGGTCTGGTTGACGTACACCCCGCCGGTGAGGTTCAGCGACAGCTGGGCGGGCTCCTCCAGGCACACCTCCTGCACCGCCTCCTCGACCTCCTCGTCGGTCGTGTACGCGCCCACCGTCATCGCGCCCTTGTCGCGGATCGTGCGGCGCAGCAGCTCCACCGCGTCGGCGGCCGAGTCGACGGCGACGGCGAAGGAGACGGGGCCGAAGCACTCGTTCATGTAGGCGGCCTCGGCGTCAGGCTTGGCGCCGTCCAGCTTCACGATCACCGGCGAGCGGACGACCGCGCCGGGGAAGTCCGGGTTGGCGATCTCGCGGGAGGCGAGCGCGACCTCGCCGAGGCCCGCGGCGGCCTCCAGGCGGGCCTTGACGTCCGGGTTGACGATCGCGCCGAGCAGCGCGTTGGCGCGCGCGTCGTCGCCGAGGAGCCCGTCCACCGCCTTGGCGAGGTCGGCGGTCACCTCGTCGAAGGACTTGGGGCCCTCGTCGGTGCGGATGCCGGCGCGGGGGATCAGCAGGTTCTGCGGGGTGGTGCACATCTGGCCGCTGTAGAGGGACAGCGAGAAGGCCAGGTTGGCGAGCATCCCCTTGTAGTCGCCGGTGGACTCCACGAGCACCGTGTTGACGCCGGCCTTCTCCGTGTAGACCTGCGCCTGGCGGGCGTTGGCCTCCAGCCAGTCGCCGAAGGACGTCGAGCCCGTGTAGTCGATGATCCTGATCTCGGGGCGGGTGGCGAGCGTCTTGGCGATGCCCTCGCCGGGACGCTCGGCGGCGAGCGCGATCAGGTTCGGGTCGAAGCCGGCCTCGGCGAGCACCTCGCGGGCGGTCTTCACCGTGAGCGCGAGCGGCAGCACCGCGCGCGGGTGCGGCTTGACCAGGACGGCGTTGCCGGTGGCCAGGGAGGCGAACAGGCCCGGGAAGCCGTTCCAGGTCGGGAAGGTGTTGCAGCCGATGACCAGCGCGATCCCGCGCGGGACGGCGGTGAACCGCTTGGTGAGGGCGAGCGGGTCGCGCTTGCCCTGCGGCTTGGTCCACTCGGCGGTGTCGGGGGTGCGCACCTGCTCCACGTACGCGTACGCCACCGCCTCCAGGCCGCGGTCCTGGGCGTGCGGGCCGCCCGCCTGGAACGCCATCATGAAGGCCTGGCCGGAGGTGTGCATGACCGCGTGCGCGAACTCGTGCGTCCGGTCGCTGATCCGCTTGAGGATCTCCAGGCACACCATGGCGCGCGCCTCCGCGCCCGCGTCCCGCCACGCCCGCTGGCCGGCCTTCATGGCGGGCAGCAGCACGTCGATGTCCGCGTGCGGGTAGCTCACGCCCAGTTCGATGCCGTACGGCGAGACCTCGTCGCCCACCCAGTCGTCCGTGCCGGGCTGGCCGAGGTCGAGGCGGGAGCCCAGGACGGCGTCGAAGGCGGCCTTGCCGGCGGCCGCGTCGAGGCTGCCGTTCTCCCCGTAGGCCTTGGGGTGCTCGGGGTGGGGCGACCAGTACGCGCGGGTGCGGACAGCCTCCAGCGCCTGGTCCAGGGTGGGCCGATGCCTGGCGATCAGCTCGTGTGCGGTCAGTTCGGCGGCCATGCGGGACCAACTCCTCGTCTCAAGAGCTCCTCGTCGAGCCCGTGATCTGGCATCTCCATGGTCACGGCCATGGGCAGGAACAGGCGGTCAGAGTTAGAGTAACCGAACGATCGGTCGGTACAAGGGGTCCGCCGCATCCGTGGACAGCGCCGTGCGGGAGGATCGCGCACATGACAGCACTCGACCTCAGCAGTCCGGTGGCCGTCGTCGGCACCGGCACCATGGGCCAGGGCATAGCCCAGGTCGCGCTGGTCGCGGGCCACACCGTACGCCTGTACGACGCCGTGCCCGGGCGGGCCCGGGAGGCGGCCGCCGCGATCGGCGCCCGGCTCGACCGGCTCGTCGAGAAGGACCGGCTGACCGGCGCCGAGCGGGACGCGGCCCGCGCCCGGCTCCTGGCCGCCGATGCCCTGACCGAACTCGCCGACTGCGCGCTGGTCGTCGAGGCCGTCCTGGAGCGGCTCGACGTCAAGCAGGAGCTGCTGAAGGAACTGGAGGGCGTCGTCGGCGACGACTGCCTGCTCGCCACCAACACCTCCTCCCTGTCGGTGACGGCCGTCGGCGGCGCGCTGCGCGTCCCGGGCCGCCTCGTGGGCCTGCACTTCTTCAACCCGGCCCCGCTGATGCCGCTGGTCGAGGTGGTCTCCGGGTTCGCCACCGACGTCACGTCGGCCACGCGCGCGTACGAGACGGCCCGCGCCTGGGGCAAGACCCCCGTGGCCTGCGCGGACACCCCCGGCTTCATCGTCAACCGCATCGCCCGGCCCTTCTACGCCGAGGCCTTCGCGGTGTACGAGTCCCAGGGCGCCGACCCCGCCACCATCGACGCGGTCCTGCGCGAGTCGGGCGGCTTCCGGATGGGCGCCTTCGAACTGACCGACCTCATCGGGCAGGACGTCAACGAGTCCGTCACCCACTCGGTGTGGCAGTCGTTCTTCCAGGACGTGCGCTTCACCCCCTCGCTGGCCCAGCGCCGTCTGGTCGAGTCCGGCCGGCACGGCAGGAAGAGCGGCCAGGGCTGGTACGACTACCGCGAGGGCGCCGAGCGCCCCGAGCCGCACACCGCGGAACGGGAGGCGCCGCCCGCGTACGTGGTCGCCGAGGGCGGCCTCGGGCCCGCCTCGGACCTGCTCGCCCTGATCAGGGAGGCGGGCATCCAGGTGCGCGAGGAGGACGAGGACCACGGCACCCGCCTGGTGCTGCCGAGCGGTGGCCAGCTGGTCCTCGCCGACGGGCAGACCTCGGTGGAGTTCCGGGACGTCGTCTACTTCGACCTCGCCCTCGACTACCGCGGGGCCACGCGGATCGCCCTGTCCGCCTCCCGGGACACCTCGCCGCGGACCGTCGCCGAGGCCACCGGCCTGTTCCAGGCGCTCGGCAAGAAGGTCAGCGTCATCGGGGACGTCCCCGGCATGATCGTCGCCCGCACGGTCGCGCGGATCGTGGACCTGGCGCACGACGCCGTCGCCAAGGGCGCGGCCACCGAGGAGGACATCGACACCGCGATGCGCCTGGGCGTCAACTACCCGCTCGGGCCCTTCGAGTGGAGCCGCAGGCTCGGCGGCGGCTGGGCCTGCTCCCTGCTGGACAACCTGCACGAGTGCGATCCGTCCGGCCGTTACGCGCCGTCGCTCGCGCTCTACCGCCACGCCTACGCCACCGACAAGCGGGAGGGCACCTCATGACCACCGCCAGGCGCGACACGTACACGCCGGAGACGCTGCTGTCCGTGGCCGTGCAGGTCTTCATCGAACGCGGTTACGACGGCACCTCCATGGAGCACCTGTCCCGGGCGGCCGGCATCTCCAAGTCGTCGATCTACCACCACGTCGCCGGCAAGGAGGAGCTGCTGCGCCGGGCGGTCAGCCGGGCGCTGGACGAGCTGTTCGGGATCCTCGACGAGGAGCACGCGCGCACGGGGCGCCCCGTCGAGCGCCTGGAGCACGTGGTGCGGCGCATGGTCGAGGTGCTCATCGCCGAACTGCCCTATGTGACGCTGCTGCTGCGCGTGCGCGGCAACACCGAGACCGAGCGCTGGGCGCTGGAGCGGCGCCGCGACTTCGACCACCGGGTGGCCGATCTGCTGAGGGCGTCGGCCGAGGAGGGGGACGTGCGCGCCGACGTGGAGGTGCGGCTGGCGACCCGGCTCGTCTTCGGGATGATCAACTCGATCGTGGAGTGGTACCGGCCCGACGGGCGCGGCATGGCGGAGCGCGAGGTGGCCGACGCGGTGACGCGGCTGGTCTTCTCGGGGCTGCGCAAGGCCTGACCCCCGTACCGCCTCACCCCTGCGGCTCCAGGTCCTCCTCCTCGAACACCAGCAGCGTGCGCGTGCTGAGTACCTCGGGGATGGCCTGGAGCCGGGTGAGGACCAGCTCACGCAGCGCCCTGTTGTCCGGGGTGTGCACCAGCAGCAGGACGTCGAAGTCGCCGCCGACCAGCGCGATGTGGTGGGCGCCGGGCAGCTGCCTGAGCTGCTCGCGCACCGTGCGCCAGGTGTTCTGCACGATCTTCAGCGTGATGTACGCGGAGGTGCCGTGCCCCGCGCGCTCGTGGTCGACGCGGGCGCCGAAGCCGCGGATGACGCCGTCCTCGATGAGCCGGTTGATCCGGGCGTAGGCGTTGGCGCGCGAGACGTGGACCCGTTCGGCGACCGACCGTATCGACGCGCGCCCGTCCGTCTGGAGCATGCGCAGGATGTCCTGGTCGATGGCGTCCAGCGGGCGCGGCGGCGGTACGGCGCCGTCCGGCTCCTCGGCCATTTGTTCAGGTGCCATGTCCCCCCGCCTTTCCCTCGTGGACGTAGTGCGTCCATCTCAGGTTGTGGAGAACCGTTTGTCCACAGCCTGGGCCCGCCTGTAGCCAAAATGTGCCGACGACCGAACAATCGGTAGGTGGGGCGCGTCACAGCCGACGCGCCTCTCGTAGCCGCTCCCACGAGGAGGTGCCGTCATGACGGTCATGGAGCAGCGAGGCGCGTACCGGCCATCGCCGCCGCCCGCCTGGCAGCCCCGTACCGACCCCGCGCCGCTGCTGCCCGACGCGGAGCCCTACCGCGTCCTGGGGACGGAGGCGGCCGCGAAGGCCGACCCGGAGCTGCTGCGCCGTCTGTACGCGCAGCTGGTCCTGGGCCGCCGTTACAACACGCAGGCCACCGCCCTGACCAAGCAGGGCCGCCTGGCGGTCTACCCCTCCAGCACCGGCCAGGAGGCCTGCGAGGTCGCCGCGGCGCTCGCCCTGGAGGAGCGCGACTGGCTCTTCCCCAGCTACCGCGACACGCTCGCCGTCGTGGCCCGCGGCGTCGACCCCGTCGAGGCCCTGACGCTGCTGCGCGGCGACTGGCACACCGGCTACGACCCCTACGAGCACCGTGTCGCCCCGCTGTCGACGCCGCTCGCCACCCAGCTGCCGCACGCCGTCGGTCTCGCCCACGCCGCGCGCCTCAAGGGCGACGACGTGGTCGCGCTGGCGATGATCGGCGACGGCGGCACCAGCGAGGGCGACTTCCACGAGGCGCTGAACTTCGCCGCCGTCTGGCAGGCCCCCGTCGTCTTCCTCGTGCAGAACAACGGCTTCGCGATCTCCGTCCCGCTCGCCAAGCAGACCGCGGCACCGACCCTGGCCCACAAGGCCGTCGGGTACGGCATGCCGGGCCGCCTGGTCGACGGCAACGACGCCGCCGCCGTGCACGAGGTGCTCGCCGACGCCGTGCGGCACGCGCGCGCGGGAGGCGGGCCCACCCTGATCGAGGCGGTGACCTACCGCATCGACGCCCACACCAACGCCGACGACGCCACCCGCTACCGCGGCGACGCCGAGGTCGAGGCCTGGCGCGAGCACGACCCGATCCAGCTGCTGGAGCGGGAGCTGACCGGACGCGGCCTGCTCGACGAGGACGGCGTCCGCGTCGCCCGCGAGGACGCCGAGGCGATGGCCGCGCGGCTGCGCGAGCGCATGAACCAGGACGCGCCGCTCGACCCCATGGACCTGTTCGCCCACGTGTACGCGGAGCCGACCCCGCAGCTGCGCGAGCAGCGCGACCAGCTGGTCGCCGAGCTCCAGGCCGAGTCGGAGGAGGGTACGGCCCGATGACCACCGTCGCGCTCAAGCCGGCCACCATGGCCCAGGCCCTCACGCGCGCGCTGCGCGACGCGATGGCCGCCGACCCTGCCGTGCACGTCATGGGCGAGGACGTCGGCACCCTCGGCGGCGTCTTCCGCATCACCGACGGCCTCGCCAAGGAGTTCGGCGAGGACCGCTGCACGGACACCCCGCTGGCCGAGGCCGGCATCCTCGGCGCCGCCGTCGGCATGGCCATGTACGGGCTGCGCCCGGTGGTCGAGATGCAGTTCGACGCCTTCGCCTACCCGGCGTTCGAGCAACTGGCCAGCCATGTCGCGAAGATGCGCAACCGCACCCGCGGCAAGATGCCCCTGCCGATCACCATCCGCATCCCCTACGGCGGCGGCATCGGCGGTGTGGAGCACCACAGCGACTCCTCCGAGGCGTACTACATGGCGACTCCGGGGCTCCATGTCGTCACGCCCGCGACCGTGGCCGACGCCTACGGGCTGCTGCGGGCCGCCATCGACTCCGACGACCCGGTCGTCTTCCTGGAGCCCAAGCGGCTGTACTGGTCGAAGGACACCTGGAACCCGGACGACCCACAGACCGTCGAGCCGGTGGGCCGCGCGGTGGTGCGGCGCACCGGCAGGAGCGCCACGCTGATCACGTACGGCCCGTCCGTGCCCGTCTGCCTCGAAGCCGCCGAGGCGGCGCGGGCCGAGGGCTGGGAGCTGGAGGTCGTCGACCTGCGCTCGCTGGTGCCGTTCGACGACGAGACGGTGTGCGCGTCGGTGCGGCGCACCGGACGTGCGGTCGTCGTGCACGAGTCGACCGGGTTCGGCGGCCCGGGCGGGGAGATCGCCGCCCGTGTCACGGAGCGCTGCTTCCACCACCTGGAGGCACCGGTGCTGCGCGTGGCCGGGTTCGACCTCCCCTACCCGCCGCCGATGCTGGAGCGGCACCACCTGCCCGGTGTCGACCGGATTCTGGACGCCGTGGCGCGTCTGCAGTGGGAGGCGGAGAGCTGATGGCACAGGTGCTGGAGTTCAGGCTCCCCGACCTCGGGGAGGGGCTCACCGAGGCGGAGGTCGTCCGCTGGCTGGTCGAGGTGGGTGACGTGGTCGCCATCGACCAGCCGGTCGTCGAGGTCGAGACGGCCAAGGCGATGGTCGAGGTGCCCTGCCCCTACGCCGGCGTGGTCACCGCCCGCTTCGGCGAGGAGGGCACGGAACTGCCCGTGGGAGCGCCGCTGCTGACGGTGGCGGTCGGGGAGCAGGACGCCGGTGACGCGGGTGACGCCACCGAGGGCTCCGGCAACGTCCTGGTCGGCTACGGCACGGGGGCGCCTCCGGCGCGCCGCCGCAGGGTGCGCCCGGCACCGATGGCGTCGGGCTCGCGTGGCGCGAGCGGCGCCGTGGAAGCGGCGGCGCCCGTCGCGGCCGCGGCACCGGCCGCCAACGGGTCCGCGCGTACGGCGGGCGTTCCGGCGGTGGCCCACGCGACCGCGGTGGCCGAGCGGGCCGCCGACGGTCCCGTTCCCGTGATCTCGCCGCTCGTGCGCCGCCTCGCGCGGGAGAACGGCGTGGACCTGCGGCAGCTGTCGGGCTCCGGGCCCGAGGGGCTGATCCTGCGCGCGGACGTCGAGGACGTGCTCAGGACCGACGCGGCACGGGGCCGCGGCGCCGGCGCACCGGCCGCTCCCGCGACCGCGCCCACCGCCGGGCCGGTGCAGGCCTCCGGCTCCCGCGTTCCGCTCAAGGGGGTGCGCGGCGCCGTCGCCGACAAGCTGTCCCGCAGCCGCCGGGAGATTCCGGACGCGACCTGCTGGGTGGACGCCGACGCCACGGAGCTGATGCGCGCCCGGGCCGCCATGAACGCCGCCGGGGGACAGAAGATCTCCCTGCTCGCGCTGCTGGCCCGGATCTGCACGGCCGCGCTCGCCCGCCATCCCGAGCTCAACTCGCGGGTCGACATGGAGGCCAGGGAGATCGTCCGGCTGGACGCCGTGCACCTCGGCTTCGCCGCGCAGACCGAACGCGGGCTCGTCGTCCCGGTCGTACGGGACGCGCACACGCGCGACGCGGAGTCGCTGACCGCCGAGTTCGCCCGGCTGACCGAGGCGGCCCGCGCGGGTACCCTCACTCCGGCCGAACTCACCGGCGGGACCTTCACGTTGAACAACTACGGAGTGTTCGGCGTCGACGGCTCCACGCCGATCATCAACCACCCCGAGGCCGCCATGCTCGGCGTCGGCCGCATCGTCCCCAAGCCGTGGGTGCACGAGGGCGAGCTGGCGGTGCGGCAGGTCGTCCAGCTCTCGCTCACCTTCGACCACCGGGTGTGCGACGGCGGAACGGCGGGCGGTTTCCTGCGGTATGTGGCTGACTGCGTGGAACAGCCGGCGGTGCTGCTGCGCACACTGTGACGGCAGTGTCCCGCCCGCGTTCCCCTTGATCGCGGGCGGGACGCATACTCGGGGGGTGACCTCCTACGAGCCCCTCGCTCACGACGCCGTCGTGCTCGCCGGAGGAGCCGCCCGGCGGCTCGGCGGCGCGGACAAGCCCGGCCTGCGCGTCGGCGGCCGCGCGCTGCTCGACCGCGTGCTCGCCGCCTGCGCCGACGCGGACACGACGGTGGTGGTCGCCGACCCCCGTCCCACCGCTCGGCCCGTGCGCTGGGCACGTGAGGAACCGGCTGGCGCCGGACCGCTCGCCGCGCTCGACGCCGGGCTGCGCCACACCACGGCGGACCATGTCGTCGTACTCTCCGCCGACCTGCCGTTCCTCGAACGCGACACGGTACGGCGGCTGTTGACGGCCCTGAGGGCCGGCCGGGCCGACGGCGTGCTGCTCACCGACGCCGGCGGCCGCGACCAGCCGCTCGTGGCCGCCTATCGCGCGCAGGCGCTGCGCCGCGCGCTGGCCGCGCTCGCCCGCGCCGCGTCCGACGGCGGCTCCGCCCGGGACGGCGCCCTCACCGGGCTGCCGCTGCGCCGGCTCAGCGCCGCGCTCGATCTCACCCGCGTCCCCGACGACGTCGCGTCCTTCGACTGCGACACCTGGGACGACATCGTCATCGCCAGAGCACGTATCAGGGAGCATGGGCACGTGTTGGATGAATGGATTTCCGCAGTCAAGGACGAGTTGGGCATCGATCTGGACGTCGACACCCGCGCGCTGCTCGACCTCGCCCGCGACGCCGCCCACGGTGTGGCCCGGCCCGCGGCACCCCTGACCACCTTCCTCGTCGGCTATGCGGCCGCGCAGGCCAAGGGCGGCCCCGAAGCCGTCGCCGAGGCCGCCCGCAAGGCCGCGGCCCTCGCCCAACGCTGGGCGGACGAGACCGCCGGCGGCACCGGTATGCCCGACGTGGCGCCCGACGCCACGCCCGACACCCGCCCGGACGTCTGATGCCCGGCCGTGGCATGCGGGTCGGTGAAACCGCCGAAACCGCCGAAACCGCCGAAACCGCCGAAACCGCCGAGGACACCGAGAACGCCGAGAACGCCGAGGACGCCGAGGACGCCGAGGACGCCGAGGACGCCGAGGACTTCGACGTGGAGGAGGCGCTCGCCCTGGTGAACGAAGGCAGCAGTCGGCATGCCCCCGAGCCCGGCCGGGGCCGGGCGGGACGCGGCGGCACCCCCGGTTCCGGTTCCACCTCCTTCGAGGACCACGGGAGCGCCGGGTCCGGTCACGGCACCCCGCACCCCGCGCACCCCCAGGAGGCCCGCCACCAGGCCATCGCCTGGCCGCAGGCCCGCGAGACCGCCGCCCGCGCGGGCCGTGCCGGTGCCCGCCGGGCCCCCGTCCCGGTGCCCCTCGAGGCCGCCCTGGGACTGGTCCTGGCCGTACCCCTGACCGCCCTGTGCGACCTGCCCTCCTTCGACACCTCCGCCATGGACGGCTGGGCGGTCGCCGGCCCCGGCCCCTGGGACGTACGCGACAAGGGCGTCCTGGCCGGGCACGACGAGCCCGACCCGCTCACCGACGGCGAGGCGGTACGCGTCGCGACCGGCGCCCGCGTCCCGCAGGACACCACGGCCGTGCTGCGCAGCGAACACGGCCGCACCGATGCCAAGGGCCGGCTGTACGCCACCGAGGAGTCCGGGCACGGCAAGGACATCCGCCAGCGTGGGCAGGAGTGCCGCATTGGCGACCAGTTGCTGCCCGTCGGCACCCTGGTGACCCCGGTGGTGCTCGGTCTGGCCGCGGCCGCCGGGTACGACACCCTCGCCACGGTCCCCCGTCCCCGCGTCGACGTCCTCGTGCTCGGCGACGAACTGCTCACCGAGGGCCTGCCGTACGACGGACGGATCCGGGACGCGCTCGGCCCGATGCTGCCCCCCTGGCTGCGCGCGCTGGGCGCCGAGGTCACCCGTGTGCGCCGGATCGGCGACGACGCCAAGGCCCTGCACAAGGCGGTCACCGGGTCGCAGGCCGACGTGATCGTCACCACCGGGGGAACCGCCGCCGGACCGGTCGACCACGTCCACCCCACCCTGCGCCGCATCGGCGCCGAACTGCTGGTGGACGGCGTCCAGGTGCGCCCCGGCCACCCCATGCTCCTGGCCCGCACCAAGGAGAACCAGCACCTCGTCGGCCTGCCCGGCAATCCGCTCGCGGCCGTCTCGGGTCTGCTGACGCTCGCCGAGCCGCTGCTGCGCACGCTGGCCGCGCGCCCGGCCCCGGAGCCGTACACGCTGCCGCTGACGGACGCGGTGCACGGGCACCCGGACGACACCCGGCTCGTGCCCGTGGTGCTGCGCGGCGACCGCGCTGTTCCGCTGCACTACAACGGCCCCGCCATGCTGCGCGGCGTCGCGGCGGCCGATGCCCTCGCCGTCGTACCACCGGGTGGCTCCCGACCGGGTCAGGAGGCCGAACTCCTCGACCTGCCCTGGGCCGCCGCCGGAATCGGGGTGTGTTTCACGTGAAACTTCCGGGCCATGACGCGATCGCCCGCCAGGCGGACGAGCATCTCGTGACCCATCGGGTGAAGCTCCCCCGAAAAGTCGTGGAGCGCCCGATACGTCAGGTCGGCAAACGACTGTTCCTGGCGGTGCTGGTGCTGCTCGTGACGGTTGTGATCGTCTACGCCGACCGCGAGGGATACCAGGACAGTGCCAAAGAAGCCCCGATGGACCTCATCGCCGCCGCGTACTACGCGACGGTGACCCTCTCCACGACCGGATACGGCGACGTCACCCCCGTCAGCGACAGCGCGCGTCTCACCAACATCTTCGTCATCACCCCGCTGCGTGTGATCTTCCTGATCATCCTGGTCGGCACCACACTCGAAGTCCTCACCGAGCGAACCCGTGAGGAATGGCGTCTGAATCGCTGGAGGTCCACTTTGCGCGATCACACCGTCGTCGTCGGATTCGGCACGAAGGGGAGGTCGGCGCTCCAGACCGTCTGTGCGGCCGGGCTGAAGAAGCAGCAGGTCGTCGTGGTCGACCCCAGCGCCAAGGTGGTCGACGCGGCCACGGCGGAGGGCTATGCGGGCGTGGTCGGAGACGCCACCCGCAGCGAGGTGCTCATGCGGGCCGAGGTGCAGCGGGCACGGCAGATCATCATCGCCACCCAGCGGGACGACACCGCCGTGCTGGTCACGCTGACCGCCCGGCAGATCAACCGGGCGGCGAAGATCGTCGCGGCGGTGCGGGAGGAGGAGAACGCGCCGCTGCTCAAGCAGTCCGGGGCCGACGCCGTCGTCACCAGCGCGAGTGCGGCGGGGCGGCTGCTCGGGCTGTCCGTGCTCAGTCCGGCCGCGAGCATGGTCCTGGAGGACCTCATCCAGCAGGGCAGCGGCCTGGACATCATAGAACGGCCCGTCATAAAGGCCGAGGTGGGCCAGGACCCGCGGGACATGGACGACCTGGTGGTGAGCGTGCTGCGCGGACACCGGGTGCTGGGCTACGACGACCCGTCCGTACGGGAACTGGAGCTGACCGACCGTCTGATCACCATCGTCCGGGCCACACCGGGAACGAAGGTCACCCCTGACACACGGCCGCTCCCTCAGGACTGACGCCGGCACCGCGAAGCAGTAGCGTCGGGCCCATGCATGCGATCACGATTCCCGAACCCGGTGGGCCCGAGGCGTTGGTGTGGGACGAGGTACCGGATCCCGTGCCCAGCGAGGGGGAGGTGCTGGTCGAGGTGGCGGCGAGTGCCGTCAACCGGGCCGACATCCTGCAACGGCAGGGCTTCTACAACCCGCCGCCCGGTGCCTCCCCGTACCCCGGTCTGGAGTGCTCCGGGCGGATCGCCGCACTCGGCCCCGGGGTGTCCGGCTGGGCCGTCGGCGACGAGGTGTGCGCACTGCTCGCGGGCGGCGGTTACGCCGAGAAGGTCGCCGTTCCGGCCGGTCAGCTGCTGCCCGTGCCCGACGGCGTCGGCCTGAGGCAGGCCGCGGCGCTGCCGGAGGTGACCTGCACCGTCTGGTCCAACGTCTTCATGGTCGCTCAGCTGCGCCCCGGGGAGACACTGCTCGTGCACGGCGGCTCCAGCGGCATCGGCACGATGGCGATCCAGCTCGCCCGGGCCGTGGGCGCGAAGGTCGCCGTGACCGCGGGCACCAAGGAGAAGCTCGAGCGCTGCGCCGAACTGGGCGCCGAGATCCTGATCAACTACCGCGAGCAGGACTTCGTCGAGGAGATCCGGCGGGCCACGGACGGGAACGGCGCCGACGTGATCCTCGACAACATGGGGGCCAAGTACCTGGACCGCAACGTCCAGGCCCTCGCCGTCAACGGCCGGCTCGCGATCATCGGCATGCAGGGCGGGGTCAAGGGCGAGCTGAACATTGGCACCCTGCTCGGCAAGCGGGCCGCGATCAGCGCGACCTCGCTGCGCGCCCGCCCGCTGAGCGAGAAGGCGGCCATCGTCGCCGCCGTACGCGAACACGTCTGGCCGCTGATCGCCGACGGGCACGTCCGGCCGGTGGTCGACCAGGAACTCCCGATGAGCGACGCCGCGGCCGCCCACCGGATCCTGGAGGAGAGCGGCCACATCGGCAAGGTGCTCCTGGTGACGCCCTGATCCCCGCACCTCCACCGCCGTACCGGTTGCGCCGGAGCTAGCTCCGGCGCAACCGCAGGGCGATGAACGCCAGGCCGAGGCCGAGGCCGATCAGGACGAGCCCGCTGGCCAGGGACAGGGACCGCAGCACGGGTCCGATCTCGGTCTGCGCGACGGGCAGGGCGCCGGCACTGTCCTGCGGCCCGGACGGCACGGGAGCGGCCTCCTGACCCGAGGGCAAGGTGCTCGTCGCCTCCGGCGTCGCGCTCGCCCTCTCGAAGTCCTCGCTGCCGTCGTCGTGCTCCCTCTCCCTCTCCCACCAGTGCGGCCGCCCCGGCCGATGCCGTCCCTCACCGGGGCGGCTCCCGGCCCGCGACGGGTCGGAGGACGACAGGGACGGGGACGACGATGAGGAGGGGGAGGAAGGGGACGAGGCGGGGCGTGAGGCTGGGGACGGCGGGGGCCCGTGGACCGGCGAGGGGACGGCCATCCGGGGGGCAGACGTACCGGACGCAGAGGCGCCGGAGGCGTCCGCGGCGGTCCTGGACGCGATGTCGTGCGGCGCGGCGGAGGCCGAGGGCGCCCGCGCGGCGCCGTGCGCCGTGGCGGAGCCACCGACCAGGACGGCCGCTGCCAGGGCGATCAGCAGTCCCGTCACGCGCAGCAGAGCGCGCAGCCATGGAGTCACGTCGGGGACCCCCTCACGGTGCCCGGCCAGCGGATCAGATCATTTCTGCAACAACAGTCACATCACTGGACCAATCCGGCATTCCAGGATCGGCCACCGGGTCGAACCCACTGCACAATCCGGTTATGGCGATACGTCACGGACTGCTGGCGCTCCTGGCGGACGGCCCCCGCCACTGCTCCCGGCTGCGCGCCGAGTTCGAGGTGCGCACGGGGGCGGCCCGGCCGCTGGACATCGGCCGGGTCTGCGCCGCGCTCGGCCGCCTGGAGCACGACGGCCTGGTCACCCGGGAGGGCGTGGACGAGGCCGGCCGGGTGGTCTACGCACTGGCCGAGGCGGGCCGCGCCGAGCTGCGGGCCTGGTACGCGCGGCCGGTGGAGCGGACGGGTCCGTCGTGCGACGAGCTGGCGATCAAGCTGGTGCTGGCGGTGGGGGCGCCCGGCGTCGATGTGCGCGAGGTCGTCGAGGCGCAGCGCCGCCATGTGTCCGAGGCGCTGCACGACTACGTGCGGCAGCGCGCCGAGGTCCTGGCCGGCCCGCTCGGGGGGCCGTGCGAGGTGGCCCGGCTGCTGGTCGTGGAGCAGCTGATCTGCTGTGCCGAGGCGGAGTCCCGCTGGCTGGACCACTGCGAGGCCCGACTGCTCCGGCTGGGCCTCCCCAGGGTCGAAGACGCGGGGAAATGACGCGGTGGACCGCTTTCCGTGGGGGCGCCACGGAAGTGGCATGTACGGGTGCGCGACAATGGCGGCATGGAGATGCCGAGGAACGAACGGTCGCCGGAGAATCCGCAGATCCTGGTCGTGGGCCAGGACGGAATGGCGCTCGGCGGTGGCGGGGGCGACGACTCCCGTGAGACCCCGGTGACGGAGCAGGTGGAGCAGCCCGCGAAGGTCATGCGGATCGGCAGCATGATCAAGCAGCTTCTCGAAGAGGTGCGCGCGGCTCCCCTGGACGAGGCCAGCCGGGTCCGGCTGAAGGAGATCCACGCGAGCTCGGTCAAGGAGCTGGAGGATGGCCTGGCGCCGGAACTCGTCGAGGAGCTGGAGCGGCTCTCCCTGCCGTTCACCGACGAGGGAACCCCCAGTGACGCCGAACTGCGTATCGCGCAGGCGCAGTTGGTGGGCTGGCTGGAGGGTCTCTTCCACGGGATCCAGACGACTCTGTTCGCCCAGCAGATGGCCGCCCGCGCCCAGCTGGAGCAGATGCGCCGTGCCCTGCCCCCGGGTATCGGGCACGACGGCGGCGACGACCCCCACACGGGCGGCCGCTCGGGCGGGCCGTACCTGTAGGCGCCCGTACGCGCAGGTGTCCTGCCCGCGGGCGCCGGGTCCGTCGGCCGTACGCCGCGCCCCCGCCCGCACCTGTCCTCGGAGCGCGGACGTGACAAGGCCCCGGCAGCCGTACTGCCGGGGCCTTCTTCTTACGGGACCGCGCTTCTCACGGGACCGCCCGCCGTGCTCGACGGGAGCCGGACGGGACGGTGACGGTCAGGACGACTCGGGGTTGCCGGTCGAGACGTAGAGCTGGATCACCGGCATGTTCTTCGGGTCGACGTCCGTGTCGGCCGCGGGGTACTGGTTCATGACCGTGTCCTGGCCGTACGTGTTCTCGTTGGTGTCGATCTTCTTCAGCTTCCAGCCGGCGGCCTGGAGGCACTCCTTGACCGAACCGAGGTTCTTGTACCGGAAGTCCGGCAGCCTGATCTTGTCCGGGTCGTTGTACGCCTCCCGGGGCTCCTTGCAGTCGTCGGAGTCGATCGTCTTCGAGGTGTCCGGCCCGCGGTGGCCCTCGACCACCGCGGCGGACGCGCTCGCGCTGCCGCCCCCGCCCTTGGCCTCGTCTCCGCTGCCGCCGTTGTCCATGGCCAGCGCGACGATCAGGCCGAGCACCGCGATGGCGGCGACGGCGATCGACCCGATGACCACGGGCCTGGTGCTCCGGCCGCCGCCCGGCGGGGGCGTGTGCTGGGGCGAGGCGGCGTACGGCGGCGGGGTCGGCGCCTGCTGCTGCGCGTACGGCGACGCGACGGGCGTCTGGTAGCCGGGCTGCTGCGGGTAGCCGTAACTCGCGGGCGTGGGGGCGCCGGTGCTGTAGGGATTGGGTGTCGGGGCCGGCTGGTACGGCGTCTGCACGTGGCCCTGGGGGACCGGGGACGTCTGGTCGACGGGCGGGAAGACGGCCGAGCCGACGCCCGCGCCGCTCGGCGTGTGGGCGCCGGGGACGATGCTGGGCGCGGCCGCCTGGAAGGAGGCCGCCACACGCAGGCACTCGTCGCGCATGGACTCGGAGCTCGGGAAGCGCTCGTTGGGGTTCTTCTTCAGCGCGCGGGCGACCAGCGCGTCCACCGCCGGAGGAAGCGAGCGGTTGATCGAGGAGGGCGCCACCGGCTCCTCCTGTACATGCGCGTACGCGATGGCCAGGGGTGAGTCCGCGTCGAACGGCAGCCGCCCGGTGACCAGTTGGAACAGCATGATGCCGACCGAGTACAGGTCGGACCGCGCGTCCACGCCCCGGCCGAGCGCCTGTTCCGGCGAGAGGTACTGCGGGGTGCCGACGACCATGCCGGTCTGCGTCATCGACGTCACGCCGGACTGCATGGCGCGGGCGATGCCGAAGTCCATGACCTTGACCACGCCGCGCTTGGTCATCATCACGTTGCCCGGCTTGATGTCGCGGTGGACCAGGCCCATTTCGTGGCTGATCTCCAGTGCGGCGAGCACGTCCGCGGTGATCTTCAGGGCCTTGTCGGCGGGCATCGCGCCCTGCTGCCGGATGTCCTCCTCCAGCACCGAGCCGAGGGGGCGGCCCGCGACGTACTCCATGACGATGTACGGCGTCGTCATGCCGTCCACATCGTCCTCGCCGGTGTCGAAGACCGAGACGATGTTGGTGTGCGTGAGCTTGGCCACTGCCTGGGCCTCGCGGCGGAACCGCTCGCGGAAGGCCTGTTCGCGGCCGAGTTCGGTGTGGAGTGTCTTGATCGCGACCTGGCGGTCGAGCACGGAGTCGTAGGCGAGGTGCACCGAGGCCATGCCGCCCTCGCCGAGCAGGTCGCGCAGCTGGTAGCGGCCGCCGGCCAGGGCCCGTCCCGCGTACTGGCCGTGTGCGCCGTCCTGGCTCATGTCTCCGCGTCCCCCACTAGGCCGTCCGGCGTCCTCGTTGATCGAATGAGTCATTCCCGGCCAAGTCTGCCCCAGGGCACTGACACGTCAAGCTCGGTGCCCGTTCCGTGACCGTACGCGAAAGAAGCGTCGCGGAAGCGTTACAGCAGGCGTACGGCCGGTACACGGAATTTGCACCACGGCATCCGTACGAGGTTTCATGGCCGGTCCGTCTCGGGCCGGTTCCGGCGGTGCTCGCCGCGACGATCCTGGACCGGCGGCCCCCGCGAAGCCTGTAGCGTGGCCGACGGAGACCGTGACAACACCGCGCGCACCGCGGGCAGAAACGACGGCGAGGACTGATGGCACAGCAGCATCGCGCCCAGGGCCCGTCCGACCCCGAGGCGAGTGGCGGCGGTATGTCGGACGCGCCGGAGATGTGGGGCAACGACGGCCTGGTCGGTGACGGTAGGTACCGGCTGACGCACAGACTCGGCCGGGGCGGCATGGCCGAGGTGTTCGCCGCCGAGGACGTGCGCCTCGGGCGGACCGTGGCGGTCAAACTGCTCCGCGCCGACCTGGCCGAAGACCCCGTCTCCAAGGCCCGGTTCACACGTGAGGCCCAGTCGGTGGCCGGGCTCAACCACCACGCGATCGTCGCCGTGTACGACTCCGGCGAGGACCAGGCGGGCGGCCAGGCCGTGCCGTACATCGTGATGGAGCTGGTCGAGGGCCGCACCATCCGCGATCTGCTGCTCAACGCCGAGGCGCCCGGCCCGGAGCAGGCGCTGATCATCGTCTCCGGTGTCCTGGAGGCGCTGGCCTACTCGCACCAGCACGGCATCGTGCACCGCGACATCAAGCCGGCCAACGTCATCATCACCGACAACGGCGCCGTGAAGGTGATGGACTTCGGCATCGCCCGCGCCCTGCACGGGGCGTCCACGACGATGACGCAGACCGGCATGGTCATGGGCACTCCGCAGTACCTCTCCCCGGAACAGGCTCTCGGCAAGGCCGTCGACTACCGCTCCGACCTGTACGCCACGGGCTGCCTGCTGTACGAACTCCTCGCGCTGCGGCCTCCGTTCACCGGCGAGACCCCGCTGTCGGTGGTCTACCAGCACGTCCAGGACATGCCGGTGCCGCCGTCGCAGGTCCCCGGCGGCACGTGCCCGCCGGAGCTCGACGGCCTTGTCATGCGCTCGCTGGCCAAGGAGCCCGACGACCGTTTCCAGACCGCCGAGGAGATGCGCGGGCTGATTCAGTACGGGCTGCAGATGCTGTACGACCAGGGCGGCCACACCGGCACCTGGCACACCGGCCCGGTCGAGGCGCACGACGGCCGGCACACCCCGGCGGCCGGCTACGCGGGCACGACCGCGATGCCGCACCAGGCCGACCTCGGCTCCGGCACCACGCAGATCCCCCAGCCGATCCTGCCCGCCGGATACGGCAGCTCCGACGACGGCGGCTTCGAGGGGCACGGCAACAAGGGCAGCGGCCGCGGCAAGCTGTGGATCCTGGCCGTCCTCGCGGTGATCGCCATCGCCGCGGGCGTGGCACTGGCGCTGCAGAAGACCGGCGGCGACACCGGCACCGGCGTCGACACCACCAAGTCGCCGTCGAACACGCAGTCCACCGAGGACGCGCAGCCCAGCACCACCCCGAGCGACTCGTCGAACGAGCAGCCGTCGGACACCTCGACGGACCGGAACCAAGGCTCCGGTGGGGGCGGCTGGAAGTACACGCCGTCGTACCGGCCGTCGTGGACCCCGTCGGAGCCGTCCCGCCAACAGCCCTCCAACGAGCAGTCCGACCCGCAGACCTCCAGCGAACCGGCCGACCCCCCGCCTGCGTCGACGCCCGCGGACACGAGCGGCGGTCCGGGCGACGGCTCCGGGGACGTTGGCGGTGGCGGTAGTGGCGACCCCGTCGGCACCGCCGCGGGGGCGGCGGGGAACCCCGTCGGGGGCAACTGAGTCCCGCCGCGAACCGAGCATCCTTCGCGCGCGCGTGAGGCCGTACGGGCCCCACGCGCGCGTGGTGTTTCCCGGCCCTTTCGGCGTCACTCCGCGAACGCGCCGCACACCGTGCCGTACTCCCGCGTCCACCACACCGCGAGCGCCGAGGCGGCCGGGAACTGCGGGTCCGCGCGGGTGTCGCCGCGCTCGTAGTGCCAGCGCAGCATCCAGAAGTCGTTCAGGCGCTCCCACCACACGCGGTGCACGGCCGCCGCGAGTTCCGAGGGGCCGGCGCCGGCCGCCCGCCGGTACGCGCGCGCGTACGCCCTGACCTTCGGCAGGTCCAGGGTGCCGGCGGGCCGGACGAAGAAGATCGCGGCGGCGCGCACCGCCTCCTCCGCGCGGGGCTGCACACCGAGCCGGTCCCAGTCGACGATCGCGGCGGGGGCGTCCCCCTGGTAGAGCAGGTTGAAGGGGTGGAAGTCGCCGTGCACCCAGCCGACGGGCCCGCCGGGCGGCGGACGCCGGTCCGCGTGCTGTTCCAGGAGCGCGCGCCGCTCCAGGAGCCGGTGCCGGGCCAGTTCGTCGAAGGCGTCCGGGGGCCGGTGGCGGCGGACGTGCCCGAGCAGGTCGTCGATCAGTGTGAAGGTGTCGGCGGGATCGGCGCTCTCCACGGGGTGGGGACTCGCGGCGGGGCGGGTGCGGCCCTTGGGCGGCATCACCCGCTCCAGGCACGCGTGCACGGCTCCCAGCAGCGCCCCCAGACGGGCGCACTGCTTGGTGGTGAGCTGCCCGCCGTGCCGGTGCCGGCCGTCGATCCAGGGGTGCAGGGCATAGGCGTGGCCGCCGACGACGGCGACCGTGCGCCCGTCGCGGCCGGTGAGCGGCGGGGCCACCGGGACGCCGAGGTCGGCCAGGCGCTGGGTGGCCCGGTGCTGGCGCGCGATGGCGGCGGGGTCGGCGGTGTCCGGATCGAAGTGGTGCTTGAGGAAATAACGGCCGCGGGTCGTGCACAGCCGGTAGCCGCGGTTGAGCAGGCCCTGGTCGACCGGCTCGCAGGTGAGGGCGGAACCGGCGGCGTACTGGCGCAGCAAGGCGCTCAGAGGGGGCGCGTGGGGCATGGGGGGTGGTACACATGGGCGCGGCACGCGCCAGATGCTAGGGCACCGGCGGAGGCCGTGAGCTGGGGCTTGTCACAGACAGTCGTCGGTGGTCGCTTTCGGTCACATGAGGTCGCGATGTCGTCCCGACAGCCGCCCGTCGTGCGCCGGTGCGCTCTCTGCGGCATTCCTTGCCGCCGCCCGGCGGGTCCTGTTTCGCCGTCCCCCGTGCGGGGTCATCCATCAAGAGCAGTTCCGGCCATTCGCCGACCCTTCCCGACTCAGGGGTGGCCGGGATAACGTGCCGGTGTTCCGGCCCCCCTGCACGGCTGTGACCAGCGGCTGCCCCGACTGTCCGGTGAGGTACTTGGACGTCCAAGTGAAAATACTTGGAAATCCAAGGAAACGCCCAGGTCAGGAGGGGTTTCCCAGAAATGTGGAGCACTGGGTAACGTGACTGCTGCAGGGCGCTCGCCGGGGCACCTGTCACGCCTGTTCCCGGCCGAGTGGCACCCACCCCGTGCCCGGTGGTCCGGAACAGGTGAGCCGCACTGGCTACCGGCAACCCCGGGGCCGGACCGACGGAGGAGCACACGTGACCGTGGAGAGCACTGCCGCGCGCACATCGCGACGCAGCGCCGGAAGCAAGGCCGGCGCGACCGGCGCGAAAGCCGCCGGCACCGGGCGGCGTACCGGCGCCAAGAAGAGCGCCGACCCCGAACTCGTGCAGTTGCTGACGCCCGAGGGCAAGCGCGTCAAGAACGCCGAGTACGACAAGTACGTCGCCGGCATCACCGCCGAGGAGCTTCGCGGCCTGTACCGCGACATGGTGCTCACCCGCCGCTTCGACGCCGAGGCCACCGCCCTGCAGCGCCAGGGCGAACTGGGGCTGTGGGCCTCGCTGCTCGGCCAGGAGGCCGCCCAGATCGGCTCCGGCCGCGCCACCCGCGAGGACGACTACGTCTTCCCGACCTACCGTGAGCACGGCGTCGCCTGGTGCCGCGGGGTGGATCCGACCAACCTGCTCGGCATGTTCCGGGGTGTGAACAACGGCGGCTGGGACCCCAACGGCAACAACTTCCACCTCTACACGATCGTCATCGGCTCCCAGGCGCTGCACGCCACCGGCTACGCGATGGGCGTCGCCAAGGACGGTGCCGACTCCGCGGTCATCGCCTACTTCGGCGACGGTGCCTCCAGCCAGGGCGACGTGGCCGAGGCCTTCACCTTCTCCGCGGTCTACAACGCCCCCGTGGTGTTCTTCTGCCAGAACAACCAGTGGGCGATCTCCGAGCCGACCGAGAAGCAGACCCGCGTCCCGCTCTACCAGCGCGCGGCGGGCTTCGGCTTCCCCGGCGTCCGCGTCGACGGCAACGACGTGCTGGCCTGCCTCGCCGTCACCAAGTGGGCGCTGGAGCGCGCTCGCAGCGGCGAGGGCCCCACCCTGGTCGAGGCGTACACCTACCGCATGGGCGCCCACACCACCTCCGACGACCCCACCCGATACCGGGGCGACGAGGAGCGCCTGGCCTGGGAGGCGAAGGACCCGATCCTGCGCCTTCGCCGCCACCTGGAGGCCGCAAACCACGCGGACGAGGGATTCTTCGAGGAACTCGAGACCGAGAGCGAAGCGTTGGGCAAACGAGTGCGCGAAGCGGTCCGTGCCATGCCGGACCCGGACCTCTTCGCCATCTTCGAGAACGTGTACGCGGACGGGCACGCGCTCGTCGACGAGGAGCGCGCCCAGTTCGCCGCCTACCAGGCGTCGTTCGCGGACGCAGAGGGGGTCTGATCATGGCTGCTGAGAAGATGGCCCTGGCCAAGGCGATCAACGAGTCGCTGCGCCGCGCCCTGGACAACGACCCCAAGGTCCTCATCATGGGCGAGGACGTCGGCAAGCTCGGCGGCGTGTTCCGGGTGACGGACGGCCTCCAGAAGGACTTCGGCGAGAGCCGTGTCATCGACACCCCGCTCGCCGAGTCCGGCATCGTCGGCACCGCGATCGGCCTCGCCCTGCGCGGCTACCGCCCGGTGGTCGAGATCCAGTTCGACGGCTTCGTCTTCCCGGCGTACGACCAGATCGTCACGCAGCTCGCGAAGATGCACGCCCGCTCGCTGGGCAAGGTCAAGCTCCCGGTCGTCGTCCGCATCCCCTACGGCGGCGGCATCGGCGCGGTCGAGCACCACTCGGAGTCCCCCGAGGCGCTGTTCGCGCACGTGGCGGGCCTGAAGGTCGTCAGCCCCTCCAACGCGTCGGACGCGTACTGGATGATGCAGCAGGCCATCCAGAGTGACGACCCGGTGATCTACTTCGAGCCCAAGCGGCGCTACTGGGACAAGGCCGAGGTCAACACGGAGGCCATCCCGAACCCGCTGCACAAGGCGCAGGTCGTCCGCGAGGGCACGGACCTGACCCTGGCGGCCTACGGCCCGATGGTGAAGCTCTGCCAGGAGGTCGCCGCCGCGGCCGCCGAGGAGGGCAAGTCCCTGGAGGTCCTGGACCTGCGCTCGGTCTCCCCGATCGACTTCGACGCCATCCAGGCCTCGGTGGAGCGGACCCGCCGCCTCGTCGTCGTCCACGAGGCGCCGGTGTTCTTCGGCTCCGGCGCGGAGATCGCCGCCCGGATCACCGAGCGCTGCTTCTACCACCTGGAGGCCCCCGTGCTGCGGGTCGGCGGCTACCACGCCCCGTACCCGCCGGCCCGCCTGGAGGAGTCCTACCTGCCGGACCTGGACCGCGTGCTCGACGCCGTCGACCGCTCGCTGGCGTACTGAGGGAGAGGTTCGTGACGACGATGACCGATGGGTCCGTGCGTGAGTTCAAGATGCCGGATGTCGGCGAGGGTCTGACCGAGGCGGAGATCCTCAAGTGGTACGTCCAGCCCGGTGACACGGTCACCGACGGCCGGGTGGTCTGCGAGGTCGAGACCGCCAAGGCGGCCGTCGAACTGCCCATCCCCTACGACGGGGTGGTGCGCGAGCTGCACTTCGCCGAGGGCACCACGGTGGACGTGGGCACGTCCATCATCGCGGTGCAGGTGGCGGGCGCGGCGCCGGCCGAGGTCCCGGCGCAGGCCGCCGCTCCGGTGGCAGAGCCGAAGACCGAGCCGAACACGGACGGGGAGGAGAAGCCGCAGGGCCGCCAGCCGGTGCTCGTGGGCTACGGCGTCTCGGCGTCCTCCACCAAGCGCCGTCCGCGCAAGGGCCCGGAGGCCGCGGCCGCCCCGGCGGCGACGGCACCCCGGCCGGAGCTGAACGGCCACGGCGCCGCGGCCCCGGCGGCCGCCGCGGCGCCCACCGGGCCCCGCCCGCTGGCCAAGCCTCCGGTGCGCAAGCTGGCCAAGGACCTGGGCGTGGACCTCGCCGCGGTCGTGCCGTCCGGCCCGGACGGCATCATCACGCGCGAGGATGTGCACGCGGCGGTGGCGGCACCGGCCGCACCCACGGCCCCCGAGGCGCCGGCGGCGGTGGCCCCGGCGGCCGCGGCTCCGGCTCCCGCCGCGAGCTACGACGGGGCGCGCGAGACCCGTATCCCCGTCAAGGGCGTCCGCAAGGCGACGGCGGCGGCGATGGTCGGCTCGGCGTTCACGGCCCCGCACGTCACGGAGTTCGTGACGGTGGACGTGACGCGCACGATGAAGCTGGTCGAGGAGCTCAAGCAGGACAAGGAGATGCAGGGGCTGCGGGTCAACCCGCTGCTGCTGATCGCCAAGGCCCTGCTGGTCGCCATCAAGCGCAACCCGGAGATCAACGCGTCCTGGGACGAGGCGGCTCAGGAGATCGTCCAGAAGCACTACGTCAACCTGGGCATCGCGGCGGCGACCCCGCGCGGCCTGATCGTCCCGAACGTCAAGGACGCCCACGTCAAGACGCTGCCGCAGCTCGCGGAGGCGCTTGGCGAGCTGGTGTCCACGGCACGCGAGGGCAGGACGTCCCCGGCGGCCATGCAGGGCGGCACGGTGACGATCACCAACGTCGGCGTCTTCGGCGTCGACACCGGCACGCCGATCCTCAACCCCGGCGAGTCCGCGATCCTCGCCGTCGGCGCGATCAAGCTCCAGCCGTGGGTCCACAAGGGCAAGGTCAAGCCCCGCCAGGTCACCACGCTGGCGCTCAGCTTCGACCACCGCCTGGTCGACGGCGAACTCGGCTCCAAGGTCCTGGCCGACGTGGCCGCGATCCTGGAACAGCCGAAGCGACTGATCACCTGGGCCTAGCGGCCTACGGCGAAACGGGGCGGCGCACCTCTCACGGAGGTGCGCCGCCCCGGCGTTTGCGGTGGTGTCAGCTCGGCTGGTGGGTGCGCAGTGCGTTCAGGAGGGCGGCTCCGCGTTCGGCGTCGTCCACGCTGACCGCGAAGTCGCTCCGGCTGCCCCGGGCCCGGATCACCAGGCACTCCCCGGCCCGTAGCATGACCGTGGTGCCCAGGCCGCTGAAGCGGTAGCCCCAGCCGCCGACCTGCGCGGGCGTACGGTTCTCGGCGCGGGCGGACTCGATCGTGTCGGGCGCCCAGCGCCGTACCGGCCAGCCGAGCGGGCCGAAGGCCACCTCCAGGCCCCGCCGGGACACACGCGTCTGGACCGAGGCGCAGCCGGCCCCCGCGAGGGACGCGACCGCGCACGAGGCGAACAGCGACCACCCCGCGCCGGGCCCGGCGAGTCCGGCGACGAGCGCGACCAGGGCGGCCACCGCCACCACTCCGGTCACGGCCGCGACGAGGTGCAGCCAGAGGTTGGTGGTGCGCGAGAACCACACCACCCGCTGCCCCTCGGGGATCTCCAGCGTGGGCCCGTCGGTGTTCCGTCCCGGGGACGCCGGACCGGAGACCTGTCCCCGCGTGCCCACCAGCCAGCCGGCGATCCCGGCGAGCACCGCCGCCACCAGTGAGACGACGATGCCCGCGATCGGCAGCCCCACCTGGTGCCAGTCCGTGTGATCGAGGTTCGCCCGCACGACGGAGAGCTGGCCACCGACGATGAGCACACCGGCCGACAGCAGCCCGGCCAGGGCCCGCGGCCGCGTCACCGCCAGGCCGTCCTCTCCGGCCCGCCGCCGCAGCACCTCCATGCCCACGCCCAGCACGAGCCAGACCAGCGCGGGGACGAGGGAGGCCGCCCACAGCGGCATCGAGCCGTCGGCCGCGGATCCCTTCCAGTGGGTCGCCAACCGGTCCGGCAGCCGGTCGCTCGCGGCCCAGGGCAGCGCGGCGATCAGGACCGCGATACCGGCCGTCCAGACGGCGGTTCCCCAGCGCGTCCCGTTTCCGTGCCTGCTCGAGTTGTTCACCGCGTCCCCCTGATCATCTCGATGAGGTCGTTCGGGCTGTAGCCCAGGCGGCCCGCCTCGGCCACCAGTTCGTGCACCCGGATCCGCAGCCCCGAGTGCCGGTCCGCGCCCTCCGACACGGTCACCCCTCGTCCCCGGCGGAACTCCAGCAGTCCCTCGTCCCGCAGGCCGCGCAGGCCGCGCAGGACGGTGTTGATGTTGATGTCGAGCATCTGCGAGAGATCGCGCGCCGACGGCAGCCGGTCGCCAGGGCGGCATTCCCCCTCGGAGATGGCGCGCCGGACGGCGCCGGCGACCTGCTCGTGCAGAGGCCGGGTGTCCCTCTTGTCCAATCGCAGCAACATGATGCTAATGATGCTAGCACCATACATACACGCGGGCACAGGAAAAGGGCCCGCCGCTGAGGTCAGCGGCGGGCCCTTCGGCCTGGTGGGCGGGTGTCAGACCTTCTTGGCGAACCCGTAGTTCAGGAGCTTCGTGGCGTCCGTCGCGCGCTGCGCGTACGTGGTGGAGGCCAGAACCGTGCCGATGACGGTCCTGCCGTTCCTGGTGGCGGCGAAGACGAGGCAGGCCCCGGCCTGGGGGCCGGAGCCCGTCTTCACGCCGATCGCGCCGCTGTAGCTGTTGAGCAGCGTGTTCGTGTTCGTCCACGTGCCCATCGTGCGGGTGCTGCCCGTCTTGGTGACGGTCTTGGCCGTGTACGTCTTCGTCTTCACGATCGTGCGGAACGTGGAGTTCTTCATCGCGCTGCGCGCCAGCTTCGTCAGGTCGCGCGGCGTGGAGTAGTTGTTGCCGTTGCCGATGCCGTCGAACGAGTCGAAGCGCGTGTTCGTCATGCCGAGGCTCTTGGCGCTGCTGTTCATCTTGCCGATGAAGGACTTCACGCGGGCGTCCCGCGTCGTGCCCGAGCCGTACTTGTCGGCCAGCGCGTACGCGGCGTCGCAGCCCGAGGGCAGCATCAGGCCGTACAGCAGCTGGCGGACGGTGACCTTGTCGCCGACGATCAGGTGGGCCTGGGAGGCGTTGTTCTTGACGACGTAGTCGCTGTACGCCTTCTGGATGGTGACCTTGGCGTCGAGGTTCAGATTCGGCTGGGCCAGCACGACCTTGGCGGTCATGATCTTCGTGGTGGAGCCAGTGGAGCGCTTGGTGTCCGCGGCCTTGGTGTAGAGGGACTTGCCGGTCGCGTCGTCCATCACGTAGCCGCCCTTGGCCACGATCGACGGCACGGTGGCGGCCTGCGCGGGTGCCGCGGTGAGGGCCCCGGCGGCGAGCACGGCGCTCGTGGTCACGACGACTGCGGCGGCTCTGCGGATACGGATGCCCTGGATGCCGGTTTTCAAGTGAAGTACCCCGATTGCGTTGAATTCCTCTGCGGTGCGGCAGAGTTGGGAGCCCACAAAGTGGGGCCGCACCTGTCTGACTCACGGCCGGGGCGGATGGTTGCGCGGCTTCCGGGGCGGATTCGGCCGGCGGGCCGGATGGTCCGCATGCTGGATGGGACGAGCCTTGGGTACGTGTTGTATCTATGCTGTGGACATGAGCCTGGCCGTGAAACAGCCCCCCGCCGCCGATCGCGTGTACGCCCACGTCAAGCAAGCCGTCCTGGATCGCAGTTACGAGGGCGGCACCCTGCTGACGGAGGGGGAGCTGGCCGAGGCCGTCGGGGTCTCGCGCACGCCCGTGCGCGAGGCGCTGCTGCGGCTGGAGGTCGAGGGGCTCATCAAGCTCTACCCGAAGAAGGGGGCCCTCGTCCTGCCGGTCTCCGCGCAGGAGATCGCCGACGTGGTCGAGACCCGGCAACTGGTCGAGGAGCACGCGGCCCGGAAGGCCGTACCCGCACCGCCGGGGCTCATCGAGCGGCTCGAGGAACTGCTCCAGAAGCAGAAGAAGCAGGCCGCCGCCGGTGACTTCGCCGCGGCCGCCGTCACCGACCGCTGTTTCCACGCCGAGATCGTCCGCAGCGGCGGCAACGAGATCCTGTCCCGGCTCTACGACCAGTTGCGCGACCGGCAGCTGCGCATGGGCGTCGCCGTCATGCACTCCCACCCCGACCGGCTCGCCAAGACCCTCGCCGAGCACGAGGAGATCCTGGACGCGCTGCGCTCGGGGAACGCGGAGGCGGCCGTCGACGTCGTGCACCGGCACGTCAGCTGGTTCTCCCACCTCGCCCGGGGGGAGGTCCGGTGAGCTCGTCGTCCTCGTCGTCCTCGTCGTCCTCGCCGGCCTCCCTGCCCGGTGATCCGCCCGGCGGCCGACGCGCCGTCGCCGTCTGGAGCATCGGTGTCGCCGTCTACTTCGTCGCCGTCATCTTCCGCACCTCCCTGGGCGTCGCCGGACTCGACGCCGCCGACCGCTTCCACGTGGGCGCCTCGGCGCTGTCGACGTTCTCGATCCTCCAACTCCTCGTCTACGCCGGTATGCAGATACCGGTCGGCCTGCTCGTCGACCGGCTCGGCACCAAGAAGGTGCTGGCCATCGGCGCCGTGCTCTTCACGGCCGGTCAGCTCGGCTTCGCGTTCTCCCCGTCGTACGGCACCGCGCTCGCCTCGCGCGCGCTGCTCGGCTGCGGGGACGCCATGACGTTCATCAGTGTGCTGCGGCTGGGCACCCGGTGGTTCCCCGCCCGGCGCGGGCCGCTGGTCGCCCAGCTGGCCGGGCTGGCCGGAATGGCGGGCAACCTGGTGTCCACGCTGGTGCTGGCCCGGCTGCTGCACGGCGTGGGCTGGACGGCGGCCTTCGCGGGCAGCGCGCTGGCCGGAGCGGTGGTGCTGGTGCTGCTGGTGCTGTTCCTCAAGGACCACCCGGAGGGCCACGAACCGGAACCGCTGCCCCACCTGGGCGCCGCGTTCGTACGCCGGCAGATCGCCGCGGCCTGGCGGGAGCCCGGGACGCGGCTCGGGCTGTGGGTGCACTTCACCACGCAGTTCCCGGCGATGGTGTTCCTGCTGCTGTGGGGGCTGCCGTTCCTGGTCGAGGCCCAGGGCCTGTCGCGGGCGGACGCGGGTGAACTGCTCACGCTCGTCGTGGTGTCCAACATGGCCGTCGGGCTCGTGTACGGGCAGATCGTCGCCCGGCACCACGCGGCGCGGCTGCCGCTCGCGCTCGGCACGGTGGCGGCGACCTCGGGCATGTGGGCGGTGACGCTGGCGTATCCGGGCGGGCGGGTGCCGATGTGGCTGCTGGTCGTGCTGTGCCTGGTGCTCGGCGCGTGCGGTCCGGCCTCGATGATCGGGTTCGACTTCGCGCGGCCGGCGAATCCGGCGGAGCGTCAGGGGACGGCGTCGGGCATCACCAACATGGGCGGCTTCGTGGCCTCGATGACGACGCTGTTCGCGATCGGTGTGCTGCTGGACGCGACCGGGGACGACTACAGGATCGCCTTCTCGGCGGTGTTCGTGCTCCAGGCGCTGGGCGTGAGCCAGATCCTGCGGCTGCGGAAGCGGGCGGCCCGGCGGGAGCGGGAGCGGCTGGTCGCCAGCCGGGTGGAGACGGTGCACGTGCCGGCGTGACGGTGCCCTGCGCCGCCGCCGCGAGCCGGGGCCGGGGCCGGTGCGCTCGCCGCGGCCGGGAGGCGCCTCCCCCCGGCTCCTGGAGCAGGGGGGAGGCGGCTCGCCCCCGGGGAGGCACGTCTGTCCGTGGCCACGGTCCTGGTGCCGCGACGGGCAACGTTCACCCCGTCGCGACGCCCGGCACGCTCCCCCGAGCTCTTCGAGCAGGGGGTACCTCCACTCGCCGCACCGGCCGAAAGCCCAAGTACGTCCAGTACGAGGACTTCCGGCCGGCACTCCCCCGAGCTCTTCGAGCAGGGGGTACCCCCAGAGCACGCACCGGACGCCGCTCCTTGACGGGCGAACGTTGCCTGCCGGGGCACTAGGCCGTCACCACGAAGTTCCGCAGGATCGCCGCCGCCAGGTCCAGGTCGCCCTCGGTCTTCACACGGTCCGCGACCGCTTCCGGGGTGACCCGGCCGCAGGCCAGACGGACGTAGGTCTCCCAGTCGAGCGCGAGGGTCGCCGCCGGGCCGAGGGCCGGGGCCGTCTCCAGGGTGCCGCGGCCCTGGATGTCGACGCGGATCGTGCGCAGGAACTCCACCGGGCCGTGCACGTCGAAGACGATCGCCGAGCTGCGCGGGGCGTCCGCCTTGACCGCGACCACGTCCGGCAGGGCGGCCAGCAGGTAGTCCCGGGCGACATGGGCGCCGGGCGAGTCGAGCTCGGCGGGGCGGCCGAGGGCCGCGCGCAGGTCCTGCTCGTGCACCCAGATGTCGAAGGCGCGGTAGCGCATGGCCTCTTCGAGGGTGATCTCCGCGCCGAGGGGGCCGCGCACCTTGGTGCCGGGGTCGCGGGACTCGTTCCGCAGCTGGCGGTTGCGGCGGATGATCGTGTACTCCAGCTCGGAGGTCATCTCCGGCGACGTGTGGTGGCGGCGGACGTCGACCTGCATCTCCATGTAGCGCTGGTGCTCGTTGGTGACGTGGAACAGGTCGCGCGGGAGCGCGTGGATGGGCCGCGGGTCGCCCAGCATCTCGCAGTCCATGCCGATGATGTGCGAGACGACATCGCGGACCGACCAGCCCGGGCACGGGGTGCGCCGGTTCCAATCGGCCTCCACCAGGGGCTGCATCAGCTCCGATATCGCCTCGACGGAGTGGGTCCAGGCATCGGCGTAGGGCTGGAGGGTGGGATGCAGACTCACGGAACGGGACCCCTCGGCGGTCGGTACACGGGCGGATGTGATGGCATTGCCAGTGGGAGGTGGCAGCGGTCGGCGGGTGTCTTGGAACGCTAAGTTACGCTGCTGTGAGGCAGCCCGGCAGTGCTTTCGTGTGACGATCGTAGGCCTGTCCGGACGACTCGAGTGCCAGGACGGTGGTAGTGTGCGCGCCTCGCTGATCCAGATTGCCGTGAACGAGGGTGAATCGGTCGATTCGCGGCGTCAGCGGGCGGCCGCGCTGGTGTGCGAGCAGGCCGGCGCCGACCTGGTGGTGCTGCCGGAGCTGTGGACCACCGGGGCCTTCGCCTTCGAGGAGTTCGAACGCGAGGCCGAACCGCTGGAGGGTCCCACCTACGAGGCGATGGCCAAGGCGGCGAGCGACGCGGGCGTGTGGCTGCACGCCGGCTCGATCCCCGAACGCGCCGCGTCCGACGGCCACTCGGCCGCGGACTCCCTCTACAACACCTCCCTGGTCTTCTCCCCGTCCGGCGAGTTGGCCGCCGTCTACCGCAAGATCCACCGCTTCGGCTTCGACAAGGGCGAGGCCGTGCTGATGAGCGCGGGGCGGGAACTGGTGACGGTCCCTCTGCCGGACACCACCCTGGGCCTCGCGACCTGTTACGACCTCCGATTCCCCGAACTCTTCCGCGGGCTGGTCGACGCCGGGGCGCAGACCCTGGTGGTCCCGGCGGGCTGGCCCGAGCGCCGGCGTGCGCACTGGACGCTGCTGGCTCGGGCGCGGGCGGTGGAGGACCAGGCGTTCGTGCTCGCCTGTGGAACGGCCGGGACGCACGCCGGAGTTCCGCAGGCGGGTCACTCGATCGTGGTGGACCCCTGGGGAGAGGTGCTGGCCGAGGCCGGCCCCGGCGAGGAGGTCCTCACGGTCGACTTCGACCCGGCGAGGGTGCCGGCCACCCGGGACCAGTTCCCGGCCCTGAAGGACCGGGTCCTCGGCCTGGAGCCGCCGCGCCGCCAGCACTAGCACCCACCGCTCCTCTCCCGGCGCCTACCGCTCCTCGCGCTCCTTCTCCGCCAGGTGGATCACGCACACCGCCACCGCGATCACCAGCGCCGGGTCGGCGTCCTCGCGCACGACGTCGACGCCGTAGGTCTCCACGACGCTCAGCCATCGCCGGGAGATCACCGCGAGCAGTTCGCCGTCGTACTCGACGGCGAACTCCCGGTCGAGGATCTTGCCGCTGACGTCGAGCTCGGTGCCGTCCACCATGGACACCCGGTAGTGGTTGCGCAGCAGCGACAGCCGCTTGCGCCTGATCTTCGCCAGGGCCTCCCCGTCCCGCTCGATCACCATCGTGTCCCGCAGCGCGAGCATCTTCTGGTGGATGTTGATCAGGACCCGGCCGTGGGCGTCCTTCAGCTCGAAGGTGTCCCGCAGCCGCATCGCCTTGCCGTCGACGAGGAAGACCTTGCGGCCGTGCTCGTCCTCGATCCAGTAGTCGTCACCGATGCCGAAAATCCGGTCGCGTACGAGGAATCTCATGTCCTCACCGCTTCCCCGGCTCCGCCCCGGCGACGCCGCAGATGGTCCGACGGGCCCAGTACGGCACCGCGCCGGGCGGGCCGCCGCCGGCGGGTGGCACCCTTGGTCCCATGAACGACACGGCACCCCGACGCGCCCGCGTACGCGCCCCCGAGCTGATCGGCAAGGGCGGCTGGCTCAACACTGGTGGGAAGAACCTCACGCTCGCCGACCTGCGAGGCAAGTGCGTCGTGGTGGATTTCTGGACGTTCTGCTGCGTGAACTGCCTGCACGTCCTGGACGAGCTGCGGGAGCTGGAGGAGAAGCACCGGGACACGGTCGTGGTCGTCGGGGTGCACTCGCCGAAGTTCGTGCACGAGGCGGAGCACCAGGCGGTGGTCGACGCGGTGGAGCGGTACGGGGTGGAGCATCCGGTGCTCGACGACCCGGAGCTCGCCACCTGGAAGCAGTACGCGGTACGGGCCTGGCCGACGCTGGCCGTCATCGACCCGGAGGGCTACATCGTCGCGCAGCACGCCGGCGAGGGGCACGCGCACGCGATCGAGCGGCTGGTGGAGGAGCTGGAGGCCGAGCACGAGGCGAAGGGCACCCTGCGCCGCGGCGACGGGCCGTACGTGCCGCCGGAGCCGGAGCCCACCACCCTGCGCTTCCCGGGCAAGGCAGTGCTGCTGCCGTCCGGGAACTTCCTGGTCAGCGACACCACCCGGCACCAGCTGGTGGAGCTGGCGGAGGACGGCGAGACCGTGGTGCGGCGGATCGGCCAGGGCGGCCGGGGGATGACCGACGGCGGCCCGGACCGGGCCAGGTTCCAGGAGCCGCAGGGGCTCGCACTCCTGCCGGACGGCAGCGTCGTGGTCGCCGACACGGTCAACCACGCCCTGCGGCGCTTCGACCCGGAGACGGGTGAGACCACGACCCTGGCTGGTACCGGACACCAGTGGATGCAGGGCGAGGCCACGTCCGGTCCCGCGCTGGACGTGAAGCTGTCCTCGCCCTGGGACGTGGCCTGGTGGAACGGCAAGGTGTGGATCGCCATGGCGGGCGTGCACCAGCTGTGGGCCTACGACCCGGCCGGGGGTACCGTCGCCGTCACCGCCGGGACCACGAACGAGGGGCTCGTCGACGGGCCCGGCGCGGAGGCCTGGTTCGCGCAGCCCTCCGGGCTCGCGGCGACGCCCGACCGGCTGTGGCTCGCCGACTCCGAGACGTCCGCCCTGCGCTGGGTGGATCTCGACGGCGCCGTCCACACGGCGGTCGGCACCGGGCTGTTCGACTTCGGGCACCGGGACGGAGCCGCCGGACAGGCTCTGCTCCAGCACCCGCTGGGCGTGACCGCGCTGCCGGACGGCTCGGTCGCCGTCAGCGACACCTACAACCACGCCCTGCGCCGCTACGACCCGGCGACCGGCGAGGTCACGACCCTCGCCACCGACCTGCGTGAGCCCAGCGACGCCGTGCTGGTCGGTGAGGACATCGTGGTCGTGGAGTCGGCCCGGCACCGGCTGACCCGGCTGCGGCTGCCGGAGGAGGCGGTACGGGTCGAGGCCGTCGCCCACCGCACCCGGCGCGCGGCGACGGAGGTCGCCCCCGGCCGCCTGAGCCTGGACGTGATCTTCCAGGCCCCGGCGGGTCAGAAGCTCGACACCCGGTACGGGCCGTCGACCCGGCTGCTGGTCTCCTCGACCCCGCCCGAGCTGCTGCTGAAGGGCGAGGGCGCGGACACCGACCTGTGCCGCGAACTGGAGCTGAACCCCGCTGTCCCGGAGGGTGTCCTGCACGTCTCCGCGATGGCGGCCTCGTGCGACGACGACCCCGCGAACGAGTACCCCGCCTGCCATGTGCACCAGCAGGACTGGGGCGTTCCGGTCCGTCTCACCGAGGGCGCGACGGACCGGCTGCCGCTCGTCCTGGCCGGGATGGACGAGACCGCGGCAGGCTGATCGCCGAGCGGCCCTGGGGCCGGTCTAGCGGCGCCGCGGGCGCGGCGCCAGCTTGAACAGGGCCACTCCCGCGGCCACCAGGGTGGTGGCCGCGACCATCATGGCCATGCTGTTCATCCACACGCCGGTGGCGGCCAGCGTGGCGCCTCCGGCGCCGGTGGTGCCGGCGCCGACGACTCGTCCGTACATGTCGTTCTCCTTGCTCTGGTGCGGGTGTGAAGAGGACGCGCCGCGGGTGCGGCGCGGGATGAGGGGGTCAGGTGGCCACCCACTTCTCCTCGCTGCGGCGCAGCAGGCCCCACAGCGAGGAGAAGTAGACGGCGTGCTGGAAGAGGTCGTAGAGCATCTCCGGGATCATCAGCAGCGCCACCAGCATCGGCAGGGGGCCGGCGCGGCGTACGGAGACGACCTTCTCGACGACGAAGATCAGGCCGATCGAGGTCCACACCGGTGACAGGCCCGGCGGGCCGTACAGGGCGATGGACGTGGTCATGAAGGTCAGGTAGACGAGGAAGAACAGCGCGCCGAACCCCATGAGGAACTGCTGGAGGAAGTAGCGGGCGGTGACGCGGGTCCAGCCGTAGTCGCGGAGGTTCTCCAGGGCGCCGCGCTGCCAGCGCAGCCGCTGGTGCCACAACTTGCCCAGGGTCGGCATGACCTCGGTGGTGACCGCGCAGCCGGCCGGTGACATGGCGCGGTAGCCGAGGGTCTTGACCGCCTTGGTCATCTCGTCGTCCTCGGTGAGGGAGGCGAGGCTGTAGTAGCCGTTGCCGCCGCCGATGACACCGGCGCGACGGGCCGCCCGCACCTCGCGCAACACCCGGGCCCGGAACATGGTGCCGGTGCCGGTGAGCACCTGCGCCTTGCCCCCGGTGCGCTCCAGCTCCCAGGCGTAGCGGTGGAACTCCATGCGCTGGAGCAGACCGAGCAGGCCGCCGCCCTCCTCGCCGTAGAAGACACCGCCGACGGCGCCGACCTTGCGGTTGAAGGTGGCCAGGGCGGTCTCGGCGAACCACGGGTTGAGCACGGTGTCGGCGTCCTGCACCAGCAGCAGGTCCCGGTCGTCGAGGTGGGGCAGCACCCAGGCGATGGCCTGGTTGAGTGCGCCCGCCTTCTTGTGCGTGTTGCCCTGGGTGTGGAAGACCTGCGCGCCGTGCGCGACGGCGATGTGGGCGGTGTCGTCGGTGCAGTTGTCGGCGACGACCACGATCAGGTCCGGCCGCCGGCTCTGCCGCCACAGGCCCTCGATCGCGGCGGCGACGCGGTCCTGCTCGTTGTGGGCGGGGATCAGGACCGCGAGCCGGGGCCTGCCGGGCGGTTCCTCCTCGGCGGCGTGCGCGCGGCGGGCGGCGTGCCGGCCCGCGGGTCGTGGCCGTGTCGGCGCAGCACCCAAGGCGCCGCCGCGTGCGGCGAAGTCGAGCACGGCAGAGTCCCCCGTCGTGATGGTCGCTTGACGCCCGGTTTCTCCCCTACGGGCTCAAGGGCGCCAAGTCTTCACGATATTCACACAACACGACAAGGAGGTGCGCGTAACGGAATGCTCAAGCTTGTGGCCGACTGTCCGTCATGTTCCGTGGCCGCGGGACCGGCTCGGCATGTGCTCAGATGCCGTAGCCGTCGCCGTAGCCGTCGCGTGCGTGGTGGTGGCGGTCCTCTTCGACGACCGTGGTGGGGGGAACCATCACGCGGCGGCGCCGGTAGATGCTGCTGAACGTCGTGACGCCGATCAGGCCGACGATCATCAGGATGACGCCGACCACGTGCAGGTCGACCCCCTGCATGTGCCAGTCGGTCGCGAACGTGAGAATGGCTCCCACGGCGATGAGGATGATGCAGCCGCCGAGGCCCATGAGTGTCGCCTCCCTGTCCGGTGTCGGGTCCGGTGGTTCCGGACGGTTCCGGTCCCTTCCGGTCAACTCCGGGTACCCGCAAGCCGGGTGACCATGCGGAGGCGGCCGCTCATGGGCCATGGGGGTCCCCCTGCTCGAGCGAAGCCGAGAGCTTGGGGGGAGGCCGTGCCGCTCAGCCCTCCAGGAACGCCACCAGCGCGTTCGCCAGCAGGAACGGGTCGTCGGCGGCGCACAGTTCACGGGCGCTGTGCATCGACAGGATGGCCACGCCGATGTCGACGGTGCGGATGCCGTGCCGGGCCGCGGTGATCGGGCCGATGGTCGTGCCGCACGGCATCGAGTTGTTGGAGACGAAGGACTGGAAGGGGACGCCGGCCTTCTCGCAGGCCGCCGCCCATACCGCGCGTCCCGAACCGTCTGTCGCGTAGCGGTTGTTGACGTTGACCTTGAGGATCGGACCGCCGCCCGCGCGCGGGTGGTGGGTCGGGTCGTGCCGCTCGGCGTAGTTGGGGTGGACGGCGTGGCCGGTGTCGGAGGACAGGCAGACCGTGCCGGCGAAGGCGCGCGCCCGGTCCTCGAACGATCCACCGCGCGCGAACACCGAGCGCTCCAGCACCGATCCGAGCAGCGGGCCGTCCGCGCCGGTGTCCGACTGGGAGCCGTTCTCCTCGTGGTCGAAGGCGGCCAGCACCGGGATGTACGGCAGCTCCGGCGCCCCCGCCGTGACGGCCGCGAGCGCCGCCGCGGCGGCGTGCACCGACAGCAGGTTGTCCATCCGGGGGCCGGCCAGCAGCTCCCGGTCCCGGCCCAGGTAGGCGGGGGGCTCCACGGAGTGCGTCATCAGGTCCCAGCCGGCCACCTCGCCCGCGGCGAGCCCCGCCTCCGCCTCGAGGAAGGCGATCAGGTCGCCGTCGCGGACGTCGTCGCCCAGGCCCCACACCGGTTGCAGGTGCCGCTGCTTGTCCAGCTTGAGGCCCTCCGCAGAGACCTGGCGGTCCAGGTGGATCGCCAGCTGGGGGACGCGCAGCAGCGGGCGGTCGACGTTGACCAGGCGGGTGGAGCCGTCGCGCAGCGTGAGCCGGCCGGCCAGGCCCAGGTCGCGGTCGAGCCAGGAGTTCATCAGCGGGCCGCCGTAGATCTCCACGGCGACCTGGCGCCAGCCGTGCGCCCCGGTGTCGGGGAGCGGCTTGACCCGCAGGTTGGGGGAGTCGGTGTGCGCGCCCGCGATGCGGAAGGGTGTGTGCGGCGCGGCACCCTCGGGGACGTACCAGGCCACGATCGCCCCGCCGCGCAGCACGTACTTTCCGCCTGCCGTGCCGTCCCACGCGTCCGTCTCGCAGACCTGGCGGAAGCCGGCCTTCTCCAGCCGCTCGGCTGTGTTCGCCACGGCGTGGTACGGCGACGGGCTCGCCGCCAGGAAGGACATCAGGTCGTCGGTGTGGCCGCGGTCGAAGCGCTGGCTTGTACTCATGGGTTCACCTTAACGACGTCACGAGGGTCCGCTCCCGGTGTCGGAAGCGGACCCTCGTGTGTGGGGGGTCGGGAGAGGCGCAGGTGGGGGGTGGGGCGGGCGCCGGGGCCGGGGCCGTCCTAGAAGGCGGCCTCGTCCAGCTCCATCAGGTCCAGGTCCACGTTCTCGGCGACCTTGCGGGCCAGGGTGACGCCCGGCAGGACGTTGGCCGCGAAGAACTTCGCCGCCGCGATCTTGCCCTGGTAGAACGCCCGGTCCTTCGAGGAGGCCGTCTCCAGCTTTTCGGCGGCGATCGCGGCGCCCTTGAGCAGCAGGTGGCCGACGATCACGTCACCGGAGGCGAGCAGCAGGCGGGTGGTGTTCAGGCCCACCTTGTAGATGCTCTTGACGTCCTTCTCGGTGGCGGCGAGGTCGGTCAGCATCAGGCCGACGAGGGCCTCCAGTTCGGCGGCGGCCCTGGCGAGGTGCTCGCGGGCGCCGGCCAGGTCCTCCCCGCCGGTGCCGAGAGCCAGGAACTCCTTGATGTCCTCGGCGACCGAGTTCAGCGCGGCGCCCTGGTTGCGGACGATCTTCCGGAAGAAGAAGTCCTGGCCCTGGATGGCCGTGGTGCCCTCGTACAGGGTGTCGATCTTGGCGTCCCGGATGTACTGCTCGACCGGGTACTCCTGGAGGAAGCCGGAGCCGCCGAAGGTCTGCAGCGACTGAGCGAGCTGCTCGTACCCCTTCTCCGAGCCGTAGCCCTTGACGATGGGCAGGAGCAGGTCGTTGAGCGCGTGGTCGGCCGAGGCGTCCTCGCCGCCCGCCTCCTTGACCGCGATCGTGTCCTGGACCGCGGCGGTGTGCAGGACGAGGGCGCGCATGCCCTCGGCGTACGCCTTCTGCGTCATCAGCGAGCGGCGCACGTCGGGGTGGTGCGTGATGGTGACCTTGGGCGCGGACTTGTCCATGAAGTTCGCCAGGTCGGGACCCTGGACGCGCTCCTTGGCGTACTCCAGCGCGTTCAGGTAGCCGGTGGACAGCGTGGAGATCGCCTTCGTGCCGACCATCATGCGGGCGAACTCGATGATGCGGAACATCTGGCGGATGCCGTCGTGCTTGTCGCCGATCAGCCAGCCCTTGGCGGGGTGGCGGTCGCCGAAGGTCATCTCGCAGGTGTTGGAGGCCTTCAGGCCCATCTTGTGCTCGACGTTGGTGGCGTAGACGCCGTTGCGCTCGCCCAGCTCGCCGGTCTCCCAGTCGAACAGGTACTTCGGCACGAGGAAGAGGGACAGGCCCTTGGTGCCGGGGCCGGCTCCCTCGGGGCGGGCGAGGACGTAGTGGAGGATGTTCTCCTCCATGTCGTGCTCGCCGGAGGTGATGAAGCGCTTCACGCCCTCGATGTGCCAGGAGCCGTCCTCCTGCTGGACCGCCTTCGTGCGGCCGGCACCGACGTCCGAGCCGGCGTCGGGCTCGGTGAGCACCATGGTGGAGCCCCAGGTCTTCTCGACCGCGATCGAGGCGATCTTCCGCTGCTCCTCGGTGCCCTCCTCGAAGAGGATGCGGGCGAACGCCGGGCCGGAGGAGTACATCCAGATCGCCGGGTTGGCGCCGAGGATCAGCTCCGCGTAGGCCCAGATCAGGGACGGGGGAGCGGTGGTGCCGCCGATCTCCTCGGGCAGGCCCAGGCGCCAGTACTCGGAGTCCATGAAGGCCTTGTAGCTCTTCTTGAAGGTCTCCGGCACCGGCGCGGTGTTCGTCTCGGGGTCGAACACCGGCGGGTTGCGGTCGGCGTCGACGAAGGACTCCGCCAGCTCGTTCTCCGCCAGGCGGGTCAGCTCCTCCAGGACGCTCCTGGCGGTGTCGGCGTCCATCTCCTCGAACGGACCGGTGCCGTACAGCTTGTCGCGTCCGAGCACTTCGAAGAGGTTGAACTCGATGTCGCGGAGGTTCGACTTGTAGTGCCCCATGGCCACGGCTCCCGTCGAGGACTCGGCGAGGCACTGGCTCCTCGCATCTGGTTCACGTACCAACTAGTAGCTCCGATGATGCTACCCGTCGGTAATAAGAAGCAACCCCGTCCCGCCATGTGTGACCGAGCCCTCGTGCGGGTCAGTACGCTGTGGCCCATGTACGGATACGGCCAGCCGATGGACAGCGGGGCGGCACAGCAGGGGTACGTCCCTCCGCAGCAGCAGATGCCCGGCGGTGTCGGCGGGTACGGCCAGCAGGCTCCGGCCTACCCCGAGCCCTCGCCGCCCTCGCTCGCGGACGCGGTGCGCGCCTTCACCACGGGGCAGCTGGCCGCCGAGGACTTCCAGCAGGTGTTCGCGACCTCCAAGGTGTACTGCCCCCGCGGCGACAACCCCGGGTTCCTGGCGCTGCACAACACCCAGCAGCCGGTGATCCCGATGTTCACCTCGCTCAAGGAGCTGCGCCGGTACGCGGGCAAGGAGTCCAAGTACTTCGTGATCACCGGTGCCGAGGTGATCGACCTGCTGCCGACCGGCTACGGCTTCGTGCTCGACATGGAGGGCGAGCACCGGATGGTGTTCGACGCCAAGGCGGTCGAGCAGATGGTCGACTTCGCGATGCGCCGGATGTACGGCTAGGACCAGGTGGACGCCATCGCCCGGAGCCCGGAGGGAATTCCCTCCGGGCTTCTTCTGTTGGGGGTGGCAGAAAGTTCAACGCTCAACTAAAGTGGTCGCACAAGGAGGAACCGACATGCCTGCAGTGACCGTCGAGAACCCGTTGACGCTGCCCCGTGTGGCCGCGCCCGCCGATGCCGTGGCACGTCCCGTGCTCACCGTCACGACCGCGCCCAGCGGATTCGAGGGCGAGGGCTTCCCGGTGCGCCGGGCGTTCGCGGGGATCAACTACCGCCATCTCGACCCGTTCATCATGATGGACCAGATGGGTGAGGTGGAGTACGCGCCGGGCGAGCCCAAGGGCACCCCCTGGCACCCCCACCGTGGCTTCGAGACCGTCACGTACATCATCGACGGAGTCTTCGACCACCAGGACTCCAACGGCGGTGGCGGCACCATCACCAACGGCGACACCCAGTGGATGACGGCGGGCAGCGGCCTGCTGCACATCGAGGCCCCGCCGGAGTCGCTGGTCGTGTCCGGCGGCCTCTTCCACGGCCTCCAGCTGTGGGTGAACCTGCCGGCCAAGGACAAGATGATGGCGCCGCGCTACCAGGACATCCGCGGCGGCAGCGTCCAGCTGCTCACCTCCCCCGACGGCGGCGCGCTGCTGCGGGTCATCGCCGGTGAGCTGGACGGCCACGCCGGCCCCGGCATCACGCACACGCCGATCACGATGATCCACGCGACGGTGGCGCCGGGCGCGGAGGTCACCCTGCCCTGGCGGGAGGACTTCAACGGCCTGGCGTACGTGATGGCGGGACGCGGCACCGTGGGCGCCGAGCGCCGGCCGATCCACCTCGGCCAGACCGCGGTCTTCGGCGCCGGTTCCTCGCTGACCGTCCGCGCGGACGAGAAGCAGGACGCGCACACGCCCGACCTGGAGGTCGTCCTCCTCGGCGGGCAGCCGATCCGCGAGCCGATGGCCCACTACGGCCCCTTCGTCATGAACACCCGGGACGAGCTCATGCAGGCGTTCGAGGACTTCAAGAAGGGCCGCCTCGGCACCATCCCGGCGGTCCACGGGATGACCGAGGACGGGCTGTAGGCCTTCCCGGTCGCTGGGAGCTAGTGCCGCGGCAGGCAACGTTTGCCCGTGAAGGAGCGGCGTCCGGTGCGTGCTCTGGGGGTACCCCCTGCTCGAAGAGCTTGGGGGAGTGCCGGCCGGAAGTCCTCGTACTGGACGTACTTGGGCTTTCGGCCGGTGCGGCGAGAGGGCGTGCCGGGGTCGCGACGGGGCGAACGCTGTCTGTCGGGGCACTGGGCCCCGTCCGTTCGAGGACGGGGCCCTTCCGCGTTCCTGCCGGGCCCGGTGCGGGACGCGGACCGCGCCACCGGCCGGACCGCCGGTGGCCGGCGCCGTGTCACCCGGGTGGGCCGTCCGCGCGGGACAGCCCGTCCGGCGTGTGATCGTCTGGAGGCGTGCAGGCCCCCGCCCCGCTGCTGCCCGAGCCCGTCCGGCGTCTCGCCGCCTGGTGTGCCGCCGTTCTGCTGGTGTCCGGGGTGGTGTGGATCGGGGCCCAGCTGTGCGTGGTGTTCCGGACCGCGGTGATCCCGGTGCTGCTGGCGCTGTTGGGGACGGCTCTGCTGCAGCCGCTCTTCCGGCGGCTCGTGGAGGCGGGGGTGAACCGGTCGCTCGCCGCCGGGATCACCTGTGTGGCGGTCGTCGTGGTCGTCGGCGGTGCGGTGTACATCGTGGTGGCCGCGCTGATCGACAGCGGGGAGCAGATCATCGCCTCGCTCAAGAAGGCCGCGCGGTCGCTCGCCACCCACTTCGGGGCGGCCGGGACCTCGCTGGACGACCTCGCCTCCAACGCCAGGCGGCTGCTGGAGAAGTTCGGCGGGACGGCCGCCTCCAATGTCATCAGCGGGGTCAGCGTGGTCGGCGAGGCGCTCGCCATGGCCGTACTGGCCCTGCTGCTCGTGTTCTTCTTCCTGCGCGACTCGCACAAGGCGGCCGCCACCCTGCGCACGCTCGCCCCGCGCGGGACCGGCGACACCGCGGAGGCCATGGCCCGGCGGGCCTTCGCGGCCGTGGAGGGCTTCATGCGCGGCACGACGCTCATCGCGCTGATCGACGCCGTCTGCATCACCGTCGGCCTGCTGGTGCTGAGGGTGCCCGGCGCGGTCGGGCTCGGCGCGCTGGTCTTCGTCGGCGCCTACATCCCCTACCTGGGCGCCTTCCTCTCCGGGGCGGTGTCCGTGCTGGTCGCGCTCGCCGACCGCGGGTTCGTCATCGCGCTGTGGGCGCTCGGGGTGGTGCTGGCGGTCCAGGTGCTGGAGGGACACGTGCTCCAGCCGATGATCCAGAGCCGGACCGTGCAGATGCACCCGGCCGTGGTGATGCTGGCGATCACCGGGGGCGCGTCGGTCGCCGGGATCGTGGGGATGCTGCTGGCGGTGCCGCTGACCGCGGCGGCCTTCGGGACCGCGCACGAGCTGCGGGACCGGTACGCGGCTTCGCCGTAGGGCTCACGCGGCGGAGCGGCTCACCTGGCCGGCGAGGCCTCGTACAGCTCGAACCAGATGCTCTTGCCCTGGCCCCGCGGCACGACGCCCCACGCGTCCGCGAGCAGTTCGATCAGCACCAGTCCGCGCCCGGAGGAGGCGAGTTCGCCGGGTCGGCGCTTGTGCGGCAGATCGTCGCCGGCGTCGGTGACCTCCACCCGCAGACGCCGCTCGCCTCTCTCCCCGCTGACCTCGGCCAGCACCAGCGCGTCGACGTCGGTGTGCAGCAGGACGTTGGCGAGGCTCTCCGACAGCAGCAGCACCGCCGAGTCCACGTGCTCCTCGCTCGACCAGTCGTGCAGCAGCTCCCGCAGTTGCCGGCGGGCCACGGAGACCCGCTCGGGCTCGGCCTGCGCGACCGTCATCAGGGTGTGCCGCAGCCTGGGGCGGACCGCCCGGCCGTCGCGGCGCCGGCTCAGCAGCAGCACGGCGATGTCGTCCTCGCGGCGGTCGGCCCGGGGCCCGGTGGTGTGGTGCGAGGAGGGTCCGTGCACGGCCTGCACCAGCGCGTCGGCGAGTTCCTCGGCCTCGCCGCCGTGCCGCTCCAGGATCGTACGGATCCGCTGCCAGCCGGTGTCCAGGTCGTGGCCGCCGGTCTCGATCAGGCCGTCCGTGCAGATCATCATCGTCTCGCCCGGCTCCAGGGTGAACCGGGTGGTCGGGTAGTCGGAGTCCGGGTCGATGCCGAGCGGCAGTCCGCCGGCCGTCGGGCGTTGCAGCACCGTGCCGTCCGCCATCCGGATCACCGGGTCGGGGTGCCCCGCGCGGGCCACCTCCAGGACCCCGGTGCGCGGGTCGACCTCGGCGTACAGGCAGGTCGCGAAGCGCAGGTCGGCGACCTCGGCAGCGTTCTCGCCGTCTTCGCCGTCTTCGCCGCCCTCGCCGCCCTCGCCGTCGGCACCGGCGGCGAGGATGCCGTGCAGGAAACGGGAGGCGCGGGAGAGCACCGCGTCCGGGCGGTGCCCCTCGCAGGCGTAGGCGCGCAGGGCGACGCGCAGCTGGCCCATCAGCCCCGCGGCGCGCACGTCGTGGCCCTGGACGTCCCCGATGACCATGGCGAAGCGTCCCGACCCGGAGGACGTGCGGGACCGCGAGGTGGCGCCGGGCAGGGGGATCATGTCGTACCAGTCGCCGCCGACCTGGAGGCCGCCGCCGGTGGGTACGTAGCGGGCGGCCAGGTCCATGCCGGGGACCTCGGGGCCCAGCGTCGGCATCATCGAGCGCTGGAGGCCCTCGCTCAGCTCCCGCTCGGACTCCGCGGTCCCGGCCCGGGACAGGGCCTGGGCGAGCATGCGGGCCACCGTGGTCAGCACCGAGCGCTCGTCGGGAGTGAAGGCCACCGGGTAGGTGAAGGCGGCCATCCAGGCGCCCATCGTGCGGCCCGCGACGGTCAGCGGCAGGAACGCCCAGGAGTGGCGGTGGAAGCGCTCGGCGAGCGGCCAGGTGAGCGGATAGCGGGACTTGTACTGCCCCGGGGAGGAGAGGTAGACGGCCCGCCCGGTGCGGACCACCTCGGCGGCCGGGTAGTCCGTCTCCAGCGCCATGTGCACGAAGGGGCCCTCGTCGCCGGGCCGCTGCCCGTGGTGGCCGACGATCGTCAGCCGGTCGGCCTGGACGCCGAAGACCGCCAGCCCGTCCGGCGAGAATCCCGGCATCGACAGGCCGGCCGCCACCCGCAGCACCTCCGCCGTGGAGCGGGCCTCGGCCAGCGCCCGCCCGGCGTCGAGCAGGAAGGCCTCCCGCGAGCGCCGCCACTCCCCGGTGACCGCTCTTCGCCCGGCGGGCGAACCGGGCGCCGGCTCGGCGACCTCCTGAAGGGTGCCGATCAGCTTGTACGCCTTCTTGCGGGCGTCGAAGGTCGGTTTGGAGCGGCTGCGCACGACGCGGATGATCCGGTTGCGCTCGTCCATGATGCGGATGCGCACCTCGGCGAGGGTGCCCTCGGCGACGGCCAGCTGCACCACGCCGGTTATCTCGTTCCAGTCGACCGGGTGGAGCCGGGCGCGCACCTGGGCTTCCCTGAGTGTGGCCTCCCGGGCGGGCAGCCCGAGCAGTCGGGCCGCCTCGGCGTCGACCGAGACCAGGCCGGTGGCCGTGTCCCAGTGCCACATCCCGGTCGCGAGGGAGGCGAGTACGTCCCCCACGGCGGGCAGGGGCTCACCAGTGCGCATTGCCCCACTGTAAGAAGAGGCGATCGAACACTGCCACCGAAGGTGTACGGCCGTGCGGACTTCGGCGCTGCCCCGTTACCGCCCGGGACCTCTCTTAATGGTGGGGAGCCGATCTTGAGGTGCCCGGTACGCTTGGTAGGTCCGGGCCGTGCCCGCCCGGTGATCCCCGATCCGCGAAGACTGGATGAACGACGATGCATCGGTACAGGTCCCACACCTGCGGCGAGCTCCGCGCCTCTGACGTCGGCACCGACGTCCGGCTGAGTGGCTGGCTGCACAATCGGCGCGACCTGGGCGGCATCCTCTTCATCGATCTGCGCGACCACTACGGCATCACGCAGCTCGTCGCCCGCCCCGGCACGCCCGCGTACGAGGCGCTCGACAAGCTCTCGAAGGAGACCGTCGTCCGCGCCGACGGCAAGGTCGTCTCCCGCGGCGCCGACAACGTCAACGCCGAGCTGCCCACCGGCGAGATCGAGATCGAGGTCGGCGAGGTCGAGGTGCTGGGCGCGGCGGCCCCGCTCCCCTTCACCATCAACACCGAGGACGGGGTCAACGAGGAGCGGCGCCTGGAGTACCGCTTCCTGGACCTGCGCCGTGAGCGCATGCACCGCAACATCCTGCTGCGCACGGCGGTCATCTCCGCCATCCGCCACAAGATGTCGGCGATGGGCTTCAACGAGATGGCGACGCCGATCCTGTCCGCCACCTCCCCCGAGGGCGCCCGCGACTACGTGGTCCCCTCCCGGGTCCACCCGGGCAGGTTCTACGCCCTCCCGCAGGCCCCCCAGCAGTTCAAGCAGCTGCTGATGATCTCGGGCTTCGACCGCTACTTCCAGATCGCGCCCTGCTTCCGTGACGAGGACGCCCGCGCGGACCGCTCGCCGGGCGAGTTCTACCAGCTCGACGTCGAGATGAGCTTCGTCGAGCAGGAGGACGTCTTCCAGCCGATCGAGAAGCTCATGACGGAGCTCTTCGAGGAGTTCGGCGGCGGCCGCCACGTCACCTCCCCCTTCCCGCGGATCCCGTTCCGCGAGGCGATGCTGAAGTACGGCTCCGACAAGCCGGACCTGCGCGCCAAGCTGGAGCTCGTCGACATCACCGACATCTTCGCGGGCTCGGAGTTCAAGGCGTTCGCCGGCAAGCACGTCCGCGCGCTGCCGGTGCCGGACACCGCCGGCCAGCCCCGCAAGTTCTTCGACCAGCTCGGCGAGTACGCGGTGGAGCAGGGCGCGAAGGGCCTGGCATGGGTACGGGTCGGCGAGGACGGCGCGCTGACCGGCCCGATCGCGAAGTTCCTGACCGAGGAGAACGTCGCGGAGCTGACCAAGCGGCTGTCGCTCTCCCCCGGTCACGCGGTGTTCTTCGGCGCGGGCGACTTCGACGAGGTCTCGAAGATCATGGGCGCGGTGCGGGTGGAGGCCGCCAAGCGCGCCGGCCAGTTCGAGGAGAACGTCTTCCGCTTCTGCTGGATCGTCGACTTCCCGATGTACGAGCGGGACGAGGAGACGGGCGGGATCGACTTCTCCCACAACCCGTTCTCGATGCCGCAGGGCGGCCTGGAGGCCCTGGAGAGCCAGGAGCCGCTGGACATCCTGGGCTGGCAGTACGACATCGTGTGCAACGGTGTCGAGCTGTCCTCCGGCGCCATCCGCAACCACGAGCCGGACATCATGCTCAAGGCCTTCGAGATCGCGGGCTACGACCGTGAGACCGTCGAGGAGAAGTTCGCCGGCATGCTCCGCGCGTTCCGCTTCGGCGCCCCGCCGCACGGCGGCATCGCGCCGGGCGTCGACCGCATCGTCATGCTGCTCGCGGACGAGCCCAACATCCGCGAGACCATCGCCTTCCCGCTCAACGGCAACGCCCAGGACCTGATGATGGGCGCCCCGACCGAGCTGGACGAGTCCCGCCTGCGGGAACTGCACCTGTCGGTACGCAAGCCGCAGCCGAAGTAGTCCCCCGCGGACGCACGAGAGGCCCGGAACCCCCTCGGGGTTCCGGGCCTTGCCGTATGAGCAGACGGAGGGGCGGTTCGTTTCCGGGGGCAGAGCTCTCAGAACCCCAGGTAAGTGATCTGAACGACGTAGACACGTTCACTGCGTGCGACGGCCTGATACGTGAACATCCCGCCGGGCACGATGACGTCGCCGCCTTTCGGGTCGATGTTCGCGTGAGCACTGCCGTGGAGGTGGACGGCTTCGGCGGCTCTGACCAGCTCGTCCGCCTTCTTCTGTACCCCGGCGAGAAAGTTGGCGGGTGCGGTGCGGGCGGTTTGCTCCGCACCGAAGGCGTACTCCCACTTCCAGCTCAACCGCGTACTGCTTCCATGGCTTCGTCCAGGACGGCGCTCAGCTCGCGCAGCGCCTCCTCAGCGGTGGCAGGGTCCTCGTGTTCCAACCTGCTCTGCGCGTGAGCGAGGCGGGAGGACAGGTCGGGGCGCCGGGCGATCTCGATGTCCCTGGCCCAGGTGAGGACCCAGCCTCGCACGGGGCTCAGAGACTGCCACTCGACAGCCTTGGCGAAGGCGTCGTCCTTCGTGGCCTGCATCTCGTACAGGCGACCGGGAGCGACGACGGCGAGAGCCGTGCGCAGGGCGTCAGGAGTCTGCTCGGGGCGCGGGATCAGCTCGTGTCCGTGATCGGCCTGAGTGCTCATGGTGTCCTCCACAGGGTGCCCTGGCCAGGGTATCCGGACGGGGGCGCGGAGGAGTCGGACCGGGCCGGCCGCTCACGGCCAGGCCTGCTCGGTTTGGTGCGCCACGCCTGTACCGGAGTCGGGGCTCCCGGGCCCCGTGCTCGTTGACACGCATCCGTGGCAGCTGTGTGGGTCGGGGCCTCGGTAGCCGCGGTCGCAGGTTTCGCAGTTGCGGAGCGGGTGCCTGATGGGTGGGGGCGGTTCGGGGGTGCCGAACGGCGGCAGGGGCGGGAGCGGGGCGGTGAGGCGGTGGGCCAGGAGGGCGGCCGGGCGGCGCAGGGGCTCCGCCGGAAGGTCGCTGGTCACGGCGTGCCGTACGGCGGTGGGGGTGAGGTCCCGCTCCAGCCAGGCGGCGACACCGGGGGCGAGGTGTTCGGCATCGGTGGCGGAGAGCATCAGGGGGGGTCGGTGCGGCGCAGGCCGGCGAGGACGTCGGTGGCCGCCCGGAGGAGGACGGGGGAGGCGTACGCGGGCTTCGGTATGGCGGGAAGGGCCCGGCGGCGTGCGGGTTCCTGCTGCGGGGCGGTGGTGGCGCGGCGGGCCGGGGGCTTCGGTGCTGCTGCTTCAGGCGTGTTGTGGTCGCGGTGTCGGCCCGGTTGGTTGCAGGAGACGGTGCGGGTGACGATACGGCCGCTCTCCGTGCGTTCGCGGGTGCGACGCAGGTAGCCGTGGGTCTCCAACTCGCGCAGCGCGGCGGCGATCCGGGTCGGGCCCTCGGGGAAGCGGGCGGTGAGGGTCTTGATGCCGACGGGGGTGCCGGTGGGGAGAGACAGTGGGATGCCAGTCCCGGCGAGGGCCGTTGTATGTCTGGGGTTGTGCTGTGCTGCGCTGAGCGTAGGGCAGGCAACCGGTGGGGAATCCAGCTCAGTTGGTGATGTTCACTCGTGGGAGTGAGCGTGCGCTGTGGGCGGGAGGGGTGGGGCTTGGTGCGGTTTCTTTCCCTCTTGTGTTCCTTGAGGAAGACCGTCGACGGCACCGGAGCACACGCGGTCGGGTTCCGGTGCGTGTGCCGTTTCCGCTGGTCGCGTCGCTGGTAGGTCGAGTTCTGCCCATACGGTCTTGCGGGGAACACGGATGCTCACCCAGGAGTGGACGGCAAGATCGAGTTGCTGAAGTTCCCCGACGGTACGGCAGCGGGACGCTCCGACGGGGCGTTCAACGGGCGGACGATTGCCGATCCGAAGCGGCTGCGCATCCTTGAACTGCGGTATGGCACGATCCGGGCCCAGGCACTCCCTCCGAGGGAGTCGCTGGCCTTCATCGAGAAACTGCTGGGAGAAACATGATCCGCAAGGCCTCCGCCAGCGACGCCTCCGAACTGGCGTGGTTCAAGAGCAGCTACAGCAGCGGCACGGATGGCAACTCCTGCGTTGAGCTCGCCGTCACCCCCGGCACCGTGCACGTTCGCGACTCCAAGAACATAGGAGGCCCTCAGCTTGCGCTCACGCGCGACGCGTGGAAGGGCTTCGTGGCCTACGCCTCGGAACGCTGACCCGGCGAGGGAGTGCGAAGGGGCCCGGGAACAAGGCGTTCCCGGGCCCCTGTGCGCAAGCGGTGAGTCCTACTCGTCCGAGCCGCCGAAGCGCTCCTTGTACGTCTCCAGGTCGTCGTCCGTGAGCTTGGCGAAGAGGACCGGGGGGACCGTGAACGGCGTACCGGCGGGGACGCTGGTCAGGGAGGCCGCCTCGGCGGGGGTCACCCAGGTCGCCGTGTCGCCGTCCAGGGAGAACGCCGCGCGCATGGCCGCCGACGAGGTGGGGATGAACGGCTCCGAGACCACCGCGTAGAGGTGGATCAGGTTCATCGCGGTGCGCAGGGTGAGGGCCGCGCCGTCCTTGTCGGTCTTGATCTCCAGCCAGGGGGACTTCTCCTCCAGGTAGGAGTTGCCCGCCGACCACAGGGCGCGCAGGGAAGCCGCCGCCTTGCGGAACTGGATGGCCTCCATGTGCTCCTCGTACTCGGCGAGGAGGCGGGCGATCTCCTCCCCGAGCCGCGCCTCGGCCTCGCCCGGCTCGCCGCCCTCCGGTACCGCGTCGCCGAAGCGCTTGCGGGAGAAGGACAGCACCCGGTTGACGAAGTTGCCCAGCGTGTCCGCCAGGTCCTTGTTCACCGTGGCCGTGAAGTGCTCCCAGGTGAAGGAGGAGTCGTCGGACTCCGGCGCGTTCGCCATCATGAAGTAGCGCCAGTAGTCGGCCGGGAGGATCTCCAGCGCGTCGTGCGTGAAGACACCGCGCCGCTGCGACGTGGAGAACTTGCCGCCGTAGTAGTTGAGCCAGTTGAAGGCCTTGATGACGTCGACCTTCTTCCACGGCGCGCGGGTGCCCAGCAGGGTCGCCGGGAACATCACGCTGTGGAAGGGCACGTTGTCCTTGCCCATGAACTGGGTGTAGTGGACGTCCGCGTCCGACTCCCACCACCACGAGCGCCAGTCCCGGTTCTCCGGGTCCTGGTCCGCCCACTCCTTCGTGGCGCCGATGTACTCGATCGGGGCGTCGAACCAGACGTAGAAGACCTTGCCCTCGGCGGCCAGCTCCGGCCAGGTGTCGGCCGGGACCGGGACGCCCCAGTCCAGGTCGCGGGTGATCGCGCGGTCGTGCAGGCCCTCGGTGAGCCACTTGCGGGCGATCGAGGAGGCCAGCACCGGCCAGTCGTCGGCGCGCTCGTCGACCCACGCCTCGACCTCGCCGGCCAGCACGGACTGGAGGAGGAAGAGGTGCTTGGTCTCGCGGACCTCCAGGTCGCTGCTGCCGCTGATCGCGGAGCGCGGCTCGATCAGGTCGGTCGGGTCCAGGACCCGCGTGCAGTTCTCGCACTGGTCGCCGCGCGCCTTGTCGTAGCCGCAGTGCGGGCAGGTGCCGATGATGTACCGGTCGGGCAGGAAGCGGCCGTCGGCGTTGGAGTACACCTGGCGGATGGCCCGCTCCTCGATGAACCCGTTCGCCTTGAGCTCGCGGGCGATCTCCTGCGTGATCTCGTGGTTCTGCGGGGACGAGCTGCGGCCGAAGTAGTCGAAGGCCAGCGAGAAGCCGTCGTAGACCGCCTTCTGCGCGTCGTGCGCCTGCGCGCAGAACTCGTCGACCGGGAGGCCCTGCTCCTTGGCCGCGAGCTCCGCCGGGGTGCCGTGCTCGTCCGTCGCGCAGATGTACAGGACGTCGTGGCCGCGCTGGCGCAGATAGCGCGAGTACACGTCCGCCGGGAGCATGGACCCCACCATGTTGCCCAGGTGCTTGATCCCGTTGATGTACGGAAGGGCGCTGGTGATGAGGTGTCGAGCCATCGCGGGCTGCTCCCAAGTCGCTACGTGGGGTGACGATCTCGTCGGGTGCGGGTCGTCTACGGAACCTTGAAATCGTAGCCGACATGGGTGGGCCGCCCGCTTCCCGTTTTAAGGGGTGGGAAGGGGCGGCCCTGGTGCGGCGTGGTTACGGGCGCGTGGTCCCGTGGGGCCCGTGGGTCACGGGCGCCAGTTCGCCAGTACGCCCTCGTAGAGCTCCTGGTCCGTGAGCTCGCGGGGGGTGGGGCCGGCGTGGAAGAAGGACGCGGTGTCGGTCTTCAGTTTGCGGAGGTAGTCGAAGGCCTTGTTGTCGTGCTCGCCGAAGGCGACGAAGGAGAAGAAGACGGAGGGGTGCTTCTTCGCCGCGTCGGTGAGGGACTGGGTGGCCGGGGTCTTGGCGTCCGGGGCGCCGTCCGTCTGGAAGATCACCAGGGTGGGGGCCGCCGGGTCGTCGGCCGACTCCGCGCGGTGGGCCAGTACGGCCTCCACGGCGGCGTGGTAGCTGGTGCGGCCCATGCGGCCGAGGGAGCCGTGCAGGTCGTCGACGCGGTTCTCGTGTTCGGCGAGGGTCAGCTCGCCGGTGCCGTCCACCTCCGTGGAGAAGAACGTGACGTGGACCGTCGCCTCGGGGTCGAGGTGGGCCGCGAGGGCGAGGGTCTGCTCGCCGAGGGCCTGGGCGGAGCCGTCCTTGTAGTACGGGCGCATGGAGGCGGAGCGGTCGAGGACGAGGTAGACCTTGGCGCGGGTGCCGGTGAGGTCGTACTTCGCCAGGGCGGATGCGGCGGACTGGTAGGCGGTGGTGAGGTCGGGGGCGTGCGAGTGGATGTGGGCGAGGGGGGTGGCGGGCTCGGTGCCCGTGTTCTCCGCCTTGGGTTCGGCGTCCGGCTCCGGCTCGGACTGGGCGTCCGGCGCAGTGTCGGTTTCGGCGTCCGGCTCCGGCTCGGTGTCGGTGTCGGCCTTGGCTTCGCCTTCGGCCGGTGAGGGCGACTGCTCAGCCGCGGGCTCCGGTTCCGGCTCCGGTTCCGTGGTCGGCTGTTCGGCTGCCGGTTCGGGGGTGGGCTCGGCCTCGGCTTCGTCTTCGGCCGGTTCGTTCCCACCCGCACCACCCGTGCGGCCTTCGTCGTCGGGTGCGAGTGGCCCCTGCGGGGCTTCCTCGCCGTCGGCGACCTGCGGCGCGTCGGTCTCCGGCTCCGCCTCGGTCTCGGTCTCTGCCTCGGCCTGCGGTTCGGGGGTCGGCTCGGGCTCCGGCGTCGGCTCCTCGGCCACCGGTTCCGGGGTCTGCTCGGGGGCGGGTGCCGCCTCGGGCTCCGACTCCGGTTCTCCGGCTGTCGGCTCCGGGGTCGGCTCCTCGGCTGCCGGGGCCGGGGTTGCCTCGGGTTCCGACTCCGACTCCGGCTCTGCGGCTGCCGGTTCGGGGGTCGGGGTGGGGTCCTCCGTCGTCAAGTCGGCCGGGTCCACGGGGGTGGCCGGCTTGGGGACGGTGATGTTGTCGAAGGCGGCTGAGACCAGATCGTGTTCGTCGCCGGTCGAGGGCCGGGGGTCCGGGACGTGGACGGCGGCGGGGGGCTCGGGGGCGGACTCGGTCGCCGGGGCGGGGACCTTAGGCTCCGGCTGCTGGGCAGCGGTGGGGGTCGGCTCCTGGGTGGGAGTCTGCTCCGCACCCTCTGCCTCGGCCGTACGCCCCTTGCGTGATCGGCCGAACGCGTTCCGCAGGAGAGTGAGAATGCCCATGTGCGCAACCCTTCGTGAGTTGATGCCCGTCAATCCCTGGCCAGGACGGACACGTAAGGTTAGCGGCCCCGAGTAGTGATCTTGGGCAGGGGCGAGTACCGGCAGGCGGGCCGTGTCAATGCGATCCTCGGCCGTCGTGCAGCGTGACGTCGACGAGCAGCGCGCGGTGGTCGGTGTCGGCCAGGGCGAGGAAGCGGGCGCCGGTCGCGGAGAAGTCCGGTGAGACGAGCACGTGGTCGATCTGGGCGCCGAGGGCGGGCGCGGTACGGGCCGGCCAGCTGGGGGCGCGCTCGGCGCCGGCCAGGCGGGCGGCGTCGTGCAGTCCGGCGTCGATGATGCGGCGGAAGGCCGCGTGGTCCTGGGTGGCGTTGAAGTCGCCGGCCAGCACGGTCGGGGTCGTACGGTCCGCCCCGGCGAAGGCGCGCAGCCGGGCGAGTTCCCGGTGCCAGAGCGCGACCTGGCCGGGCAGCGGCGGCATCGGGTGCGCGAGCTGGAGGCGTACCGCGTGCCCGCGGACGTCGGCGACCGCGCCCGGCATGCCCATCGTGCCGCGGACTCCGGAGGTGCCGCGCAGGGCGTAGCGGCTGAGGATCAGGGACCCCTGCGAACCACCCGCCCGGACCGCCCGCCGGTACGGGTAGTCGCCGCCGACCTCCCGGTCCAGCGTCGCCTGGCAGGTGTACTCGCACTCCTCGACGAAGACGATGTCGGGCCGCTCGCGGCGGATGACCGGGACGAGGGCCGGGGCACCACGCCCGAACTGCACGTTCGAGGTCAGCACCCGCACCCCGGCCACGGCATGGCCGGCCGGCGCGGAGACCCTGCCGTACGGCTCGATGAACCACGCCAGCAGCCCCAGCAGCGCAACGCCCCACACCGCCCCCGCCCACCAGCGTCCGCGCAGTGTGAACGCCAGGCCCAGTCCGGTGGGCACGAGCAGCCACGGCAGGAAGGCGAGGAGCTGCGGTATCGGCGTGATGCCGTCGCTGTCGGCCAGCCGGCACCCGACGACGACGCTCACCCCCGCGAACATCAGCCCGGCGCACCAGCTCGCGAACCGTCCCCCCTGCTTGGTCACGACGACGAGCCTACGGGGTCGCCACGGACCCCGGGCATCCCGCGCGCGGGGTCAGACGCGTACGCGCGGCGGCGGCTGCTGGGGGCGGGTCTGGGTGGTGGGCGCCTCGGCCGCCCGGCGGCGGCGGAATGGCCGGCGCGGGCGGCGGGAGAGCCAGGTCAGGGCGGCCACCGTCAGACCGAGCGCGACCAGGATCCATGAGGTGGTGCGCAGGGTGGCCGTGAGGGCGTCGTAGACGGCGCCGACGGCCGGCTGGGAGACCTCGGCGGGCAGGTCGGCGAGGGTCAGGCTGCGGCCGATGGCGACGGCGAGGGCGAGCAGCGCGCCGCCGAGGGCGGTGCCGAGCGCGGTGGCGGTCAGCGCACGGCGGCGGCGGGCGGCCAGGGCGAGCCCGGCGACGGCGAACGCGACGGCCGCGACCGGCAGCCAGAAACCGGCGATTTCGAGCACGTGGAACCCCTTCCGCAGGCGGCCCAGTTGCTGGGCCGGAAGCAGATCGACCTCGGTGTGCTGGACGGGGATGCGGTTCGCGAGCGGTACGTGGTCCTGGGCGAGCTGGGCCTTGACCTGGGCGGTGACGGGCGCGAGGTCGACGGTGACCGGGCGTTCGAGGGGGTCGCGTTCGTCGCGCAGGGCCCGCAACACGGCGTCGTGGGCGGCCCGGTTGCCCTCGTTCCACGCCGTGCGGAAGGCCTCGGTCTGGGTGAACGAGCGGACCGCGTCGTGAACGAAGGGGGTGATGGTGCCGGGGCGCACGTGGGCGTCCAGCCCGTGCCCGATCTCCTGCACGATCCCGTCCCCGACGGTGTCCGCGATCGCGTCGCGCACGTCCGGGTCGTCGGCGAGCGGCGCCATCGTGGTGACGTAGCGACCGGTGTCGGAGAGCCCGTACGCCGCCCAGGCCGACAGCACGCCGAACGGCACGAGCAGGCATGAGAGCGCGATGAGCACGGCCGACAGACCGCTTCGCATACGTCGGGACACGTTCTCAGCCAAGGCCGTCGCCCGCCCCTCCGCGAGCGGAGGGGCGGCATTCGGGTGACCGGCGGGAGAGCGGTTCGGTCGATTCGGTCGGTCCGGGTCGGCTGACGTGGGTCAGCGGGTCAACTCACGCGACGGCCCGCCGCGTCCTCGTGCGTGTAGAACCAGTAGAAGCAGAAGAGGCCCGCGACGATCCCTATCCCCAGCGACAGGCCGACCGTCGGCACGATCGCGTGGCCGCTCTGGCTGTAGAGGAAGCCGAACGCCACGCCGATGAAGGCGAACCACAGCGCGGCGTGCTGCTCCCGCCGCAGCCGGGGGCCGACCATGAGGACGCCTGCCAGGACCACCGCGAACACGATCGCGGTCACGAAGCCGAACAGCACGTTCCAGCCCGTGATCGGTCCGCCGTAGCGCCGGTCGGCCGCGGCCCAGTAGCCGTAGACGAGCCCCAGGGCGAGCGGTCCCGCCCACCGGCCGATGGCATGGGCCCGGTCGCTGAACAGGTTGGGTGGGCGGGTGGTGCGGGTGGTGATACCGGACACGGGTGCCGCGTGCGCCATGAGAGCGCTCCTCTCTCTCCTCGCCCCCGCCTACCAGAGCACACCGGGGAAGGAGCCCTGGCAAGTCGGTGGAGCGGTTAACGTGCTGACGTACGCGACCGACCGGATCACGACACGGGGGGACGATGCCCGGAACCGTGCTGCTGCTCGCGGCCGCGCCCGTGGGCAGGGGACGTCTGGTGGACGCCGCGTCCGTGCTGCCGGTGCTGGCCGCCGTGGCGCCCTCCGTGCTGTCCGGCACGGACACCGCGACCGTGGTGGAGCTCGCCGACCCGCTGGAGCCGCAGGCCGTGCTCACCCGGCTGCGCGCGGCCGCGGCGTCGCCCGGCCCGCTCACCGTGTTCCTCACCGGCCAGCTCCAGCTGGACCGCCGCCAGCGCCTGCCCCACCTGGCGCTCGCCCGCACCACCCCGGCGACCGTCCGCTACACGGCCCTGCCCTGGCACTGGCTGCGCGAGGAACTCCGGCTGCGCCCGGACGGCACGACCACGGTCGTGGCCGACCTGCACGCGGACGCGGAGAGCTGGAAACTGCTGCGCGGGTGCCCCTTGGACCGCGGGCACAACATCGCCCTGTACGGCCGGATCGCACCGCCACCGGCCCGGCGCACGGTGGCGGCACCGGCGTACATGAGAGCGGTGGCGACGATCCTGCGCAGCGGGCACCGGCCGCTCCCGGCGGAGCTGCACGAGCAGGCGCTGTCGCGGCTGACCGAGGAGTACGGCGGCCCCGGCCTCGTGCTCACCGCGCCCGGGCCGGGGCCGGCCGACCCGCACACGGCCATCACCGCCTGCGTGCAGGCCGGCCGGCACGGCGACGCCGACGCGCTCGCCGCCCGCTGGGAGCGGGCCGCCGCCCTCGCCCACGGAGCGGCCTCCGAGGACGCGCTGCACTGGGCCGAGGTCCGCGCGGACCTGGCGATGTTCGCGGGCGACGCCGCCCGCAGCTGCCGGGCCTGGCTGACCGTGGCCACCACCCGCCTGGCCATGGGCCAGGTCCCCGACGCCGTGGCCGTCGAGACCGCCGTCGACCGCGCCCACCACCAGTGGGGGCTGATCCACGACCCCGAACGGGCCCGCGAACTCGGCTCGGTGCTCGCGGAGTTGCGCGGCCGGGTGCCGGGCCGGCGAGAGGGCGCGCTGGACCATGTGCGCCGTCAGCTGAGCCAGCTGCAGACGCAGGCCTGAGGCGGGCCTGACGCGGATCTGGTGCGGGTCCGAGGCGGGTCTGACGCAGGTCTGGTGCGGGTCCGGTGCAGATTTGGCCCGGGTTTCCCGAGGTCCGTACGGGTCCGGTGTGGCCGAAATGCACCCTCCCGGAGAGTTGTGTCGCGGTGCCAGGATGGTGAGTTATGGCTGAGGGGGATGGCGTGGCCGGCCGAGGTGTACGGGTCCGGCTGGACGGAAGTGCGAGCAACAAGGACGTCGGCGCGCTGAAGGCGTGGCTGGAGCGGGAGAAACCGCTGGAGGAGCTGGTCAGCGGGGGACGGCTGCGGATTGTCGAGCAGCCGCGTTCGGACGTGCCGCCCGGTCGCATGGGCGCCGGCATGGAGATCCTGCTGTTCCTGCTCGGCGCGGGAGCCGAAGCCGTGTTCGACGAGCTGGTGGCGCAGACCAGGCGGGCGGTGGCGGCCTGGCTGGAGAACCGCCGCCGGGTGGAGTCCGGCGACTCACCCCAGACCCACGTCGATCCGGTGCACCACGACGAGGGGTAGCCCCGTGGACCGCTTCGACCCGCGCGGGCGGGTGAACCGGGCGCTGCTGGTCGGTGTTTGGGAGTACGAGCACACGCAGCCGGACGATCCGGAGGGCGTTCCCGGCCATCTGCCCGCCGTCCGGCACAACCTGGAGCGGCTGGAGGACGTGCTGCGCCGGAGCGGGATCTTCGGCGGGCGGGACGAGACCGGGGAGCGGGAGGCCACCGACGGGCAGGAGGCTGCCGTCGGGCGGGAGGCTGCCGTCGGGCGGGAGGACACCGCCGGGCGGGAGGACACAGACAGCCAGGACGGCGCCGGCGGGCAGGAGGCCGGCGGACCGGACGCCGTCGGATCGGAGGAGGTCACCGTCCTGCGCTCGCCATCCCTGGATCAGTTCAGCGAGGCGCTGCGCACCGCCGCCCAGGACGCCGACGGCCTGCTGCTGTGCTACTTCGCCGGACACGGCGCCGTGCCGAGCGCGGGCGACGAGCTGTTCCTTCAGATGCGCAACGCGCGCGTGGTCGCCGGCGGCCGGGCCGTGTTCCCGGGCGCCGAGGCGTTCACCGGGATGCTCACCGTGCTCGCCGGGAGCCGCGCCGAGCGGATCGTGGTGATCCTCGACTGCTGCTACGCGGGTAACGCCGCCAAGGTGTGGCACGACTTCGCCGACCGTCGGCGGATCCTGCTGCTGATGAGCGTGCAGGCCAACCGGCTCATCGACTCCGGCGACGGCACGCGAGCCACCCCGTTCACCGAAGAGCTCGTACAACTCCTCGACTCAAGCGGGGAGTTGTCCTTTCTGGAGCTCTTCGACCGGCTGCGCGGGCAGATGGTCGGGGCGGGCCGCAGGACCCCGCTCGGTGACCTGTGGGAGCCGCAGTTCGCCGGTGAGCCGGGCACGGACGTGCTGCTGGTGGCGCGGGAGGGCGAGCCGGTGCGCGAGGGCGAGCCGGAGGAGCCGAGCACACCCGCACCGGACCCGGGGCAGTCGTCCGAGGAGCCCGCGCCCTCGGCGCAGTCCTCCGCACAGCCGCCGCGCACCGAGTCACCGGGCGGGCAGGCGGGCACCGGGCCGAGCACCGGCACCGGCGGCCCGGTCCGTCTCCTGGTGGCCCTGTTCGCCGTGTCGCGTGCCCGGGCGCGTGCCGTGATCGACTGGTTCGTCGGGCTGCGCACCAGGGCCCGGGTCGTGGTGAGCGCGCTGCTGGTGCTCGCGCTCGCCGCGCTCGGTGCCGGCGGCTACGAACTCGTCGGCCCCGGCGGCGGCCACTCCTGCGCGCCGCCGCTCGAACTGCGCCTGCTGACCGACCCCGAACTGGAGCCGACGGTCCGCACCGCCGCCGACGCTTATCTGACCTCGCGGGCCAACACCACCGGGCACGGCTGCCGCCGCAGCGGCCTCACCGTCTACAGCGCGGGCGCGACCGCCGCGGTCTCCGCGCTGCGCCGGCAGAGCGACGCCTGGCAGGAACCCCGCGTGGAGGACACCAACCCGCAGCGGGACGTCGGGCCGCAGCCGGACGTGTGGATCCCCGCCTCGGGCACCGACGCGGCCCGGGTCACCACCGACTGGACCACCCGTAGTTACGTCGAACTCCACCCGGACGAGGAGCCGTTCGCGTACTCGCCCGTCGTGCTGGCCGTACCGCAGAACCTCGCCGGGGCCGGACTGGACGAGCGCGTCGGGCTGCCGCTGTCCGGGCTGATCGCGAACCTGAGGAAGCAGGACGCGAACGCCGGGGTGCTGCGGCCCGACCCGGAGTTCACCGACTCCGCCCTGCTGGCGACCATCGGCCTGTACGGCGGCACCGCCGACTCGCGCGCCGCCGAGCAGGCCGTACGCCCCGCGGGACCGCCCTCGCCGACCGCCGCCGAGCTGCTGTGCGCGCTGCCGGCCGACCGCGCCGCGGACGGCCGTACCGCCGCGCTCGTCCCGGAGTTCCTGCTCAGGAGCGGGGTGGGCTGCGAGCGGACGACACGCGTGCCGCGGATCGCCGAGTACCCCGCCGACGTACCGGCGCTGACGCCCACCTTCGTGCGGGTCCGCTGGGAGGGCGGCGACCGGGACGCGGCGGCGCGGGACGACGCCGTCGACCGCTTCCGCACCTGGCTCATCGGAGAGGAGGGCCTGGCCGCGTTCGCCGCCGACGGCTTCCGGTCGGCGACGGAATCCGGCCACCGGCTGCTCGACGCGGACCACGCCGGCGTGGGCGTGCTGCGCGGCCCCAGCCCGCTGCCGGGCGCGGCCCGCCGGACGGCGATGGAGGAGGCCCTCACGCGGTACCGCAGCGCCCACGGACCCGGCCGGGTCCTCTACCTCCTCGACAGCTCCGGTTCGATGAGCACGCGATGGCCGGGGCCCAGCGGCGGCCCCGGCATCCTGAAGCAGTCCCTGGGCGGGCTCGGCGCCCAGGACGACTACGGGGTGTGGGCGGTCTACGGCACCTCCGGCGACCAGCCCTACCAGCAGCTGCTCCCCTTCGGGCACCACCGCCGCGCCGACGCCGAGCACGTCGTCGACGCCGAGGCGCGGGTGCGCGACGCCGAGGCCGACCCGCACGCGGCGCTGCTCGCCGCGCTGGACGACATGGCCGGCCGCGGCACCGACGACCAGCGGCCGCAGCTGATCGTCTACATCACCGACGACGAGGACAGCGACCGGCTGACCGGGAAGAACCTGGACGAGGTGCTGGCCCGGGCGCGGAAGGCGAAGGTGCCGGTGGACATGGTGTCCCTGATCAGCGGCTCCTGCGACACGGGCCGGCCGGACGCCCGGATCGCCGAGGCGAGTGGCGGCCGCTGCCTGGACGCGGGCGACGATCCCGGCAGGGGCCTGCGCGACGAGGTCGCCCGAGTGGGGACGGGGGAGCACTGATGGCACGACGACCGGCCGCGACGCTCGCCCGCCTGCTGGTGCTGCCGCTGCTCGCGGCCACCGCCTGCACCGGGGGCGGGTCACGGGACGGGCAGACGCCCGCCGCCGACGTGCCCGGGGACATCGTGGTGGCCAGCGGCCGGGACGTGACCGGCAAGAACGGCGTCCGCCAGCAGCTCATCGACGCCTGGAACCGGCAGCAGGAGCAGCAGGACTCCGGCTACCACGCCCGCCTGGTGGAACTGCCGGGCTCCGCCGACCAGCAGCGCAGCCAGCTGCTGGGCGCGCTCCAGTCGGGCAGCGCCCACTACGACGTGGTCAACCTGGACGTCACCTGGGTACCGGAGTTCGCCGAGGCGGACCTGATCGGGCGGCTGTCCGACGAGGCCGTCGACGCCGACGTCATCGCGTCCGTGGCCGACACCGCCCGCTGGAAGGACCAGGTGTACGCGGTGCCGTTCAACAGCGACGTCGGTCTGCTCTACTACCGGCGCGACTATCTGAGCCGGGCGGGCGTCCAGCGCACCGGCCCGGACGCGATCCGCACCTGGCACGACCTGCTCGGCCTCGGCGACACCCTCGACGCGCGCCCGCCCAAGGGGTACGAGAAGCTCTGGACCACGCAACTGGCCGCCTACGAGGGCCGTACGGTCAACGCCGTGGAGGCGTTCGCCTCGGCGACCGACGACTTCGCGCTCACCGACGCCTCCGGCCGCTACACCGCCGATCTGCGGGAGCTGACCGACGGCATCACGGAGCTGCGCCGGCGCACCGACAAGCCGTACACCCTGGACAGCGCCGTCAGCTCAGACGAGGCGTCCTCGCTCAGCGACTTCGAGGACGGCCGCACCGCCTTCCTGCGGCAGTGGCCGTACGCCTACGGCACGCTCCACCAGAGTTTCACCGAGCAGCAGCTCGGCGTGGCCCCGCTGCCCGGCCGGGCGGTGCTCGGCGGGCAGAACCTGGCGGTCACCCGGTCCTCGCAGCGGGCCGGGAAGGCGGCCGAGCTGATCACGTTCCTCACCAGCCCCGAGAGCGAACGCTGCCTGCTGGACGCGGGCTTCGCCGCGACCCGTACGTCGGCGTACACCGACGACCGTGTCCGCTGCACGTCCGTGCCCGCCTCCGCCGGCTCGCCGTCGGCGTCGCCCACCGGCGAGAGCACCGACCGCATGCCCCGCGACACGGCGGGCCGTCCCGGCTACGCCCGCGGCATCCTGCTGCCCGCCCTCCAGCGGGCGGTCTCCCGACCGCGCACCCCGCTCTACGGGGCGTTCACCCAGACCTTCACCGCTCAGCTGGGTGCCCTGTTCTCCGACAACCCGCCCAGCGACGCGGTGCTGGCCGACCGGCTGGACGAGGCGCTGCGCCGGGCGCTGCCGGGCTGAGCGCGAGCGCGACGGGGGCGCCGACGCGCGGTACCGGCTGCCTGTCCGGTCACAGCACTAGCGGCTCTGGACCGCCTGCGGGGCGGGGACCGGGTCGGCCGAGGGCACCGGTCCGGCGTTGGCCGCCGCGACCAGGGCGGCCACGGCTATGAGGGCCGCGCCGAATCCTCTGACGCAACGTGCGGAGAAGTGTCCTTGGCGCGCGACAGTGCGTCCGAGCACGGCAACCGACCTCGCAACGACAGTGATGGATTAAGCGCGTTTAACGCACCCTCCAACGTAGGGGGTGAGGAGGTCGAACGAAAAGGGCGCCAGGGCGAGTTGGGGTGCGCTGGGCGTAAGGTCCGGTGCTGACCTCGGGTCAGTCGAGACGGCTCGCCGCAACTCGGCTTACTGGCATGATGAACCGCATGGCGAAGCGGGACGACCCGGAGACCATCGGGCGCAGGGTGCAGCGGCTACGGCGGGAACGAGGCCTGACCCAGCGTCAGTTGGCGGAGCCGGCGTACACCCCCGCCTATATCTCCACGCTCGAGGCGGGGCGGGTCCGGCCCTCCGACGAGGCGCTCAGGCACCTCGCCGAGCGGCTCGGAGTCGCCTTCGACGAACTCGCCACCGGCCGCCCCGCCCATCTCGCCACCGACCTGCGCCTCAGGCTGACCGAGGCCCGGCGCACGCTCGCCACCGGGGAGTCCGTGAAGGCGGCCGAGCAGTACACCCGGCTGCTGGCGGAGGCCGAGGAGCACGAACTCGTCGACGTCCAGGCCGAGGCGTTGCTGGGGCTCGGCGAATGCGCCCTGGAGACCGGCGAACTGGAGAGCGGCCGTCAGTTCTTCGAACGGTCCGAGCGGGCCCTCGCCGACGCGCCGCTGCCCGCCAGGGTCCCCGCGCTGCGCGGCCGCGCCGTGTCCCACTACCTGGCGGGGGAGCTGCGGTACGCCGTCTACCTGCTGGAGTCCACCCTCGACGAGCTCAACCGGGGCGGGCTGCACGACCCGGACGCGCTGCTGCTGCTCTACGCCGGCGTCATCGGGCCGTACATGGACATGGGGGCGCACGCGCGGGCGGCCCAGGCGGCCGAGTTCGCGCTCGCGCTGGCCCCGCAGGCGGGCGATCCCGCGCTGGTGGCCCGGATGCACCGGTCGGTGGCCCGCACCCTGCTCGCCGAGGGCCGGATCGCCGAGGCCGACGCCTCGCTCGCCAAGGCCGCCGAGCTCTACCGTGCCCTCCAGTTGCGCACCGAACTCGCCAACTGCCACTGGATGCGCGGCTACGTCTGCGCCCAGAACGGCGAACTTGAGCGCGCCGAGGAGGAGTTGAGGTCCGCCCAGGCCATGCTGTCCGCCCAGCGGGCCGCGCTCTACACCAGCCAGGTCGCGGTCGAGCTGGCCGACGTCCTGCACCGGCGCGGCAAGTCCGAGGAGGCCGCCGACCTGCTGCGAAACGTCCTGGGCGACCTCTCCTCCGAGCGGGGCGCCGTGCACGCCGCCGCCGCGCACCGCCTGCTCGGCATCATCGCCGAGGACGCCCGCGACACGGAGGCCGCCGAGGAGCACTACGTGCGTGCGCTGAGCCTGCTGGAACGGGCGGGCGCGGTCGGCGACCTGGCCGACCTGTGCCGCCTCCTCGGTGATCTGCTGCGCCGCACCGGCCGCGTGGAGGCGGCCCTGGACGCCTACCGCACCGGCCTCGGCCACCGCACCGCCCCCGGCACCACGACCCTGGGCCCGGCCCCGGCACAGCCGCCGCTGTGACGGCCGGCCGCCGCGGCGACGGCGGCGGCGCGCGGCTCCTGGGGGCGGATTCCGTGGCTTCCGGGGGTGGTTTCCGGAGCGGTTTCCCGGGGTGCGCCGGGGGTACCCGCCGCATGCCCCGGGCCGGGGACTCGCCTTCGTGCGGTTCTCCTCGTTCGGCGCGTGCCGGTGCGTCTGGTCCCGGGGTGCGCGGACGGGCGACGACGGCCGCGCCGATGACGTGAGGAGGCGGTGGCCGTGCGGTCCAGGGACGACGGCCTCGACGTCCCGGGCGAGGAACCCGACCGGGAGGGCCGACCGGGCCGCGGGGGCGGGGGTCGCTGGGGCGGGGGTCGCGGGGGCGAGGGTCGCTTGGGCGAAGGCTGCGGGGGCGAGGGCCGCGGGGGCGAAGTTCGCGGGGGCGAGGGTCGCTGGGGCGGGGGTCGCGGGGGCGAGGGCCGCGGGGGCGAAGGCCGTGGGGGCGAGGGTCGCTGGGGCGGGGGTCGCGGGGGCGAGGGCCGCGGGGGCGAAGGCCGTGGGGGCGAGGGTCGCTTGGGCGAAGGCTGCGAGGGCGAGGGCCGCGGGGGCGAAGGCCGTGGGGGCGAGGAGCGCGGGGGCGGGGGTCGTCGGGAGCGGGCGGGTGCGATGGCGCGTGGGCGGGACCGGGTACGTGGCCCGTTGGACGCCGCCGACGTGATCGCCGAGGGTGTGCGGGGCGTACCGGTCGCCGAGGTCCCGTGCCGGTTGTGCGCGGTCGCGGTGGAACTGCTGCCGGTCACCGGTGCCAGCGTCTCGCTGCGCGGCAACGGCATGCCCGTGCGGATGGGTGCCAGCGACGCGGTGGCCGCCCGCCTGGCCGAGATCCAGGCCACCCTGGGCGACGGGCCGTCGATGTACGCGGCGGAGGCCGGCGCGCCCGTGCTGGCGTCCGACCTGACCGCGGGCCGCGACGCCCGGCGCTGGCCGGTGTTCGCCCAGCAGGCGGCCGAGGCCGGCGTGCGGGCCGTGTACTCCGTTCCGCTGGGCGACGACGCCGTCTGCGTGGGCACGCTCGACCTGTACGGCGACGCCCCGCACGAACTCAGCGGGCGGGAGCTGCACACCGCGCGGCTGGTGGCCGGTGTGATGACGCTGGCCCTGATGTCCCTGCCCCTGGACGAGAACGACGAGAACGACGCAGCCTACGAGGCGGACGTGACCGGTGGCGGCGCCGGAGAGGCGTCCTGGCTGCGCGCCGTCGCCGCGGAGCAGGACGAGGTCTACCAGGCCATCGGCATGATCATGGCCCAGCTCGGAGTCGGCGCCGACGAGGCACTGGCACTGCTGCGCGCCCACGCCTTCGCCGAGAGCCGCACGGCACTCGACGTGGCACACGAGGTGATCACCCACAGGAAGAGGTTCGACCGCGACTAGTGCCCCGACAGACAACGTCCGCCCCGTCGCGGGCAAACGTTGCCTGCCGCGGCACTGGAGCCCCGCGGACCGTTCACCGGGACCGAAATCCGTGCGTACGCACGGCGGTTGCGGGTGCGGCTCACGCGTGACCGGCGATGGAGGCCGGCCGGGGCTCAGGCCCGGGTCCCTGCCTTGTGCACTGCCGTCAGGCGGTCCACGGCGTGCTGGACCGCCTGTTCGGTGGTGTCCCGCAGCGGGGCGCCCAGGGTGCCGGTGGTGAGGACGATCGCGTCGTCGCCGACGCGAACCGTGGCGAGGTCCAGGGTGAGGGTGGACAGGGTGTCCTCGTACGACTCGGCGGTGAAGGTGAGGCGCAGGCCCTGGCGGGCGTCGCCGACGTTCGGCAGGGCGAGGTCCGCGACCCGTACGTCCAGGAAGTCGGATTTCGTGGCCGAGGCGGTGAAGTTTGCGCAGGTCTGCGGCATGTTCTTGAGCCAGGCGAGGGTGCGGTCCACGTCCGGGGCGCGCAGCGCGAGCACCTGGTGGCGCAGTTGGGCCCCGTCGTCGCTGTCGTCGTAGGCGGCCACGGCGTGCGTGCCCGAGGGCGTGCCGAACGGTTCCTCGGTGTAGAGGGCGTCGAGGAGGCGCCCGCACTCGGTGGTGTCGGCCCGGGCCTTGAGCACGCCGTCCCGCCAGGTCGCCGCGCCCTGGGTCGGAGCCCACCGCGATCCGAGGTCCGCCTCGGTCAGCAACGCGGTCCGCGCCTGGTCCGGCGTGAGCGCGGCGTCCGGCACCGCGGCGGCGGGGCCGGGCCGGCGGGTGGCCGCCGGCGCGGAGGCGTGGACGGTCCGGCCGGACTGCCCGGCGGTGCAGGCGGCCTCGGTCAGCAGGACGGCCGCGCAGAGCGCGGAGGCGGCCAGGACACGGGCCGGGGTACGGGACATGCATGCCTCCAGACGGACGGAACGCGCGCCGCGGACCTGGCGTCCGGACGGCGGCGCTCCTCCCACGGCACCACCGGGCGGCCCCGCCCACCAGCGCGCCGGTCCGTCCGGGTGAGCGCCGTGGAGCGGGGAAGGCCGGCGGACGGGCGCGCGCGGCACCGGGCCGGGCAAGTGACGATGGTGATGGCCCCGTACACGGCACCCGAATGCGGCACCCGAACGGCGGAACCCCCACGACGGAGCCCGTACGACGGAAGGAGCGCCCTGTGACCTCGCGGCCCACTCCTGTGATCATCGACTGCGACACCGGCGTCGATGACGCGCTCGCCCTGCTGTTCGCCGTCCGCCACCCGGGCCTCGACCTGCGCGCGGTCTCCTGTGTGGCCGGGAACGCGGACGTGGACCAGGTGGTACGGAACACGCTGACCGTTCTGGAGCAGGCGTGCGCTCCCGCCGTCCCGGTCGCGCGGGGCGCCGAGCGGCCGCTGCTCGAGCCCCTGCGCACCGCCCTTCATGTGCACGGCAGGGACGGCATGGGCGACCTCGGGCTGCCCGCGCCGGGCCGCCGTCCCGCCGACGTGGACGCGGTGACCCTGCTCCGCCACGCGATCCTGGACTGCGACCGCCCGGTCACCGTGATTCCCACCGCGCCGCTGACGAACATCGCCCTGCTGCTGCGCACCCACCCCGAGGTCACCCGCAACATCGAGCGGATCGTGTTCATGGGCGGCGCGGTCGCCACCGGAAACGCCACGCCCGTCGCCGAGTTCAACGTCTGGCACGATCCGGAGGCCGCCGCCGTCCTGCTCACCGCGGGCGTGCCGATCACGATGTACGGGCTCGACGTGTTCCAGCGGGTGCTCGTGCCGGAGGCGGACGTACGGCGGCTGTGCGGGCGCGACGAGCCCGGCGCCCGGCTGGCCGGACTGCTGCTGTCCCGCCCCGACCCGGCCGCCGGCGAGTACGCCCCGCACGGCGTCCTCGGCGACGCGGGCACGGTGTGCTCGGTGGCCGACCCGGACGGGCTGACCACCCACCGGCTGCCGGTGGAGGTGAACCTCGCGCCGGGCCCGGCCCGCGGGCAGACGGTCGTCGACCGCCGCCCGCGTCCGGGCGAGGCGGAACTGCACGGAGAGGCCCGCGAACAGGCCCTGGTGGACGTGGCGTTGGACATCGACGCCGAGCGGTACGTCCGGCTGTACCTGACCACCGTCGAGGGCACCGGGGACAGCGCTGCGGGTCAATACACCTAGGCCCTGGGGCGACGCCCCCGGTGCCGGCCGCCGTCGGCGAGCCGTGGCGGCCGGCACCCCGCGAGCCGTTCCGCGGGGGTCAGGAGGCCTGCTTCGCCGCCCGGCGCCGCGTGGTGACGACGAGCGCCGCGCCGCCCGCCAGCAGCACTGCCGCGCCGGCGGCGACGAGGCCGGTGCCGCTGCCGCCGCCGGTCTCGGCGAGGTCGCCGCTGCCGCCGTTCGGGGCCGGGGCGGGTGCGGTGGCGGACTCGGAGGCGGACGGGGCCGGGGCCTCGCTCGGCGGCGTCGCCGGGGCCGACGACGGACTCTCCGTCTCGGCGGGGCTCTTCGTGGCCGGGAGCGTCGGCTCCTCGGCCGGGGCCGACGACTCGGGGGCGGACGGGGCCGGCGGCGTGGCCGAGGGCTGCTCCTCGGTGGCCGTGCAGTCCTTGGTGCCGCCGTTCCAGGCCGCGATCAGCTTGTCCTTGATGACCGGGCGGTCCGGGCCCTTGGGCAGGTCGCCGTGCTCGAAGCCGTCGTTCGCGTCCGTCCTGCCGTCGAACCTGACCGCGCCGCGGTACAGGTCGACCTGGGCGAAGCAGCCCGCGTCCGGGACGGCGATGTCGAGGGAGCCGGTCTCGCCCCGTTTGACCGTCACCGTGTCGAAGTCGACGAACACCTGCTCGCCGGAGGTGGCGAAGGTCGCGCCGTGGGCGAGGTAGGAGGCCAGGGAGGCGGTACAGGTCGTGGCGTCGTGGGCGGTGCGGACGGTGATGTGGACCTTGCCGTCCTCGGTGGGCCGCAGGTTCTGGTCGTCGACCTTGACGGCGTCGTAGAAGTTCTTGCCGTCGAGCGAGAACTGGCAGCGGTCGCTCTCGGTGACCGTGCCGGCGCCCGTGCCGGGCTGGTAGCGGCCGCCGCCCTTCCAGCCCTCGCCGCCCGGCGCGCCGTGGGCCCAGGCACCGGAGGCGGCGGCGACGGAGGCGGCACACAGGGCGAGCGTCGCGGCGCCCGTTCCCAGCAGGCGGGCGGCGGAGACACGACTGGCTATGGACATACGGATCCCATCTTGCTTGTGCGCGGGGTGGCTGGTCGCGGGGCAACGGCACGGACCAGGACGGGCCGACGGAAGGTCGAAGGGAACAACGGGCCCATCGGTCACATGCGCCACAGTGTGAGGTCATGGTCGTGCGTGCGGCTGAGCCTGTCAATTTGCCGGAGCACAAAGGGACTTCGCGCCTTCATCACGCTTGTGCCACATAGGGAGCGACTCGCTCCGTCACGAGGGCGGTGTTCACTTTTCGGGCGATGTGGACAGAGTTCTCGTGTCGTCCGTAGCCATCCGTACGTCCGCCGTACGCACCGAAGAGGAGACCGCGTGACCGATCCCGCCCCCACGCACGACTCCCCGCAGGACACCGTGCCCGACCTGTCGTCCAGGAACCCGGACTGGTGGCGGCAGGCCGTCGTCTACCAGGTCTACCCCCGCAGCTTCGCCGACTCCGACGGCGACGGGCTCGGCGACCTGCGCGGCATCACCGGGCGGCTGCCGCACCTCGCCGCCCTCGGCGTGGACGCCGTGTGGCTCAGCCCCTTCTACCCTTCCGAACTGGCCGACGGCGGCTACGACGTCGCCGACCACCGGGACGTCGACCCGCGCCTGGGCACCCTGGACGACTTCGCCGCCCTGACCGCCGAGGCGCACCGCCTGGGCCTGAAGGTGATCGTGGACCTCGTCCCCAACCACACCTCCCACCGGCACCCCTGGTTCCAGGAGGCGCTGCGGGCCGGCCCCGGCTCCCCCGCCCGCGACCGCTACGTGTTCCGCGACGGCCGCGGCGCGCACGGCGAACTCCCGCCCACCGACTGGCAGTCCGTTTTCGGCGGCAGCGCCTGGCGGCGGGTGCCGGACGGGCAGTGGTACCTGCATCTGTTCGCGTCCGAGCAGCCGGACCTGAACTGGGGGAGCGAGGAGGTGCGCGCCGACTTCCGCACCACGCTGCGGTTCTGGGCCGACCGCGGCGTGGACGGCTTCCGTGTCGACGTGGCGCACGCCCTGGCCAAGGACCTCGATGAGCCGCTGCGGGACGTCGGGGACATCGACGCCACCGGCGAGGGCGCGCTGCCGCTCGTGCCGCCCGGCAGCCATCCGTACTACGACCGGGACGAGGTGCACGAGATCTACCGCGACTGGCGGCGGATCCTCGACTCCTACTCCCCGCCGCGCTCGGCGGTCGCCGAGGCCTGGGTGCCGGGAGCCCGGCGTGCGCTGTACGCCCGGCCCGACGAACTGGGCCAGGCCTTCAACTTCGAGTACCTCCAGACCGGATGGGACGCCGGCCGACTGCGGCAGGTCATCACCGAGTCGCTGGCCACGGCGCGGGCCGCGGGGGCGTCGGCCACCTGGGTGCTGTCCAACCACGACGTCGTACGGCACGCCTCGCGTCTGATGCTCCCGCCCGGCACCGACGAGAACGCCTGGCTGCTGTCCGGCGGCCGCGCCCCGGCCGTCGACGAGGCGGCGGGGCTGCGCCGCGCCCGCGCGGCGACGCTGCTGATGCTGGCCCTGCCCGGCTCGGCCTACCTCTACCAGGGCGAGGAGCTGGGCCTGCCGGAGGTGGCCGACCTGCCCGCCGAGGTCCTCCAGGACCCGGTGTGGGAGCAGACCGGCCGTGCCCGCAAGGGGCGCGACGGCTGCCGGGTGCCGCTGCCGTGGACCACCACCGGGGCGTCGTACGGTTTCGGTCCGGGCGCCGCCTGGCTGCCGCAGCCGCCGTGCTTCGCCGCGTACGCCGTCCAGGCGCAGGACGGAGTGGACGGCTCGGCCCTGGAGCTGTACCGCTCGGCGCTGCGGCTGCGCCGCAAGCTGCTGGAGGGCGAGTCGCTGACCTGGGTGGAGGACGGCCCGGCCGGGGTGCTCGCGTTCGCCCGCTCCGGCGGCCGGCGGTGCGTCACCAACCTGTCGGGCCGGGCCGTGCCGCTGCCGCCGGGGGAGGTGCTGCTGAGCAGTTCGCCCCTGACGGAGCGCCGGCTGGATCCGGACACCACCGTGTGGCTCGTGTAGTTCCCCGCGCGCGGGTTCCTTGCCGCGCGCGGGTTCCGCCTCAGCCCGCCGCCGGGCTGGGGCTCGGGTCGCCGGGCAGCACCAGCGGGCTCGACGTGGCGTTCGGCGGCGGGGTGAGCACGACCTCGGGCTGCCCGCCGGAGGGGGGCGGCGGGGTCAGGTCCGAGTCGGGCAGCTTGGGCGGGGTCGTCTGCATGAAGAGCACTTGGTCGAAGTTGACCAGGCCCGTCTCCTCCATGACCGTGATGTGGTCCAGGACGGTGGCGTTGGCCTGGTTGGCGAGCTCGCGGACCAGGCTGTTCTTGGTGGTGGAGCGGATCTTCGCGATGGTGTTGAAGATCGAGCCGTGCGTCACGCGCAGGATGTTGGCCATGTCGGAGTCGAACTGCTTGCCGGTGTCCCCGGCGAGCTGGGTGACGAAGCCCTGCTGCTGGGGGCTGGCCACGTTCGGCAGCGTGATGTTGAGCATGGGCGCGATCCTGCGGCAGCTCACGTCCAGTTGCGCGTGCCCGTCGATCAGGTGCTTGCCCGCCTTGACGACCTCCTTGGTGGTCCCCTTGCTCACCGCCATCTCGCCGACGGGGTACTCCCACAGCCCGGCCGCGCGCACCTTGACCACGAAGTCCCGGTCCGCCTCCGTCAGCGGCCCCCACTGGGTCTGGGCGATGATCCGGGAGCCGTCGCTGGAGACCTTCTCGAGGCCGAGCATGCTGGGGTAGGCGAGCGCGACCAGGGTCAGGCTGAGGGCACCGCCCACGAAAAGAGTTCCCGTCGCGTTCCGCGAAAAGCGCACCGTGCCTCCTGCCCGGTCATGGTCCCGCCGTGGGCGGTTCGGACATCCACATGTACGGGCCGGGAAGCGTAAAGAACCTTTTGATTTGGTAAAAAGAACCGGACGTGATGTGAGGCCGCTCACTCCCGTGGGCAGTTGGGCCCCTTCGCCGGTCGCCACGTCCAAGTGCTGTGGATAGCAACAAGGTTGACGCAACGTTGACCGGTCTGGGGAGTGCCCTGGGGGATGCCCGCCCTGCATTCGGCCGCATGCCCCCACAGCCCCGCGGTGTGCGGTGCGCCGCCCGGGGCGCGCGGCGCGGCGGATCAGTACCGCAGCGCGGTGCCCACCTCCGCCCTGACGGGGGCGGACAGCTTGCGGACGCTGCGGGCGGTGGCCGTGGCGGTCTTCCCGGCCGGTACGTCGGGGACGGTGACGACCACCGTGTCGAGCAGGTTGCCGCCGCTGTCCTTGAAGTCGACCTGTACGGCGAAGGACTTGGCGGAGCCCGCCGTGTTCTCCACCCTGACCGCGACGGTGGCGTGCCCGTCCGAGGCGGTGGCCGGGGCGCCCAGGGCCACGGCGCTCCGGGCGTCGATGCCGTTCTTCACCTCGTCCAGCCTGCGGCCCGCCTCCGCGGTGGCCGAGGAGAGCATCTCGTCGGCCTGCGAGGCGAGCGAGGAGACCGCGGACGCCGCCTCGCTCGCGCTGCGGGAGGGGGTGCTGCCGCCGCCGGAGCAGCCGGTCGTACCGAGGGTCACGGCCACCGCGAGCGCCGCGCCCGTCGTCCAGCGTGCCCGGTGACCGGCCATGTCGCCTCCCACTGCCCGTTCGCCCGCCCCTCGCGCGGAGGAGGGACCGGCCGCCCCTCAAGTGAACCGCCGGGCACGGGTACCCGCACCTTCGTGTCACCCGTGCGGCGCCGTGGCCGAGCCGCTTCGCCGGACACCGGGCCCGGAGTCCGCGCGATACTCACCGCATCGATCAGGAGGAGGGCGACATGACCGACATCCGTACCGTGGGCGTCCTGGGCGCCGGGATCATGGGCGGCGCGATGGCCCGCAACCTCGCGAAGGCCGGGCACACCGTCCGGGTGTGGAACCGCACCCGGGCCAAGGCCGAGCCGCTGGCCGCCGACGGCGCGCACGTCGCGGACTCCCCCGCCGAGGCGGTGCGCGACGCCGATGTGGTCCTGACGATGCTCTACGACGGCGGCACGGTGCTGGAGGTCATGCGCGAGGCCGCCCCCGCGCTGCGCCCGGGCACGGTCTGGGCGCAGTCGACCACGGTCGGCCTGGAGGCGGCCGGTGAACTGGCCGCCCTCGCCCGTGAGCACGGACTGGTCCTCTACGACGCCCCGGTGCTCGGTACCCGGCAGCCCGCCGAGGCGGGCCGGCTGACCGTGCTGGCGGCGGGGCCGGCCGAGGGCCGGGAGACGGTGACGCCGGTGTTCGAGGCGGTCGGCGCCCACACGGTGTGGACGGGTGAGGACGCCGCGGCGGCCACCGCCACCCGGCTGAAGCTGGTGGCCAACAGCTGGGTCATCGCGGCCACCGCGGCGACGGGGGAGGTACTGGCCCTGGCCAAGGGGCTCGGCGTGGACCCCCAGGGCTTCTTCGACCTGATCGCCGACGGCCCGCTCGACATGGGCTACCTGCACGCCAAGGCCGGCGTCATCCTCGACGGCGCGTACCTGCCCCCGAGTTTCGCGGTGGCCACCGCGGAGAAGGACGCCCGCCTGATCGTCCAGGCCGGCGAGGCCCACGGCGTCCGCCTCGACGTGGCCGCCGCGAGCGCCGAACGCTTCGCTCGCGCCGCCGCGGGGGGCCATGCGGACGAGGACATGGCCGCGGCGTACTTCGCCAGCTTCGCAGACGACTCCGGCGGGCCCGGCGAGTCCGCCGGACCCGCCGGGCCCTGACCGTTCAGCCGCCCGCACCGGGCCGGGTGGTCAGCCGAGGCAGATCACCAGCAGGCAGAGGTGGGACGGCGACGTGGGCGTGTCGGTGGGGCTCGTCTGCGGAGTCTGCTGGGCGTTGCCGTCGGACGAGCCGGCCCCGGGTGCGGTCCGCTGGGTCGCCGTCGAGGACGACCGGGACGCCGACTGGCCCGACGGGACCGGCTGGGCGGACGGGACCGACTGGCCCGGCTGGGCGGACGGGACCGACTGGCCCGGCTGGGCGGCGGAGCTGGAGCCACCGGCGGCCGGCGCCGTGTTGTCCGGCCGCGGTGTGGACAGCAGCGTCCGCCTCGGCGCCTCGTGCGCGCCGGCGGGCGCGGACGGGGCCTGCGCGGTACGGGCAGCGGCGGCGTCCGGGGGTACGTCCTGCGGCGTGGTGCCCCGCGGCGCCGACCGCTGGTGCGGCACACCGGCCGCGGGCGGGGACTGCCGGGCGCCGGAGGGCGGCGAGGACGGGTCGCCGTGCTGCGCCGGCCGGCTGTCCCCCACGGTGCCCGTGTGCGGGGCCTCCGGTGCCGGGGCCGCCTGCGTGCGGTCGGTGGAGTGCCGGTCCATCGAGGCGACGGTCAGACCTCCCCCGACGAGAGCGACGGCGGTCGCCACCAGAGCCCTGCGCTGGGTCTTCTTCCAGCGGGCCAGCTGACGGCGCCGGGCCGCACGCCCGGGCCGCTGCCGCGGTGGCGGCGCGTCCGTCGCGTCTGCGGCGAGGTCGCCGAGGGCGAGGCCCGCGGCCCCGCCCGCCGCGAGGCCGGTCGTGCGGGCCGTCGCGGAATCGGTCGCGGTATCGGTCGTGAGGGGCGCCGTGACGTCCGGTGCTATGTCCGGTGCGTACGCACCGCAACCGGGGCACACCAGGGCGCCGTTGAGGTGCCTACGGCACGTGGAGCAGTAGTCCATCCGGTCTTCCTGACTAGGCCTGCCGAGCGGCCAGTCACGTTAACAAGGCTCGCGAGGGACTGTGTGCAGCCTGTGTGACGCTCCTGCGCGGATTCCCGGCACCCGGGCCCGAGCGTGTACGTCCACTCGGGCCCGGCCCGACTGTCAGGCGCGGTCGGTCAGCTCGTCGGCGTACACCTGCGACAGCGGCTGAGGACCCACGTACTGCTGGCAGTTGCACTGCCCCGGCTCGAAGCGCAGCGGCTTCTTGTTCTCGTCCCAGGCCGTCGGCACCTCGACGCGCTCGTGGCACCGGCCGTTCTTGTCGTGCTTGGCCAGATGGTGGGTGCAGCCGCACACCGGCTCCGGCGGCTTGTGCGCCGTCTCGACCGCCAGCCGCTCGGCCTTCGCCGCCTCCATCAGTTCGAGCTTGCGCTCATGCCGGTTACGCAGCGCGGTGCGGACGTTGTCGGCGACCCAGGCGAAACCGCCGGTCCAGAAAATGATCACTACCACCCAGATCCAGCCGCCCATCGGCCCTCACCCTTCCCCCTGCGGAGTCCATCGTGAGTTTAGGAGGAGTCCCGGACGTTCGCGCCCGGCAGGGCCGGGTGACGTCGCGGACGCTGTGGCCGGTGGTGCGGATGCGGGCCCGTCGGGGCACCCGCCGGGCCCGGGGCCCGCCGCCACTTGGCCAGTACGGCCGCCCGGCCCGGCAGCCATCTCGGGCCGCGGCCGTGGAAGAGCGCGAGGACGATCGCCGCAGCCACCGCGATGAGGTGCTCGCGGCCGGCCAGGTTGGGCCTGACCACCGACTCCACCACCATCGAGCCGCCGGTCAGGAAGAACACGACCGGGGCGCGCCGCACCACGGACAGGTAGGTGAACAGGCCCACCACGGCGGCGGACGGCCCGGTGTCGAGGATCCGGCCGGCCTCGGGCGGCAACCCCAGCCCCCACCAGCCGGGCCCGATCGCGATCATCGCCCGCACGGTGAGGGTGCCGGCCAGGGTGGTCGCGTACGAGATGAACAGCGTCCGGCCACGGCCCAGGGTGAGTTCGGCCAGCGCGAACGCGAGGAACAGCTGGGTGATGCCGGCCCACACCGGCAGGTCGAGCGCCGGGACGTACAGCGACACCGGGGTGCGCAGCAGGGTCAGCCACAGCGGCAGGTCGGCCTGGACGCCGCCGAGGATCCGCACCGCCGCCTCCCCGGCCGGCCGCTGTGCCACCTCGTGGAAGAGGATCACGCCGAAGGCCGCCACGAAGGCCAGCACCAGCCCGGACAGCCCCCGGCGCGCCAGTTGCCGTACGGGGTCGACGACGATGCCGTGCCACTCGGCGCGCAGCGTCCGCCCGGCGAACCGGGTGAGCCGCGCGGCCGCGTCACGCACCCGCACCGGTCCACCGTCCTCCGGTCCACCGTCCTCCGGTCCACCGTTCTCCGGTACGCCGTCCGGTGACCGGCCGGTCCGCTGTCCGCGGCCCCGCCACTCGTCGTCCGCCGGTCCCCCCGGATCCGTCGGACCCCCCGGCTCCCCCGGCTCCCCCGTCCATGGCTTCGTACCGCTGTGCCGCTGCACCGCCGTTCGGCTCCTTAGCAGTTCCCCCACCCCATCGTGCGCACAACCGTATGGACCGCAATCGGGCCTGCCGCGTTCCCCCAGGGGCGGCGTCACAGCGGCGGCAGGGGCCGCGGCGGGCTCAGGGCGGGATGGCGCAGGACCGAGTGCAGGGCTTCGACGGCGCCGCGCACCGCGGCGGTCTGCGGCCGCGGTACCGCCCGGACGTGGGTGTGCAGCCGCGCGGAGAGCCGGTAGGCCAACTCGGGGCGCAGCGCGCCGCCGCCGACGAGGAGGGGGCCGCGGTCGAGAGCGTCGACGAGCGCGGGCCGGGGATCGTCCCGCAGCAGCCCGGTGACCAACGTGGTGACGGCGGTGCCCAGTTCGGCGAGGGCGCCGGCGCGTACGTCGTCGGTGCCCATGGTGGCCCGGCGGGCGGCGGCCACCCGGCCGTCGGTGAGCAGGGCCACCTCGCTGAGCTGGGCGCCGACGTCGATGACGAGCAGCGCGGCGGACAGGTCGGCGCCGGCGCCCAGTGCGGCGGCGCGGACGCTGTCGATGGTCAGTACGGCCCGCGGCCGCAGTACCTGAAGGAAGCCGACGGCGGTGGCATGGGGCCGTGGTCCGCTCAGGACCGGGGTGGTGAGGACGACGACGGGCCGGGCGTCGTGCGGGACGCGGTCGGCCAGCAGCCGGGAGACGAGCCGGGTCGCGCCGGCCGGGTCGACGACGGTGCCGCGCCGGACGGGGCGGGCGGCGGCGGAGCCCTGGTGGGTGACGGTGGGCACGTCGAGGATGTCGCCGAGGCCCTCCGCCCAGACCCGGGTCCGGGCACTGCCCAGGTCCAGGGCGATGCCCGGACCGCGCCCGCGGACCGGGCCGGTGGGCCTGCGGCCCCCCGGGGCGGCGGTCGCCGTGCTGTCGCCGAGGATCACCGGTCGGCCTCCTTCACCTCGGACAGGGGACGCGGACACGGGCCGCGCCGCGCGGCGGCGCCGTCGGGCGCGGGGGCCGGGTCAGCCGGCGCGCTGCTGGCAGGGCACGCAGCAGCGCGCGTACGGAAGGATCTCCAGGCGCTCCACCGGGATGGGCTTGGCGCAGTCCTCGCAGTTCCCGTAGGAGCCGTCGTCCAGCCGGGCGAAGGCGGCCTCGATGTCCTTCAGCGCCCGCTGCAGGGCGTTCTTCTGCGCGGTCAGGAGGTCGTCGGCCTCCTGACCGCCGTCCTCGCTCTCCTGGACGGCCCGCAGCTGGGCGAGGCGGGAGTTGCGCTCGTGTTCGAGGCGCTGCCGGGCATCGTGCGCGCTCAGGCGCTCGGCCGCGGAGGCACTGCTGGTGGTCTCCCACGACATCGGCGATACGGTCCCTTCTGGCAAAAGAGCCGGTGACGAGGGGGGCCGCGGTGACGTACGGCCCCCCTCCTGACCCTCCAGCGTGGCCGCGCGCGCGAGATGCGGCCATCGGTCGCAGTACCCATTTCCGGTGGGCGGCGGGGTGCACCGCCGCCCACCGTCAGGGCCTCAGACCCGCGCCGGTGCGCTCCGGCGGGCGGGCTTGCCGCCGCCCGCGCCGCTGCCCGAGCCACCGCGCCGGCCGCCGCGCTGGTGGCGGTGCAGCTCGATGGCGAGCGGGGAGGCGGTGAACACCGAGGAGTAGGTGCCGACCACGAGACCGATGAGCAGCGCGAGCGCGAAGTCGGTCAGCGAGTCCCCGCCGAAGAGCGTCAGGGAGATCAGGATCAGCACCGCGCCCATGCCCGTATTGATCGTGCGGGGCAGCGTCTGCAGGATTCCCTTGTTGGTGATCTGCTCCAGCGGTGTCTTGCGGTCGCGTCCGAGCAGTTCCCGGATGCGGTCGAACAGGACCACCGAGTCGTTGACCGAGTAGCCGATGACGGTGAGCAGCGACGCCAGGAACACACCGTCGATGGGTTTGCCGAGCCACGCGAAGACGCCGACGAGGATGACGACGTCGTGCGCGAGCGCGGCGACCGCCGCGGTGCCGAACAGCCATCGGAAGCGGGCGGCGAGGTACAGCAACTGGGCGCCGAGGGCGACGCCGAGTGCGATGAGCGCGTTTCGGCGCAGTTCCTCGCCCAGGCTCGGGCCGATCAGCTCGTCGCGGATCTTCTCCGTCTTGCCGCCGAGTTCGCTGATGGTCCCGGTGACCTTGGTGGCCTCGGCGTCGGTCAGGTCCTCGGTGCGCACGGTCAGGCCGTTGTCGTTGGACGACTGCACGAGCGCGCCGGGGAAGCCCGCGTCGGCGAGGGCGGTGCGGGCCCGGTCGGGGTTCACGGGGGTCGCGGTGGTGTACTCGATCAGCCGGCCGCCGGTGAACTCCAGGCCGAAGTTCAGGCCCCGGGCCGCGACGCCCGAACCGGCGAGCACGAGCAGGACCGCGGAGGCGGCCAGCCAGCGACGCGGGTGGCGCATCAGATCCGGGTTGCGGCGCATGAGCAGATCGCGGACCCGTCCGGTGGTCGCCAGACCCGTGAGCAGGTGGCGGCGGCGCACCCAGGTGCGGTCCACGGCGAACTCGGCGAGCACCCGGGTGATCACCAGCGCGCTGATCATGGACGCGACGACACCGATGGCGAGGGTGACGGCGAAGCCGCGCACCGGACCGGTGGACAGGAAGAACAGCAGTCCCGCCGCGATCAGCGTGGTGATGTTGGAGTCGGCGATCGCGCTGAAGGCGTTGCGGAATCCGGCGGTGAGGGCCGAGCGCGGGCTCGGCCGGTGCATACCGGCGTACTCCTCACGTGCTCGTTCGAAGACGAGCACGTTGGCGTCCACGGCCATGCCGATCGCCAGGACGAAACCGGCCAGGCCCGGCAGGGTCAGGGTCGCGCCGAGGACGGCCAGGGCGGCGTAGGAGATCACTCCGTAGCAGAGCAGGGCCACCGCCGCGAGGAAGCCGGTGAGGCGGTAGACGGTGATGATGAACAGGATCGTCAGGGCGGTGCCGATCACCGCGGCCCAGGCGGTGGCCTCGATGGCGCTGGCGCCGAGGGTGGGGCCGATGGTGTGCTGCTCGACCGTCTCGACCGGCACGGGCAGGGCGCCGCCGTTGATGAGCAGCGCCAGCTCGCGGGCCTGGGCGTCGTCGAAGGAGCCGGTGATCTGCGTGGAGCCGTCCGCGATGCCCGTGCCGCAGGCGACGGACGGGGCGACCTGTGGGGAGGAGATGACCCGGTCGTCGAGCACGATGGCGACCCGGCGCGCGGGGTCGCCCACCTGACGGCAGGCGGCCTCACTGGTCAGCTTGGCCCACGCGGCCCGGCCCGCCTTGTCGAAGTCGACGGTGACGGTCCAGCCGGCGCCCGTCTCCTGCTCGAAGCGGGCCTGGGCGCCCTTGACGTCCTTGCCGGTCATGGCGCTGTCCTGAAGGCGCAGCTTCTGCCCCGACTCGTCGGGCAGGACGAGTTCCTTGGACGCGTCGGGTTCCTTGGACGCCTCGGGTTCCTTCGAAGCGCCGGGTTCCTTGGGTTCCTTGGAGTCCTTGGGGTCCTTGGGGTCCTTGGACGCCTCGGGCCTGGACGTGGCGGGGTCCTCGGTGCCGTCGGCGACGCCGACCACCGGGTGGAAGGTCAGCTGGGCGGTACGGCCGAGCACGTCGGCCGCCTTCTTGGGGTCCTGTACGCCGGGCAGCTCGACGATGATCCGGTTGCTGCCCGAGCGGACGAGGGTCGGTTCGGCGACGCCGAGCGCGTCGACCCGGCCGCGCAGCACTTCCAGGGCGCGGTCGGTGGCCTCGCGGTCGGCCTTGGTGGTCGGGGTGGAGCGGGTCTCCAGGACGATCTGGGTGCCGCCCCGCAGGTCGAGTCCGAGACGGACGGGGATGGTGGCGGTGATGTACACGGACAGGGCGATCACGGCGAGGGCGAACAGCGCTCTCACCCGGGAAGTACTGCGTTTCGTGCGTTTCAACGGAGGCCTCCGGCAGGCACGCCGCGACTGCGGCCGACGCGGTCACGGCGGTCGAGGGGCGAACGGGGGACGTCAGATGCCGAAGGCCCGCGGCGGCGCCCGACCGCCGTCCTGCACCACGTGCACCGTGCGGGCGGCGACGGTCACCGGGACCGGTCGCGTCCGCCCGGGTGCGGGGAGGGGGACGTCCGTGACGTCCTCGGTGTTGGCGAACTGCCCGTGCGCGACGGGCCGGTCCCCGTGGAACTCCTGCCGGGTGCCGTCCTGCCCGGAGCAGACGACGGTGCACCCCTGCCCGGCGTGCGGGGCGTACGTGGGACGCTCGTCGGTCCCGGAGTGGCCGCCGCCGGGCGCGGAGCCGGAGTGCGGTCCGGGCGCGAGGTCCGCGACGGATGCCGCCGCGGTGGCGGGTGCGGGCAGCGGCGGTGGGCTGCCGGTGGTGAAGACCGCCAGCAGGGTGAGCAGCGCGGCCGTCAGGAGGGCCAGGGCACGGGACGTGGGGGCGGTGCTCGGCGCTGGGTGCATGCACCGTCCCCTTTCGTGTTTCGTGGTGGCACTCGTGGCGGACGCGGGTGTCGTACCCGGGATCCCGGCCGGGGAGTGGGCAGCCGGGACCCCAGGCGGTCGTGGGGCGGGCGGTCAGGGTTCGATCAGACCGGCCCGGATGGCGTAGCGGGTGAGTTCGAGCCGGTCGCGCAGACCGAGCTTCTGGAGCAGGTTGGCGCGGTGCCGCTGGACGGTCTTGATGCTGATGAAGAGGATCTCGCCGATCTCCTTCGAGGAGTGCCCCTCCGCGACCAGCTTCAGGACCTCCTCCTCGCGGGGCGTCAGGACCTGGTCCGGGGTCTCCTCGCCGTGGCGGACCCGGTCCAGGTAGTTGCGGATGAGCGCGGTCACCGCGCCCGGGTACAGGAACGGCTCGTCCCGCATCGCCGCCCGGCACGCGGCGACCAGGTCCTGGTCGGCGACGGACTTCAGCACGTACCCGCTGGCACCGGCCTTGAGGGCCTGGAAGAAGTACTGCTCGTTGTCGTGCATGGTGAGCATCAGGATCCGCAGGTCCGGCTTGAGCGCGACCAGCTCGCGGGTGGCCTGGAGCCCGGTCAGCCGGGGCATCGCGATGTCCAGCACGGCGAGGTCGATGTCGTGGGTGCGGGCCATCTCGATGGCCTCCGCGCCGTCACCGGCCTCGGCGACCACTTCCAGGTCCGGTTCCTGGTCGAGGATGAGCCGCACCCCCCGTCGTACCAGCGCGTGGTCGTCGGCGAGCAGGATGCGGATCGTGGTCGGCTCGGACATGGTCAGGTCTGCTTCCTGGGGACGACGGGCGCGGTCAGCCGGACCTCGGTTCCGGCCGCGGGGGCGGGGGCGATGTCGAGGCCGGCCCCGATGAGCAGGGCCCGCTCGCGCATGCCGCGGATGCCGGCGCCTTCGTGCGCCGCCTTGATGCCGCGCCCGTCGTCGGTGATGGCCAGCTCCACGGCGCCGTCGGTGTGCCGCAGGCTGACCTCGATCCGTTCCGCGTCCGCGTGCCGGGCCACGTTGGTCAGGCTCTCCTGGGCGACACGGTAGAGGACCAGCTCCGTCTCCGGCTCCAGGGCGGGCAGGTCGGTGTCGAAGCGGCGCACCACCTGCAGCCCGGTGTGGGTGGCGAAGTCGGTGGTCAGCGAGGTCAGCGCGGCGACCAGACCGAGGTCGTCCAGGACCCCGGGCCGCAGCCGGCGCACCAGCCGGCGGACCTCGTCCAGGCTTCCCCGGGTGATCTCCTGCGCCTGGAGCAGTTCGTCGCGCAGCGGCGCGTCCGCCTCGTCCGCTGCCCGCTTGAGCGCGAGCAGGATCGCGGTCATGCTCTGGCCCACCTCGTCGTGCAGCTCCTGCGCGATACGGCGCCGCTCGGCCTCCTGGGCGAGCAGGACCCGGGCACTGCTCGTGGCCCGCTCGTTCTCCAGCCGGTCGAGCATGGCGTTGAACGTGCGGATCAGCTCGGCGACCTCGCCGCCGCCCTGCTCGGGCAGCCGCTGTCCTGGGCGCAGCAGGTCGACGGTGGTCATCAGCTTCGTCACCCGGTCCACCGGGGCCAGCCCCCAGCGCAGCAGGGCGGCGTTGGCGACCAGCATGACGGCGAGGCCGCCCACCAGGATGATGGCCTCGGTCAGCACGACCGGCACCGAGACGGTCACCGGGGCCCACAGCAGCAGCGCGGTGGCCGTGCCCAGCACCACTGCGTTGAGCCCGAAGATCCGCCAGAACAGGGACACCAGGGTTGAGCCTCCTTGTGTGATGCGTTCTGCTCTCTACTGTCGGGCATCGCGCATCCTGGACGAGCCGCGGCCCCTGGTCCCGACCGGGCCTGCCGCCAGTCTGCCTTCCGCCGGCCGCCGGGAGCGATGGGGCACGGTCCCCATTTCGCCGGGTGCGGCCTACCCATGAGCGTGTCGAGTGGATCCCCCGACCGGCCGCAAATGGGCTCTGGACCCGATGGGAAACCGCGGCGGGTTCGACCAGGGTTGATGTGACCGACCCCCGTCCCCCATTGCAGAAAGAAGGGCACTGACGATGTCGCTCGACGCCGCCCGGACCGAACCCCGCGAGCGCCTGTCCGCTCAGGAGGCCCGCCGGCGCCTTGAACACGCCCGCGGGACCCGGCTGGTCCAGCTGGAAGCCCTCGGCGAGACCGGGCAGACGGCGGACGACCACCTGATGTCCTCCCAGCGCGAGGCCATCCAGCGGGTGCTGAAGGAGATCGACGAGGCGTTCGCCCGTATCGAGGACGGCACCTACGGGACCTGCCTGGAATGCGGCAAGCCGGTCCCGGCGGAGCGCCTGGAGATCCTGCCGTACACGGGGCACTGCGTCGCCTGTCGGCGCCGTACCGCCTGACCCCGTTCGCCCCGTCCGTCCTGCCTTCGTCCTCCGCCCTGCCCAAGGGGTGAAACGGTGAACAACCAGATCATCGGCGACCGCGACACGTATCTGACGGCCGAGGACCTCGCCGCGCTCCGCGCGAACCTCGACGAGCAGCGCATGTTCCGCCAGGAGCAGCTGGAGCAGATCTCGGCCGCCGCGACGTCCCGCGCGGACGCCCTGCTCCAGCAGCAGGCCGCCTCGCAGGTGGAGGTCCGCGTGAAACTCGCGGCCTCCGCCCGCATGGTCCTCGCCGACGTCGAGGCGGCCCTGGCACGCATGGACGCGGGCGGCTACGGCACCTGCCACCTGTGCCGGCGTCCCATCGCGCGGGAGCGGCTGGAGATCGTGCCGCAGGCCCGCTACTGCGCGCGCTGCCAGCGGGTCAGGGAGGCCGGACGGTGACCGTCACCCAGCGTTCGCGTGCCGCCGCGGCCACCCGGCACCGGCCGTGGCCGCTGGGCCGGCAGGGCTGGGGCATCGCCCTCGACATGGGCAGCGCCCGCACCCGCGCCTGGGTCGCCGGGCGGGGGCTGGTCCTGGACGTGCCCACGGTGACGTTCCCCGGCTCCGGGGCGGTGTATCCGATCCAGCGCGGCACGATCATCGACACCGCGGGCACGGCCCGGATGCTCGACCGCCTGCTCGGCAACCGCCTGCCCCGCTTCACCCGCCCCCTGGTCGTCCTCACCGCCCCCGTCCTGGACGGGGTGGCCTTCCGCAACGAGGCCCGTACGGCGGTGGAGGTGCTGCGGCCGCGCGGTGTGCTGACCATTCCCAGCGCGCGGGCCGTCGCCCTGGCCGCGGGCGCGGACCTGTCCCGCCCGCTGCTCGTGGTGGACATCGGCGCGCATCTGACCGAGGTGGTGCTGCTGTCGGAGGGCGCCGTCGTCGACGCGCGCCGCACCGCGCTGGGCACCAGCGACCTCGACTCCGCCTCGCCGGTGCAGATCTGCGAGGCGGTGGCCACGATGGTGACCGCGATGCTGCGGCAGGACCGTACGTCGCTCACCGTGGACGCGCTGCGCCGGGGCGCGCTGCTGGCCGGGGGCGGAGCCCTGCGCCCGGAGATCACCTACCACCTCACCGGCAGGCTGCACGCGCCCCTCAAGGCCGTGGCGGCGCCGCACACCGCCGCGGTCCGCGGCGCCGCCACCCTGCTGCGTTCCGCGCACGACCGCCCCGAGGGTCCGGCGGGCGAGCCCTCCGAGCCGCCCGCCCCGTAGACCAGCCCCCGTCCCCACCGCGCACGGAAAAAGAGGACCACCGGAACCCCCAGAACCACGAGGACACGGAAGGAGGGCCGCACCATGGCCGGCGGCATCCCTCGGGCCCAGCCGCCCCCCGAAGGGCTGTTCCCCGACGACCCGCTCCCCGACGAACTCCCCACCCGCGTGCTCTGGCGCCTTCGGCGCAACCCGATGCGCCGCCCCAGCGACCTGCTCCAGGCGTGGATCGGCCTCGGCATCCTGCTGGCCGTGCTGGCCGGCGCGCCCGTGGCCATGTTCTTCGTCGGCAAGACCGCCCTGCGCCACTACGAGCAGGCGGCCGAGCACCAGGAGAAGACGCGGCGGCAGACCACCGCGGTCCTCCTGCACGCCGCTCCCCGCCATCCCGAGCCGGGCTCCGAGGAGGCGAAGAAGACCCGCTACCCGGTACCGGTGCGCTTCACCGACCCGGGCGGGCTCGCCCGTACCGACAGGACCGACGTCGAGCCCGGCCTGCCCGCCGGCAGCTCCGTCGACATATGGGCCGACACCGACGGACGCATCACCGAGCCGCCGCTGACCACGGCCCAGGTCCGCAGCCACAGCACGGGCTGGGCGATCCTCGCCGCGCTGGCCGTCCCGGTCGCCGGCGCCGCGGCGTACGGCGCCGCCGGCCTGCTGGTCCGCCGCCGCAACCTGGCCGCCTGGGACAGTGCCTGGGCCCGCACGGCCCCCCGCTGGCCGCCATCCTCGTGATCGCGGGGTGCCGGCGGCCGCGGGCCGCGCCGTGCCGTATCCGGTACCGCCCGTAAGAGGGGCGGCACTTTCCGGACTTTCCGAGCCCGGCTTCCCGAGCCCGGCTTCCCGGTCTTGATGCTGCACTGTCAGGTCACCGGCAGGAAGTACCGCCGAACACTGCCGGAGACCGGCAATGTGCGAGGTGGGCCCGGTCGGGCATCATGTTGCGAGGGGAGCACCGCGGACGGTTCCGGTGCCGGACACCGGCAGATGTCCGGTGCCGGGGCCGGCAGGGGGGAAGTACCGCCGCCCGGTGCGTCGCAGGGGGAAGAGGGGGCTCGACGATTCCGCGGCGCACCCGCCGCCCGCCGCCCGCCGCCTCAGCCGCCGGGACACGGCGGGGGCCGGACCCGGCCACCCGGTCTCTCCCTTACTCACCGTTCCTTACCGTCAAGGACGTATGCCATGGATGTCATCGGCGCACTCGTCGCGGCCTGCCTGCTCCTCGTACTCCTCGTGCTGTTCACCTTCTCCCGGCTGTTCCGGAAGGTGGAGCAGGGCAAGGCCCTGATCGTCTCCAAGATGCGCAAGGTCGACGTGACCTTCACCGGCCAGGTCGTCCTGCCGGTGCTGCACAAGGCCGAGGTCATGGACATCTCGGTGAAGGCCATCGAGATCACGCGCACCGGCCGCGAGGGGCTCATCTGCCGGGACAACATCCGCGCCGACATCCGCATCACGTTCTTCGTACGGGTCAACAAGACCGTCGAGGACGTCGTCAGGGTCGCCCAGGCCGTCGGCACCGCCCGCGCCAGCGACCGGGACACGCTGCAGGAGCTGTTCCACGCCAAGTTCTCCGAGGCGCTGAAGACCGTCGGCAAGCAGATGGACTTCACCGACCTCTACACCAAGCGTGAGGAACTGCGGTTCCAGATCATCGAGGTCATCGGTGTCGACCTGAACGGCTACCACCTCGAGGACGCGGCGATCGACTACCTGGAGCAGACGCCGCTGACCCAGCTCGACCCGGGCAACGTCCTCGACGCCCAGGGCATCCGGAAGATCACCGAGCTGACGGCCGTGGAGCACGTGCGCACCAACGAGGCGCAGCGCACCGAGCAGAAGGAGATCACCCGGCAGAACGTCGACGCGCGCGAGGCCATCCTGGAGCTGGAGCGCCGCCAGGCCGACGCCGAGATCAAGCAGAGGCGGGAGATCGAGACCTCCCGCGCCCGCGAGGAGGCCGAGACCGCCCGCGTGGTGGAGGAGGAGCGGCTGCGCGCACAGAGCGCCTTCCTGCACACCGAGGAGGAGCTCGGCGTCCAGCGCGAGAACCAGGCCCGTGAGGTCGCGGTCGCCGCGAAGAACCGCGAGCGGGTCATCGCCATCGAGAACGAGCGCATCGAGAAGGACCGCCTCCTGGAGGTCATCGCCCGGGAGCGGGAGACCCAGCTCACCCGGATCGCCGCCGACAAGGAGGTCGAGGCGGAGAAGCGGGAGATCGCCGAGGTCGTCCGCGAGCGGGTCGCGGTGGACCGTACGGTCGCCGAGCAGGAGGAGTCCATCAAGAAGCTGCGCGCCGTGGAGGAGGCGGAGCGCGAGCGTCAGGCCGTGATCATCGCCGCCGAGGCGGAGGCGCAGGAGAAGCTGGTCAAGGACATCAAGGCCGCCGAGGCCGCCGAGCAGGCCGCCACCCACCGCGCGGCCGAGGAACTCACCCTGGCCGAGGCCCGGTTGAAGACCGCCGACCTCGACGCGCGCGCCAAGCTGCGCCTGGCGGAGGCCGTCAAGGCCGAGGCCGCCGCGGAGGGACTGGCCGCTATCCAGGTCCGCGAGCAGGAGGCCGAGGTCATCGAGAAGGCCGGCCGCGCCGAGGCCGAGGCCTTGCAGGCCAAGGCTCTGGCCGAGGCCCAGGGCACCGAGGCACGGCTGCGCGCGGAGGCCGAGGGCGCCCAGGCCAAGGCGCTCGCCGAGGCCGCCGCGATCGGCGAGAAGCTGAAGGCCGAGGCGGCGGGCCTGACCGAGAAGGCGGCCGCGATGGCCGCCCTGGACGAGGCCTCCCGCGAGCACGAGGAGTACCGGCTGCGGCTCCAGGCGGAGAAGGAGATCCGGCTGGCCGGCCTGGAGGCGCAGCGGCAGGTCGCCGAGGCGCAGGCCACGGTCATCGCGACCGGCCTGGAGCACGCCGACATCGACATCGTCGGCGGCGAGTCGGTCTTCTTCGACCGTCTGATGAGTGCCATCTCGTTCGGCAAGGGCGTCGACGGCTTCGTGGAGAACTCCCGTACGGCGCAGGCCCTGGCGGCGCCCTGGCTGGACGGCTCGTCGAGCTTCCCCGACGACCTCGCCCGGATCCTCGGCCAGGTCAACTCGGCCGACGTCAAGAACCTGACGGTCTCCGCGCTGCTGATGAAGATGATGCAGTCGGGCGGCACGAACGCCGGTCAGCTCCAGCAACTCCTCGACCGCGCCGGTGAGCTGGGCCTCGCCGACACCCCGCTCACCGCCCTCAACGGCACCGCCCGGGTTTGACGACCCGTGGGGCGGGCCCCAAGCCGCCGCCTTGGGGCGGCGGTTGAGGGCCCGCCCCACGGATCACGCCGGAATCACGGGGCCGGGACGCCCCCGCCGGCGGGAGCCGGCCTGATCCGCCGGACGGGCCGGGCCCCGGGCCCGCACCTCTTCGCGAAGGGACGCACCACCCATGGCCACCGCCCTGGAGACGGGTTCGTACGACTCCGTGGACACCGGAACGTACGAGGTGCTGCGCGACCGGCTGACCGCGCAGGCCGCCGAGCTCGCCCGCGGTGCCGAGCGACTCAACGCCCGACGGGCCGAGGAGTTCGGCGCCACGCGCCTGGACCTCACCGGTACCGGCCGGCTGCGCACCGAGCACCCCAGCGTGCCCCGCGACGTCGTGGCCGTCGGCGACCGCCTGCTGTTCGGATACAACGGCAACCGGCCCGAACCCGAGGTCGGCGACGTCCTCGCGCTGTACGACCGGGAACTGAACCGGCTGCCCGAGGACGCGGTGCCCGGACTCCTCGACGACCCCGCCTTCGTGCGGGAGTTCGGGGCCCTGCACCGCTACTACCGGCAGGCCCGGCTGCTGAGCCTGCGCCGCGTGGAGGGCCGGCTGCTGGCCGTCTTCCGGACCGGCGAGAAGGCCGGCGACATCCGGGTGCTGCGCTGGACGCTCACCGCCGACGGCCGGGCGGCGTTCGTGGACGGGCGCGGCGAACGCGACCATGTGCCGCCGTCGTCCCACGACTTCGAGTGGACCACGACCGGTCGCGGGGACCATGTCCTGGGCCGCCACCCGCACGTCTCCGTGCGTGGCGAGATCTTCGTCTCCACCATCGGCGGCCACCTCACCGTCAAAACGGAGGACGACACCGAGACCGACGAGGGCATCCACAGCGAGCCGGTCGACGAGCCGCTGCAGGCCCTCGCCGACGCGGACATCGCGCACGCGAGCGTGGGCCCGCTGATCCTGCTGCGGATCCGCCCCTACAAGGAGCAGGCCCACCGCTACCTCGTCTTCCACACCCTCACCAGGGCCGTGGTCCGCCTCGACGGCATCGGGCAGGCCTGCCGCCGCCTGCCCGACGACCAGGGCATCGTGTTCCCCGGGGGCTACTGCCTGGCCACCGGCGCCCACAAGACCTACGAACTGGACAGCGCGGGCCTGGAGTTCGAGCGCGAGGTACGTTCGCCCTACGGCGAGGACGTGCTGTACGCCTTCCACGCGCCCGCCGAGGGACGCAGCCTGCTGCTGTCGTACAACACCATCCGCGAGGAGGTCGCCACCCCGCTGTCCTGCCACGGCTGGGCGCTGTTCGACGACGGCACGCTGATGGCGCTGCGCACGGACCCCTCGGCCGGCCCCGACGAGCCGGGCCGTGTGCACCCCCTCCAGCTGTGGAGCTCCCCCTACGTCTCCGACACCCACGCGGGATCCACGGGCACCGGACTGCTCGGCCGGGTCGGCAACGCCGACCTGGTACGCGGCATCTCCGACTGCCTGTCCATCAGCCGCGCCGTCGCCGAGACCACGCCCACCGCCGAGGTGTACGAGGCACTGGCCGCCGCCTGCGTCCGCGCCCTCGACAGCCACCACTGGCTGGGCGAGGAGGAGCTGGGGGACCTGCGCACCCCGCTGGACGCCGTACGGGCCACCGCCGAGCAGGTGCTGGAGGAGTTCCGTACCGTACAGGCGCTGACCCGGCAGGCCGCCGACGCGCTCGAAGCGGCCGCCGGCCGGCTCGCCGCGGTGGTGCGCCGGCTGCGCGGCGAGGCACCGCGCGGGGCCGCCGCCTGGGTCGGCGGCCTGAGCGAACTGAGGCAGTCCCAGGGCCACTTGCTGACCCTGAAGGAGATGCGGTACGCCGACACCGCCCGCATCGACGAACTGGCCGCCGAGGCGGAGGCCGACCTCGCCACGTTCGGGCAGCGGGCGGTCGCCTTCCTGGCCCGCGAGGACGCCTTCGCCGACCACCACGAGGAGGTCGAACGCCTCGCCGCCGACGCCGAGTCGATCGGCAGCGTCGCCGAGGCGGCACCGGTCGCCGGCCGGCTCGACGACCTCGCCGGCTCGCTGCGCACGGTCACCGAGGTCGTCGCCGGCCTCGACATCGGCGACGCCACCGTGCGCACCTCCGTCTTGGAACGCATCGCCGAGGTGCTGGGCGGTGTCAACCGCGCCCGCGCCCTGCTCGACGCCCGCCGCCGCGAACTGCGCGACCAGGAGGGACGCGCCGAGTTCGCGGCCGAGTTCGCGCTGCTCGGCCAGGCCGTCACCGGCGCGCTGGCGTCCGCGGACGATCCGGAGTCCTGCGACGAGCAACTCGCCTCCATGCTGGTGCGGTTGGAGAACCTGGAGTCCCGCTTCGCGGAGTTCGACGACTTCCTCGGCGAGCTGACCGACAAGCGCACCGAGATCTACGAGGCCTTCTCCGGCCGCAAGCAGGGCCTCCTGGACGCCCGCGCCCGCCGGGCCGAGCAACTCGCCGCGTCCGCGGGCCGGGTGCTGGAGACGATCGCCCGGCGCGCGGCCACGCTCGCCGACGCCGACGCCGTCAGCACCTTCTTCGCCTCCGACCCGCTGGTCGCCAAGGCCCGCCGCACCGCCGAGGAACTGCGCGAACTCGGCGACCCGGTACGGGCGGAAGAACTGAGCGGCCGCCTGAAGTCCGCCCGCCAGGAGGCGGCCCGCGCACTGCGCGACCGCACCGACCTGTACGCCGACGGCGGCCGCACCCTCCGTCTGGGCACCCACCGCTTCGCCGTCACCACCCGGCCGCTCGACCTCACCCTGGTCCCGCACGGCGACGGCCTCGCCTTCGCCCTGTCCGGCACCGACTACCGCGCCCCGGTCACCGACCCGGGCTTCGCGGACACACGCCCGTACTGGGACCGGCGGCTGCCGTCCGAGTCGCCCGAGGTCTACCGCGCCGAACACCTCGCCGCCCGGCTGCTGCGCCGCCACGGCGCGGCCGCGCCGGCCCAGGCCGACCTGCCGGCCCTGGTGCGCGAGGCCGCGGAGGAGGCGTACGACGAGGGCTACGAGCGCGGTGTCCACGACCACGACGCGACGGCGATCCTCACCGCCCTGCTCCCCCTGTACGAGCAGGCCGGACCCCTGCGCCACGAACCCGCCGCGCGGGCCGCCGCCCAGCTGTTCTGGGCGCACGGCACCACCGCCGGGGCCCGTACGGCGTGGACCCGGCGAGCGGCCTCCCTGGCCCGCGCCCGCGACGCCTTCGGCCCGTCCCCCGCCATCGCCGAACTCGCGGCGGAACTCGCGGCGGCCCTCGAGACCTGGCCGGCCGCCCCGGGCGGCCACGGACCGGCCTCCCTGGGCGCGGGCGACCTGGCACCCGCTGCCGCGGCGTATCTGTTCCAGGAGCTGACGAGTGGGCCCGACGGGTTCGTCATCAGCGCCGCCACCCGCACCCTGCTCGACAAGTTCCGCCGCACCGTGGGCAGTTCCGCCTACGACGAGGACCTGGCCGCGCTCGACGACCTCACCGCGCGCCGCCAGCTGGCCGAGGCGTGGCTGTCGGCGTACGTCACCTCCACCGGTACCGAGACCACCGCCGGTGACCTGGCCGAGGCGGTGGCCGCCGAGCTGTGCCCGGACCTGCCCCGCTACGAGTCCGAGGTCTCCCCGGTGACCACGGTCGAGGGCCTGCTCGGCACCCACCCGCGCGTCGAGGGCCGCAACCTCACCCTGCGGATCGACGAGTTCCTGGCCCGCACCGAACGCTTCGAGACACGGGAGGCACCCGCCTTCCGCGCCTACCAGCGCCGCCGCACCGCCCTGGTCGACACCGAGCGGGCCCGGCTGCGCCTGGAAGACCACCGCCCGCGCTCCATGGCCGCGTTCGTCCGCAACCGGCTCATCGACGAGGTCTACCTGCCGCTCATCGGTGACAGCCTCGCCCGCCAGCTCGGCACCGCGGGCGAGACCAAGCGCACCGACACCGGCGGCCTGCTGCTGCTCGTCTCGCCGCCCGGCTACGGCAAGACCACGCTGATGGAGTACGTCGCCGACCGCCTCGGCCTGATGCTGGTCAAGATCAGCGGCCCGGCGCTCGGCCACGCCGTCACCTCGCTGGACCCGGCCGAGGCCCCCAACGCCACCGCCCGCCAGGAGATCGAGAAGATCAACTTCGCGCTGGCGGCGGGCAACAACACCCTGCTGCTTCTGGACGACATCCAGCACACCTCACCGGAGCTGCTCCAGAAGTTCATCCCGCTGTGCGACGCCACCCGCCGTGTCGAGGGCGTCCGGAACGGCGAGGCGCGCACCTACGACCTGCGCGGCAAGCGGTTCGCCGTCTGCATGACCGGCAACCCGTACACCGAGTCGGGCGAGCGCTTCCGCGTCCCCGACATGCTCGCCAACCGCGCCGACGTCTGGAACCTCGGCGACGTCCTCACCGGCAAGGAGGACGTCTTCGCGCTCAGCTTCCTGGAGAACGCGCTCACCGCGAACCCGGTGCTGGCCCCACTGGCAGGCCGCGACCGCCGCGACCTCGACCTGTTCCTCCGGCTCGCGGGCAACGACCCCGCGGCCCGCGCCGACCGGCTCGGGCACCCCTACGCGCCCGCCGAGGTCGAGCAGATCGTGTCCGTGCTGCGCCATCTGCTCAGCGCGCGCGAGACGGTCCTCGCCGTCAACGCCGCCTACATCGCCTCCGCCGCCCAGTCCGACGCGACGCGCACCGAGCCGCCGTTCCGGCTCCAGGGCTCCTACCGCACCATGAACAAGATCGCCCAGCGGCTGCGGCCCGTCATGAACGGCGCCGAACTGTCCGCCGTCCTCGACGACCACTTCACCGCCGAGGCGCAGACCCTCACCACGGGAGCCGAGGCCAACCTGCTGAAACTGGCCGAACTGCGCGGCACCCTGACCGCGCGACAGGCGACTCGCTGGGCCGAGTTGAAGTCGGCCCACGTCCGTGCGCAGGCCCTCGGCGGCCCGGCCGGGGATCCCCTTGCGCGCGCGACCGCCGCTCTTGCCCTGCTGGCCGACCGGATGGGTGCCATCGAGGCCGCCCTGACCGGCCGCACCGCCTCCCGGGCCCGGCACGCGGCCGAGCACGCAAAGGAGGAGTGACGACGATGCAGACGATGACGGCGGTCATCGCGGCCATGGCCTTGATGACGCCCTTCCTGGTCCCGCTCAGCACCGCCACGCTGATCGTGGCGGCCAGTACGACCGTCCTGGTCCGCCGCGACCGCCGCCGGGCCCACGCCTACCGGTGCCCGTCGCCGGCCGAGGAGGAGTGAGTGCTTTTCGGGCGGTGCCGCCGGATCAGTTCCGCGAGTTGCCGAACAGGAGGCGGTAGCCGATGAGCAGCACGAGCGAGCCGCCGATGGCCGCGCCCCAGGTGTAGAGGTCGAAGAAGTTGCTCTCCACGGGCCGGTCGAGGAACCTGGCGGAGAGCCACCCGCCCACGAACGCGCCCGCGATGCCGATGAGAGTCGTGCCGATCAGTCCGCCCGGGTCCCGCCCCGGCAGCAGGATCTTGGCGATGGCCCCGGCTAGCAGTCCGAGGATGATCCAGCCGATGATGCTCACGTCGCCTGTCCTCCAGGAGTGTTGGTTACCCGATCGCATGGTTCCGGATGCCTGCTATGGCCAGGACGCGAGGTACGGCGCCCGTGGTTGCCTGGCCGGTCCGCATCCAGCCACATATTTTCATTATTGCGCAACCCCGGAACTGCCGAGGAGGGCACGCGCGTTGACCTCCATGAACACGGGGGACAGGAAAAGCTGCGGAGGAGTTCGATGAGTGTGCCCTTGACCAAGGGCGGCAACGTCTCGCTGAGCAAGCAGGCTCCCGGCCTGAGGGCGGTCACGGTCGGGCTGGGCTGGCAGGCGGATGCCGGATACGAGCTGGACGCCAGCGCGCTGTTGTGCGACGCGTCCGGCAAGGTGCTGTCCGAACGGCACTTCGTCTTCTTCAACAACCTGAGCAGCCCCGACGGTTCGGTCCGCCACAGCGGCGGCAGCCCCGTCGGTGGCGGCGACCAGGAGATCGGCGTCGACCTGACCCGTGTGCCCGCCGAGGTCACGAAGGTGGTCTTCCCGGTCTCGCTCTACGAGGGAGCGGCCCGCGGGCAGTCCTTCGGCCAGGTGCAGCGCGCCCACATCCGCGTGCTCGACCAGGAGGGCGGTGCCGAACTCGCCCGGTACGACCTGGCGGCCGGCGGCCTGGCCGGTGAGACGGCGCTGGTCTTCGGCGAGCTGTACCGGCAAGGCGCGGAGTGGAAGTTCCGGGCGGTCGGCCAGGGGTACGCCTCGGGCCTCGCGGGCATCGCCGCCGACTACGGCGTGGACGTCCTGCGGGAGACGGCCGACCCGGACCCGAGCCCGGCCTCGTCCGTCCCGGACCCCGGTGCGGGGGCGTACGGGACGACCCCGCCGGCCCCTGTGCCCACGCCCCCGCCGGCCCCTGTGCCCGCGCCCCCGCCCCTGCCCGCCGGCCCCGTGACGCCGACACCGACCCTGGTGTCCCCCCAGCCGCGGACCGTCGCCGCACCGCCGCACCCCACGAGGAGTCCCGACATGACCTGCTTCTTCGACCCCGGCCACGGCCCCGGCACGACGAGCGTCAACTGGTACCCGCAGTGGGGCGTGCCCCGGCCGGTCCAGGCGTGCGCCGAGTGCGCGCAGCGCGTCCAGACCACCGCGCCGCCGTTCTACACCCCGCCCCAGCCGATGAGCCCGGGGTATCCCCAGGCCCAGCAGGGCTATCCGCAACAGGGGTACCCGCAGCAGGGCTACCCGCAGCAGGGCTACCCGGCTCCCCAGGGCGACCAGCAGCAGGGCGGCCGCCGCTTCGGCACCGGCGCGCTCATCGGCGCCGGCGCGGCCGGCCTGGTCGGCGGGGCCCTGCTGAACGAGGCGTTCGACGACGACGAGCCGGACGTGGTGATCAACAACTACTACGAGGAGTGACCGGCTCCGCCGGGGCCGGGGAGCGGGGCGGAGAGGGCGGGACATGACCGGTGCCCGGTCGCGCCGGCGCTGGCCGGCGGTGGTGCTTCTGGCCGCCGCCTGCTACATCGCCGTGCGCGCGGTCGGCGGGCCGCCCTCCGGCTCCGCTCCCCGGCCCGCGCCGGCGGTCCCGGCCCCGCCCTCCGGCCCGGCGCGACCCTCGGCGACGGCGACCACGGGACCGTACGACCCGGCCGACCACGCGGCCCAGGTGCGCCGGAGGGCCGGCCAGGCGGGCGTCAGCGCCCGGCTGCTGATGGCGATCCTCTACAACGAGTCGTACAAGCCCCACGAGCCCGGTCTCGAGCGGGCCTGGCAGAAGTACAAGCCGGACGCCGCCTTCGGCATCGCCAACATGCACCGTGCGACCTTCGACGCCACCAAGAAGGACCGTGACTTCGCGAACCGCTCCTGGGACGAACTGCCCGACGACCGCGACCTCGCCATCGAGGCCGCGGCCTGGTACCTGCACGACCTCGCGGCCGTGCTGCCCGCCCACTGGCCGGCCCCGTACAGCAGGAGCGACCTGCTGGCCCTCGGCTACAACACCGGCCAGGGCAACATGCTCGCCTTCGCCCGCGGGGCCACCCCCGGCAGCCAGGCCCGGTCCTACCTCGACAAGCTGCACGCGAACTGGGCCAGGGCCGGCCAGGCGGTCCGCTCCTGATCCGACGAGAGGCGCCGTTGCCTGGGTGGGGGCTAGAGCCCAAGTACGTCCAGTACGAGGACTTCCGGCCGGCACTCCCCCAAGCTCTTCGAGCAGGGGGTACCCCCAGAGCACGCACCGGACGCCGCTCCTTCACGGGCAAACGTTGCCTGCCGCGGCACTAGTGCCGTGCCGGGCGTCGCGAGCCGGTGAACCTTTCCGGTCGCAGCACTAGATCCGGGCCCGCGCCGCCGCCCGGCCCGTGCGCGCCGTCGACCGGGCCCGCTTCGCGGTCCGGGCGACGAGCAGCGGGCCCAGGGGCCCGGCGCCCAGCCGTTCCACCAGCGGCGGGGCGAACCGGCGCGCCATCAGCACGACGATCAGGGTGACGACGGTCCCCACCAGGGCGCCGACGCCGACGTCATGGGGGTAGTGGGCGCCGACGTAGACGCGCGAGGCCCCCATCGCCACGGCCGCGAGCAGGGCGATGGACCCCAGCCAACGGTTGATGAAGAGCAGGGCCACCGCGAACGCGAAGGCGACGGTGGTGTGGTTGCTGGGGAAGGCGTAGTCGTCGACCGGGGGACACGCCTCGATGAGGAAGTCGTGCGGGAGGGCCCGGCAGGGGCGCGGCTCCTCGAAGACGTTCTTGATCCCGCTGTTGACGACGTACGCCAGGACCACGGCGAACGGCGTGGCCAGTACGGCGGCCATGACCGTGTTCCCCTGGCGCCGGGCACGCCACCAGGCCACCAGCAGGAAGAGCGCGAACAGGCCCATGCCGAGGTCGGAGAAGAGCGCGGCGGGCTCGTTCAGCCAGTGCGTGTCCCGAGCGAAGTTGGTGACGTCGGTGTAGAGGCCGCCGTCGATGGCCGCGCCGTCGAGCCCCGTGGCGGGCGGGGAGGAAGTCGTCATCAGGTGGATCTCCGGGCCATGGGTCCACGTGCGTGAGCGCTCCGGGGAACGCGTGTGAACACACGCGGACGCAGAAGTGGAACCCTCGTGAAGTCTGGCCGTCCGAGGGATGAACGTCTACAGATTGGTAGACGGTAGCAGTTGGAGATCGGGTTGCTTCAGGCGCCGTCGAATTGCCGCCGGGCCGATCGCGGCCTCTTGAGGGCGGGCGGTCGTGGCCAAGGGAGTCCTGGCGCTCGCCGCCATCCAGCCCAGCCCGCTCGGCAGCGCCACGACCAGGCGAATCCACGGGGAACGCTCCGGCGGCGGGCTCATGCGGCCGCCGGGCCGGCCGAGTGATGAACGTCGGCCAAGTGGTGAAGCAGGGGCAGACCCGCCACGGGGGGGTGCGAACGAGTCTGCCCCTGCTCGATGCCGCCCGCGTACCTCCCCCCGGAGAGCAGGCGGCCTGACCCCGCCCGGGGTCACTAGGTTCAGCGCTGCGGGAGCGCCGAATGTCACGGGTCCCGGTGCACTGACACGAAGTCGACACAACTGTGCAGTAAGGCACTCATCGCGTCACTCAGTGCGTCACAACTCGCATGCCGCATTCCCAGTGATTCCGCGGAATTCCATGCGATTCCAAGCATTCACGTGCCGGATTGCCCGGTCTTCGCCGCACCGGCCTCGGGAGCGCGGCCCGGTGGAGTGGCCTGTCCGTTCTTCTCGTTCTTCGCGGTCTTCCCGACGGCCGAGTTGCCGTTCGGCTGTCCGTTCTCCTTGCCCGGGTCACTCGCGCTGCCGGGGTTGCTTCCGCTCCCGGGGCTGTTCCCGCTTCCGGGGACGTTCCCGTTGTCCGAGCCGCTTCCCTTGCCCGGGTTGCCGGTCTCGGTCTGCGCCAACTGGTCGGCGCAGTAGGCGTCGACGTTGTCCCCGCCTCCGGCGGCCTCGATGAACCGCTTCCAGGCCGCCGACTCCAGCGCCTTGCCGCTGCCCTTCACCGCCGCGTACGCGCGGCAGCGGGCCTGGATGTCCTTGGCCGTCGGCGGGCGGTCCCGGGTCACGGAGGGAACGGGCGTGGGGGAGGCGGGCCCGGACGGTGCGGCGTCGGCGGATGCCGGTGTGGGCGACCGGTCGGGCGACGGAGCCTGGGGAGCGGTGGGCGACGGATGCCGCCGTGCGCGATCGTCGTCCCCCGCCCTCCCGTCGGACTTCGGTGAGCCGATCGCCGCGATCGCCACGCCGCTGAACGTCAGGCCGGCGAAGAACACGGCGATGGCGGCCCGCACCGAACGCCGCCCCAGGACGCGCCGCGGTCGCCAGTCGTCCCGTGTCCGCACCCGTGCCTGCTGGTGGACGCCTTCCTCCCGGGCGGCCCGGAAGGCGGCCACGGCCCGCTGTTCGGCCGACACGTCGAGAGCCTCGGCGCACAGGGCGCGGCGGAGGGCGGGTTCCAGCGCGGCGGCGCGGGTGTCACCGTCGCCGCCGGGCCCGCGGCCGCTCATGCCGGCGCGTCGGCGGTCCACGCCCCCACCGCCGCTGTGTCGGTCGCCCATACCCGTGTCCATCCCATGCGTTTGCTACTCGTTCGCTCTACGGATCCGACGCCCTCGCTGCTCATTCCGACTGCCTCAGCGTATGGCGGCCCTATCCCGTCACACCCGGCCTCTGCCGAGCGGTCCGGCCAGGACGGGCACGGCGTGTTCCGGGGCGGGCACGGCTCGATCGCCGTCGGCACGGACGGCGCGTGCCGTCAGGCGTGCCGTGGGCCTTCAGGCCGCCTTCGGACAGCCGTCTGGCACCGAGGCTGCCGAAGAGCACGGCCTCCGACCAGCGCAGCACCCCGAGCGAGTGGTGCCGGTGGGAGATGGCGAGCGGGACGATCGCCGGATGGGCCGCCACGGCGTCGCGCAGCCGCCGCACCATGACCTCGATCCGCTCGCGCCACGGCATGGCGGGGCCCGGCGGCTCGACGTCCACGCGGGCGAGTACGAGTTCGACGACGAGCCGTTCCAGTTCCTCGCGGTCGTCCACGTACCGATAGAGCCCCGGCTGGTCCTGCGTGAGTGAACGTGGGCTCTTGCACGCCATGTACTTTGCGTTGCAGAGTAGTTGGGGTGGAGGCGGGCCGACCGGCGGTCTGCTGCCCAGCGCTGTTCGAAGCGCGACCGCAGGGGGGACATCGTGGGAATGGGAACACCGTCGCTGAGCAGCACGGGATCCGAACCGAGGGCGCGCGCGGCCGGCCTGCTGGCGGCGACGGAGGGCCTGCGGGCCAGTACCCGCGCGCAGATGAACGGCTCGTGGGTCTCCCTGCTGGGCTTCGGTCTTCTGGCGCTGGCGGCCGCTCCGATCGCCCGGTACGCCTTCAACTTCGGAGCCCACGGTCGAAGCATCAACTCCTATCCGGCCTTCGCCTACGCCGAGTTGACCGGCCTGTGCGTCGTCCACGAACCGGGAACCCCCTGTCTGAGGGGCGAGTTCGACGGCGCCGTCCTGCGCTTCGTGGCCTGGGGCGTGTGGTTCGCGCTTCTCCCCCTGGCCTGGTTCGTCTTCGCCCGCTGGTACCGCCTGCGCGGCGAGGCTCGCGGTGTCGTCCCCCGCCGTGGCGTGTGGATCAGTACGACCGCCATCGTCACCGTGGTGATCACGGGCGCCCTGATGGCCCTGCTGTTCGCCAGGCGCCAGCCCTGGGAGGTCCACCTGCTGGAGAACAGCTATGCCTCACCGTGGTACCTGGTCGGTATCGGACTGCTCGCCCTCGGGATGGCCGAACGCAGCTGGATCGCCGCGGCCGCGGGCATCGCTCATGGCCTGCTGCTCACCGCCTACCTCGGTGCCTCCTGGGGCACCGGGTGGCTTTTCTGGCAGAACCCCGCCCACCCCGGCTGGATCGACGGACCGCAGGCCAAGGCGCTCCTGCTCGCCGCCATCCTGCTGGTCGCCGGCGTGGTCGAGCGGGCGGCGGCCCGTCATCGCGCCACGCCCGGCTCCGTCGACGCGGGTACGGTTGCCTCATGAGCGTCGGGGACTCGACCGCTGCGCAGGCTGAGCAGGAAGGACTCCATCCGACCCAGTCGCTGGACGACACCGTCCACCAGCGCGTGCGGCTCGGCATCCTCACCATCGCCAGAGAGGCCGATCGGGTCGAGTTCGGCTTCCTTAAGAAGCAACTCGCCGTCACCGACGGAAATCTCTCCCGGCACCTGAAGGTGCTGGAGGAATCCGAGCTGATCACCCTGGAGAAGGGCTACGCCGGTCGGCGCCCCCGCACCTGGGTGGCCCTCACCCGCGCCGGCGCCCAGGCACTGGACGCCGAACTCCGCGCCCTGCGCGCCCTGGTCCTGCGCCTGGAAGCCCCCCGCCCCGAGCCCGGCCGGCCCGACATCTGATCACCTGCCGCTGCTGTGCCCATGGCCGGGACGTGCAGGAACTCGCCCGGTCCTTCCCGGAAGCGCTTCCGGTGGCCGTTGAAATTCCCGGGAGAAATCCAATCCCGCGCGCCGCGGCACGCTTGTTCTCTGCCTCATGAGCGGCGCCGGCGAGAAAGCCCCACGATTCGGCATGTCAAAATCCACACTCCGTGCGGAGCGTCTCGTTCTACGGAGACGGCGTAGGGATCCGTACCGCAGGGGAGCCAATCCTCTGGACCCGGCCACGGAGATCCGCCCGCCAACACCCGTGGCTGCCACGGCTCGTCAGCGCTCGCTGCGTGTCAGTGATATAAGTCACAGAGAAATGCAGGCGTCCTGAACAACCATCCTCATTCGCCCCTTTCATCCGTGATGCTTTCCCTCATGGGGATGCGCCGGACGGAAAAACACCACCCCGCCCTTTACTTGGCTTATACACTCGCCGGTATCCAGGCTGCCCTATGTGCGCTTTCCGGTGGCCGTTCTCCTTCGTCTCCGACCAAGAAAGGGCGCCCGTGAAATTTCGCCGTACCCTCGCCGTGGCCGTCGCCGTCGCGGCAACCACGCAGGTTGTGCTCTTCGCCGCCACTCCGGCACTCGCCGCCGGGACGTCCGCGGCACAGACGCAGAACCAGCCGACGTACGCGGAACTGGTGAAGGCCGCCTCCGACGCGCAGAAGGCGTACGAGGAAGCCGTCACCGCCAAGGAGGAAGGGCAGAAGAAGCTCAAGGCCGCCCTGGACTCCCTGGACTCCGACACGCACCCGCTCAAGGCGGCCACGATCGCCGCGGACAAGGCGGCCAAGGAGGCGTCCGGCGCCAAGGACGCGGCCGAGAAGGCCGTCGCGGACGCCGAGGCCAAGCTGGAAGCGGCCCAGAGCGACACCGAGAAGGCCGAGGCGGAGCAAGCCCTCGAAGCCGCCAAGAGCGATCTGGCGAAGGCGGTCGAGGCCAAGCAGGGCGCCGACGCCGCGGCGAAGGAGGCCCGCACCGCGCTGGACGACGCCAGGGTGGCGGCCTTCCGCGAGTACAGCCTGGTCCAGGACGCTCCCAAGGAGGCCCTCAAGGCCAAGGAGGCCGCCGAAAAAGCACTCGCCACCGCCAAGGAGTGCGTCCGTGAGGACGGGCTGACCTCGCTCGCGGTGGGGCTGCCGTCCGCGGTCGCTGCCGGGACCACCGTCGATTTCACCCTGCGCGTGACCAACGGCACCGAGCGCACGCTGACTGTGGACCCCCTGGTGTTCTTCCATGTGACCGACGAACACCGCGGTGAGAAGAGCGACTTGGAGGTGGAATGGTCCAACGGCTCGGGCTGGCAGGCCCTCAACGGCGACGGTCCCGAGCACATCGCGCGCACCGACACCATGAAGCCGGGCGAGCAGAACGACGTGAAGCTGCGGATGAAGGTCGACTCCGCGGCCCAGGCCGCCGACGCCTTCGCCCTGTTCGCCGGTGACGCCTCCGACGCGTACAACCCCTGCGTCCTGGGCCCGATGAAGCGCTACGACTTCGAACTTCTGCCCGCGGGCAGCAAGACCGGCCCGGTCGACGAAGCCGAGCCCGGCCGGCCCGGCGAGGACGACGACAAGCGGCCGGACGGTGCGAAGCCCGGCACGGATACGGGCCCCTCGGCACAGGGCGGCACGTCCAAGCAGCCGGTGCAGGTGACGCCCACCGGAACCGACACCGGCGGCAACCTCGCCGCGACCGGTGCGTCCTCCGCGATGGCGCCGCTCGCTCTCGCGAGCGCCGTCACCGTCGTACTCGGCGCCGGAGCGGTTCTCGCCGTACGCCGCCGCAAGGCCGCGGGCAACGTCTGACCGTTGGACGGCGAAGGCCCTGTGGATCACTCCACAGGGCCTCCACACTCGAAACAGCCGGAGCCCGCGCACCGGCTTCTGAGCCGTACCACTGGAGTGCCTGGCCGGTGCCAGGGGGCAGGACCTCGGAGGTGGCGCCGTGACGCCGATCTGCCGGTCTTCACCTCCGCTGCCGTACTCGTCGAGGTCATCCGTCCGAGGATCAACGATGCCGCGCTGAAGTGGGCCCTTTCCCGGCTTCGGGTCGAGCTGGTCACGCAGGGCGTGGCGCAGGCTGCAGCCCGCCCTGCTGCGCACTGCGGGCTGCACGGCCACAGGTACGCCATCGACGCCATGCTGTGCGCGACCGCGCTCCAGCATCCCGCCGGGTGACCATCCCGACCTCCGATGTCGAGGACATCGGCCTGCTCACTGCCCGCCATTCGCGTGTGCCGGCCGAGAAGGTGTGAGCGCGAGCGGCGGTGCGGATCCGCCGGTCTACCGCACGCGACGCCCGCGCCGACGCCGATCCGGAGTGTCCATCGCGACCGCACATGCCGGGACCGCCTGGCGTGGCCGACGGCCTCGGCGCGGGGGCTGGTGGCCGGCTTGCGTGCACACGCCTCGCGTCATTTGTGTGACTCCTCCTACACTCACCGTCACACAGCGCATCGCCATGAGGGGGGCCGGATGGTGCTGAGCGGAACGGCCGGGCAGGGCGACGCCGCCGCAGCGGGACCGACGCTGGAAAGACTGCTGTCGGTCATGGGAGCCGGTGCGCTGGAGCTGTGCACGGCTCCACGTGGTCTGGGGGGCGTGGTCGAGGGAATCACGGTGCTGGACTCGCTGGAGTCGGGGCCGCCGCGGGGGCAGGTGCTGCTGGCAGTGGGCATCGATCCGCAGTCGGCCGCCGCCGTCGACGTCGTGCGCGATGCCGCTGGATCGGGAGCGGCCGCGCTGGTCTTCGGGCCGGGCAGGTCGGGGCGGCCCCCGGACGCGCTGCGGGCGGCCGCCGAGGACGCCGGTACGACGGTGCTCTTCCGGACGGCGTGGTGCCACTGGGTCGAGTTGATCGGCGCGCTGCGGGCCGGTCTGGTCCTGTCCGGAGTCCCCGCCGATCCGGCTGTGACGCCGGGCGACCTGAACGGACTGGCCGACGCGGTGGCGGTCCTGGTCAGTGGCGCGGTGACGATCGAGGACGTGGAGTCCCGGGTCCTGGCGTACTCGTCCACGAAGGAGGACGTGGACGAGTTACGCCGACTGACGATCCTCGGCCGCCGGGTGCCGGAGTGGCGCGTGGCCGCCATGCAGGAGGCCGGGTTCTTCCGGGCGTTGTGGGGCTCAGGGGACGTCATCCACCGGCCGGCGCACGGGGAGAATCCCGAACGTCTGGTGGTGGCCGTCCGGGCAGGCGGAGAGATCCTGGGATCGATCTGGGTGGCGGCCGCGGGCGGCGACCTCCCGCCACACGCCTCCGACACACTGCGGTCGGCGGCGCGGGTGGCCGCCGTACATCTGCTGCACCACCGGTCGCACCGCACGCACGCCCGGCTGGTCGAGGACGCGGCCCGTGCGCTGCTCGACGGACGGGGATCCGCCGGCCTACTGACCGAACGCACCGGAATTCCGGCGCACGGGCACTGCGCCGTCCTGGCGGTACGCCCCGGAGCCTCCTGCAAGGGGGAGGAAACCGGAAGGCTGTGCGCCCTGATGGCGGTGTACTGCGGCGCGAACGACCTCACGCCGGTGGCGGTGCCGGTGGGCCAGGGGGCCCTGGTCCTGGTGGGCGCGCTGCACCAGGACAGGCAGCGGGCCGTCGAACAGGTCGCACGTCTGGGGAAGTCACTGGTCCGGCAGGTGGCCGACGCGTTCGGGCCGGAAGCGAGAATCGGCCTGGGCACGGTGGTCGGGACCCTGGCGGACCTGCCCGAGTCCCGCCGGTCGGCGGACCTGGCACTGAGAGCCCTGCTCTCGACGGGAGAGCACCGCACCGTCGCCTTCGCGAGCGAGGTGGCCGAGACGATCGCCCTGAACCAGATGCTGGACACGCTGACGGGGCCGGCCCTGGCACCGGAGACACCGGTGGCACGTCTGGTGGCGTTCGACGCCGGGCACGGCGGAGGCACCATGGTGCGGACCCTGCGGGCCTACCTCGACCACTTCGGTCACGTGCCGGACACCGCCCGGGCGCTGGGTGTGCACGCGAACAGCCTGCGGCACCGGATCAGCCGGCTCACCGAGGTGTCCGGGCTCGACCTCCGCAGTCCGGACGCCCGGCTCCTCGCCCAACTGCAACTGCGCCTTCTCGAGCGCGGTGGCCGGGAGGCGTGAGCATGCGGGCGCCGCCACGAAGAAAGGGCCGCTTCTTCGTGCCCGAGCACCATGGCGGCTGTGGCACGTCCGCGGTTTCGCTCCCCGGTGAGATCCGCGCGGCGGAAAACCGGGACTCCCGACGAAGACACCCGCACCGCTGCGACGAGAGTCTGGTGGTCCGCCCCACGGCAGCCGTGGGCGGTGAGACCTCGGCTCGGGGAAGGTGCACGATGAGTGGTTCTGACAAGGCCGACCGGCGTGAGCGGATTCTGCGGGCAGCCGTACAGCAGGGACTCCTGGAACCCGAGACGGCCGTACTGGCCGGGTTCGTCGACCTCGACGGCGTCAACGAAACCGTCACGTCCTTGCGGAGCGCGTTCCCCAACTCCCTCCGGATCCTGCACGCGTTCGCGGCCAAGGCGAACTGCCTGGTTCCCGTACTCGAGGAACTGCGCCTGAGCGGCATGGGCTGCGAGGTCGCCAGTGCCGGCGAACTCGCCCAGGCGCTGGAGGCGGGCTTCGAACCCGCACACATCGTGTTCGACTCCCCTGCCAAGACACGGGCCGAACTGGTCCGGGCACTGAGCCTGGGGGTCGCGGTGAACGCGGACAACTTCCAGGAACTCTCGCGGCTGGACGAGATCCTGGCGACCCGCCGTTCCGACTCGCGCATCGGCGTGCGCATCAACCCCCAGATCGGTGCCGGCTCGATCACCGCCATGAGCACGGCCACCGCGACCTCGAAGTTCGGCATTCCGCTGGAGGACGAGGACAACCGGCGACGACTGCTCCAGGCGTACCGGGACCGTCCCTGGCTCACCTGGGTGCACACGCACGTCGGCTCGCAGGGCTGTCCCCTGGACCTGATCGCCCGGGGCATCGCGAAGGCGGTGGAGTTCGCCGAGGAGATCAACGCCCACCTCGGCCGCCGGCAGGTCACCGGCATCGACATCGGGGGAGGACTGCCGGTCAATTTCGACAGCGACGAGACGACGCCCGGCTTCGACACCTACGTGGACCACCTGCGCGAGCACGCACCGGCCCTCTTCTCGGGCGAGTACGAGATCATCACCGAGTTCGGCCGTTCCGTGCTGGCCAAGAACGGGTTCATCGCCGCGTACGTCGAGTACACCAAGACCGTCGGCGGACGTCCCGTCGCGATCACCCACGCCGGCGCACAGGTGGCCACACGGACAGTGTTCGCCCCCGACGCATGGCCCCTGCGGATCGAGGCCCACGACCCCCGCGGCCGGGCCAAGCACGGCCGGCCCGTGCCACAGGACATCGCGGGCCCGTGCTGCTTCGCCGGCGACCTGCTGGCACGCAACCGTGCGCTGCCCCTCCTCGACGTCGGCGACCTCGTCGTCGTCCCGGACACCGGCGCCTACTACTTCTCCACGCCCTTCCACTACAACAGCCTGCCCGAACCCGCCGTGCACGGCACCCGCGTCGACGCCGACGGCCGGGTCACCTTCCGGCAGCTCCGCACCGCCCAGGCCGTCCACCCGGCCCCGGCCCTCGCCGGACGGTGATACTCGCTCTCCCGCGTGCCCCAACGGAGTGCCGATCGTAGCCACTTGGGCCGGGCGTGACCCGAGCGAGCACGCCCGGCCGCCCGGAGAAAAACCACAACGCCAGGAAAGGCAGGTGTTACCGCCATGAAAGTACGGTCCGCCCGGGCAGGGTGTTCCACGGAGAAAGCGACATCCCCGGGCCGACGGGGGGCCATCGCACGACGGCTGTCCGCCACAGGGGTGCGCTGCGGCCGAGTGACGTGTGATGTCGCGCGGTGGATCTCACGACGTCGGCGCATCGCGGCCGACCAGTTCCTCCGGGGCGCGTGCTACGGGACGGGCACGGCCGTAGTGGGTCTGCTGGTGGTGTGGGCGCAGACCCGCTGACGACGAAGGAGCCCCGGACCGTTGGTCTGGGGCTCTCTCCGCTGGAGCGGGACCGTCACGACGATGTGCCTGAGCCCTGGCTATATCGAATAAGGACACATACGTGCATTGCCTCAACAATTCCTCGGGCACGTTCGGGTTCAGTACACCCAGCGGTGGCAGCCGGTTCACGACCCGCCTTTAGCGTGCCTTTACCCGGTATCCCGCCGGGCGCGTTCGTGGCTGCCACAAGAGGAGCCGTGAACGCCTCATCGATCGAGGAGCATCGGCGATGCGCAAATCCGTCAGAATCCTGACGGTCCTCGCCACTGCCGGCGCGCTGGCCGCCAGCATGCCGGCGGCGGCCAACTCCGCGCCCAAGGACACCCCTGCCAAGGGCAAGGACATCCGCAACATCATCTACCTGCTCGGCGACGGCATGGGCCGCACCCACGTCACCGCCGGGCGTGAGCGCTTCTACGGCGCCGAGGGCAAGCTCAACATGGAGCGCATGCCCTTCTACGGCGCCGTCTCGACGTACGCCGTCGAGAAGGGCAGCGACCAGCCCGCACTGGTCACCGACTCCGCCAGCGCGGCCACCGCCTGGGCGTCGGGTGTGAAGACCTACAACGCCGCTATCGGCGTGGACTCGTACGAGAAGTCCGCGCCGACCCTGATGGAGCAGGCCAAGAAGGCCGGCTTCGCCACGGGCAACGTCTCCACCGCCGAGATCACCGACGCCACCCCGGCCGGCATGTTCAGCCACGCGCTGCTCCGCGGCTGCCAGGGCCCGACCTACTCCGACGCCTCGTGCCTGCCGAAGAACGCTGACGGCACGTACGAGAACAAGCCGGCCGACAAGACCCTGATCACCCCGATCGCCCAGCAGATCGCCCGCAACGGCGTCGCTGACGTGATCTTCGGTGGCGGTCTGTCCCGCTTCCAGCCGGACGACGAGAAGGCGATGAAGGCCCAGGGCTACCAAGTCCTCGGCAGCTTCGGTGACGCGGGGCTCAGCGAGCAGACCGCCGCCAGCCAGCAGGTCGCCACCAAGTCCGAGCTTGACAAGGTCAAGAAGGGCAAGGTCGTCGGCCTGTTCAACCGCGGCAACCTGACCGTGGAGAACGCCAAGGCCAAGCTTCCGGCGGGTGCCGCCGAGAAGCAGGAGCCGACCCTGGCGGAGATGACCAAGAAGTCCATCTCCCTGCTGGACGGCGCCTCCAAGAAGGGCTTCCTGCTCCAGATCGAGGGCGCGCTGATCGACAAGCGCTCGCACGCCAACGACGCTGAGCAGACCCTTGACGAGGTCAAGGCGTTCGACGACGCCGTCAAGGCCGCGGTCGACTTCGCCAAGAAGGACGGCCACACCCTGGTCGTCGTCACCGCCGACCACGAGTGCGCCGGCTTCAACATCATCGAGCGTGGCACCTTCACCAACGCCGAGGCGGCCGCGCCTCCGGTGAACGTCGACTCGGGCAACACGGCGAACAACTCCACGCCGTCGCGCGCCGGTGGCAACGTGCTGGACCGGACCCGCTCCACCGGCATCGTCAACGGCGCCGGCGCGGGTGACGCGAAGAACTTCGCCCCGGCCACCTTCCGCACCGCCGACGACCCCGCGGGCGTCAAGGACGGCTCCCCGGAGGCCAGCCTCTGGCTGACCTACCTGTCGGGCAACCACACCGGTGCCGACGTGCCGATCTACGCCTTCGGCCCCGGCGCCGACGCCTTCGGCGCCAGCCAGGACAACACCGACCTGTACCGGAAGATGTACACGTCGCTGTTCCGCTCGCAGCCGGCCAAGCAGCACTGATCACGTGACGCGGGGCCGGGAGCGCATACCGCGCTCCCGGCCCCGTCCGGTTTCCGCACCCGCTCCTGACGAAGGCCGACCGGTCAGTGCCGGCAGCCCAGGGTCGCGGAAGCCGTCGGCCGGGCGCCGACCGTCCCGAGTACGTACCAGGAGTCCTACCCATGCCCCTTCCCGCCAGCCCCCGCAGTCGCATCCGCGTCCGCGTCGCCTCCGCCACGGCCGTGGGTGTCCTCGCGCTCGGCGCACTCACCGGCTGCACCGGCAACGGCAGCGACAGCCACGACAACGGCCAGGACAGCCGGCCGCACAGCACGGCATCGTCGGCCACGTCCAGCGAACTCGCCCTGCCCACGCCCCGTTCCGCCCCCGCTCCGGCGGCCAGCCTCAGCCCCGCCGCCACCCCCGGTGAGGTCCGTATCTCGGACGGGCCCTTCACCGACCGGGTCCGGATCACCAAGCTCGCCCTCGCCAAGGGACCGGCCGCCGTCACCGGACACCTGGTCGTCACCTCCGACGTCAGCGACCTCATCGCCCTCGAGTTGCGTGCCGCCTACTACGACGCCCAGGGCCGCCTGCTGGGCACCGGCACCTTCGAGCACACCGAGGAGGGCCACGCCCACGGGGAGCACTCCGGCCCGCAGGCCGAGAACGGGGGGATCGACTTCACCATCCCCGCCAAGGGCGTCCACGGCACCCCCGCCGCCGCCGTGCTCTCCATCCCGGTGCTGGTGAACGAGTAGCGGCGGCTTTACGGCCGACGGGCCGCGGAGTGGCTCTGAGCACGTCCGCACTGAGCAGCCGGCGAGCAGTTACCGCACTCGGGGCCCGCGCTCGCCCGCCGGGGCCGAGCGTGGTGGCGTGCCGGGCGTTCGAGTCGGCCGTGGTGAGGGTCCGCCAGTTCTTCAGCCAATGGTGCGGTTGTGGTGCGCACACCGCCTACCGGTCCAGACAACAAAGAACCCCCGGGCCTCTGGCCTGGGGGTTTCTGCTGGAGCGGGTGACGAGAATCGAACTCGCGCTCTCAGCTTGGGAAGCTGATGTTCTACCATTAAACTACACCCGCGTAAGACGCCGACCGAAGTTCGGGTCCGGCGCTCACTGTACCCCATCCCTGGCCCCCGGTGTTTGAGCCGTGGGGCCGGCGTGCGTTCGAAGAGGGGAGTGGCGCTGCGGGGGAACGGAGTTGGGGCGTACGGTGGGGGTGCGCGAGAGGGGTCCTGTGAGGCCGGAGTGCCGTCTGGTGGCACGTCTCTTTGATCCCGTAATGTGGCTTTTGTCGTCAGGCGGCGAGAGGCCAGACGCGGTTCTGGGGAAGGGACTTTAGGGACTTGATGGAGCGCACCGTCGTCCGTTGTGCCGAGGGGCACGTGTTCAGCACCGCTTCGTTCCCGATGCAGCAGGCCGAGCGGCTCGGCCCCGGCCGGCTCATGAGGTGTCCACGGTGTGCCAGGCTCCGCAGTGCGGTGCCCGTGGCACTTCAGAAGAGGTAGCGGCAGCATCGCGGCACCGGCGCGTGGAGTCGTCCTGATTGTGGGGGCTCCGCGCGCCTTGCGTATCCTCGCTACGTGCTTCTCTCAGACAAGGACATCCGGGCCGAGATCGACGCCGGGCGGGTGCGGATCGATCCCTTCGACGAATCCATGGTGCAGCCGTCGAGCATCGATGTGCGGCTGGACCGCTACTTCCGGGTGTTCGAGAATCACCGCTACCCCCACATCGACCCCTCTGTCGAGCAGCCCGACCTCACCCGGCTGGTCGAGCCGGAGGGCGACGAGCCGTTCATCCTGCACCCGGGTGAGTTCGTCCTCGCTTCGACGTACGAGGTCATCACGCTTCCCGACGACCTGGCCTCCCGGCTCGAGGGCAAGAGCTCGCTCGGGCGGCTCGGGCTGGTCACCCACTCCACCGCCGGGTTCATCGACCCCGGGTTCTCCGGGCACGTGACCCTGGAGCTGTCGAACCTCGCGACGCTGCCGATCAAGCTCTGGCCCGGGATGAAGATCGGGCAGCTGTGCTTGTTCCGGCTCAGCTCTCCCGCCGAGGCCCCGTACGGCAGCGAACGCTACGGCTCCCGGTACCAGGGGCAGCGCGGGCCCACCGCCTCCCGCTCCTACGTCAACTTCCACCGCACGCAGGTGTGAGGGGCACCCACGACATGACCGAGATACGAGAGAACCTCACCTACGAGGACTTCGGCGTCGCCGTGCGCGAACTCGCGCAGACCATCGCCGACGACGGGTACGAGCCGGACATCGTGCTCAGCATCGCGCGCGGCGGTGTCTTCGTCGCCGGCGGGCTCGCCTACGCCCTCGACTGCAAGAACATCCACCTGGTCAACGTGGAGTTCTACACGGGCGTCGGCACCACGCTCGAGATGCCCGTCATGCTCGCGCCCGTACCCAACGTCATCGACTTCTCCGACAAGAAGGTCCTGATCACGGACGACGTCGCCGACACCGGCAAGACGCTCAAGCTGGTCCGGGACTTCTGCCTGGACACCGTCGCCGAGGTGCGCAGCGCCGTCATCTACGAGAAGTCCCAGTCGCTCGTGAAGTGCGAGTACGTCTGGAAGCGCACCGACCACTGGATCAACTTCCCGTGGAGTGTTTTGCCTCCAGTACACAAGTCGGGAGAGGCGCCCAAGGAGAACAAGGAAGCGCTGTGAGCAGCCGGTCGCGGTCGACGGCGCCTTCCGGAACGTTCTCGGAGTCGGTCCACTTCTTGAACTTCTCGACGATCCAGGCGAGTTGTCCGACCGGGGAAACCGTGAGATTGTACGGCAGCGTCTGCGGCCTGGTCGCCTGGATGTCCGCGTAGCCCTGCGGGTCCGGCTCCACGCCTGGACGCGCTCTCACGAGTCCAGAGTCCGCCGGCGCTCGTGGGGGCCCGGTTCCTGCAGGTGAACGACTTGGTGACAGCCCTGTTCATCCTGACGCACTACAGTCGGAATTCCAGGGTGACAGCATGCGATTCCCCAAGCCGGTTCGATCCGTACTGGCGGTCCCCCTGGTGGTGGCTCTGGCGGTCTCCTGCCAGAGCTCGCCCGGGTCGGCGGAGGGCGCGGCCCCCGCGTCGAAGACCTCGTTCATGCAGATCGTCGCCCACCAGGATGACGACATCCTGTTCATGAACCCCGACCTGACCCGGCAGTACCGGGACCCGTCCGTCACCGTCTACCTGACCGGCGGCGAGACGATCGACCCCCGCTTCCCCGACACCTGCGCTTACTCGGCCAGCCGGGACGCCGGGGCGAAGGCCGCCCACGCGCAGATGGCCGGCGTCGCCGATCCGACCTGGACGGCGGTCCCGCTGAAGCTGGGTAACGGGAAGACCGTCGAGGTCGACACCCTGGACCAGGCACCCCAGGTCAAGCTGGTCTTCATGCGGCTGCACGCCCGCGGCGACAGGAACTGGGTGACCAAGGGCACCGGCCAGGCCAACCTCGCCGAGCTGTATGCCTTCGGCAAGGCGAAGTCGTTGCGGGAGTCGACCCTCGGCAGCCTGCCGGTCGACGGCAAGTGCAACCGCACCTATGCCCACCAGCAGTTCAGCCGAGCCGACCTGGTGGCCTCGCTGACCGATCTGATGCAGCACTTCCAACCCACCGTCGTGCTGGCCCAGGACCCCAAGGTCGAGGACGGCTACTCGCGCGACACCACCGACCTCGGCGACCACTCCGACCACATCGGCGGTGCCCGGTTCGTCGCCGAGGCCGCGCGCGGCTACCACGGGCCCGGCGGCAACCGGCACTTCCTGCTGCGCCACTACCGGGACTACAACATCCGGCTCGACCCGGAGAACGTCCCGCCCGCCCTCGCCGAGGAGAAGAAGCACACCTTCCTGACGTACCTCGGGCCGGACCGCCACACCGGCGAGCACTACTCCGGCCGCCTCGACCCCCAGCCCAACCCGGAGGAACCCCCGTTCTACGCGATGTTCCCCGGGCGCCAGTACCCGCGCTGGTGGAGCGGCACGTCCTGGTCCGCACTGGACCGCGGCGGCCTGCTGAACGCCTTCGCGGTCCTCGACGGCCACGTCCAGGCCTGGCGGGAGACGGAATCGGGCGGAGCCTGGAGGGGCCCGGCCGCGGTTCCTGGCGGGGAGGCCATGGCCCCCACGCTGGGCGTGCTGAAGGACCGCGACGGCCTGATCCACCTGTTCGGCATCCGACTGCGCGACAGCCGGATCGTCACGGTCGCGCAGACCGCTTCCGGTGCCTGGGGCGCCTGGACGGTGCTTGGCAACCCGGACCAGGGTGACCCGCAGTACGTGGGCGCTCCGGCGCCGGCGCTCGACCGGGACGGGCGGATGACGGTCTTCGTCCGCAACGCCGGCGGCGGGGTGAGCGCCACCTCGCAGCGGCCGGACGGGAGCTGGCCGGGGACGTGGACGGACCTCGGCGGTACCTGGGTGCGTGACGGGCTGACGGCCACGACGGCGTCCGACGGCCGGATTGAGCTGTTCGCACCGTCCAAGGACGGGATCCGCCACTGGCGCCAGAACGAGTCCGGCGCCTTCACCCAGGACGGCGCCCTCCTCGGCCCCGCCCCCGCGGGACCGATCACGGCCGGCCGGAGGGCCGACGGCCGGCTGGCCGTCTTCTACCACCAGGCCGGCACCACCCGGACGGTCACGCAGTACGTGCGGGCGGACGGCACCTGGACCAGCGCGCCCACCCCGCTGGGCGGACCGGCCGGAACCGACGGCGTGGCGGTGGCCACCAGCGGGGACGGCCGGATCGCCGTGGCCGTCCGCAACGGGGGCGGTGGGGTCAGCACCGTCTCCTGGTCCGGGCCGGACCAGCTGCTCGGACTTACCTGGTCCGACCTCGGTTTCGGGATCATCGGCGCTCCCACCGTGGCGTTCGACGGCGCGGGCCGCCAGGTCGTCCTCGCCCTGGGCCGGGACGCCGCCCTGCACGTCATCCGGCAGTCCGCGCCCGGCGCCGGGAGCCCCTTCGGACCGTGGCAGCAGGCAGGCGACTGACCGGTCACGCCGCACGGCCGTCTGCGGGACGACGCGGCCGAGGAGCCCGCTGCCGAGCCTGCCGTCGTGCCGTGGCCGCCGTCGCTGGTGCCGGCCCTCTGTGCGGGAAGCCCGGATTCGATCCCGGTCCGATCGCGCCAGTACCGCGCTGACCTGCAGAGATCCCGTAGGGCCGCGTCGAACGCCGTACGGCCCCGCAGCACGTGCTGCGGGGCCGTACCTGTGCGTGGTCCGGTCAGGCGCTGGTCAGCGCCGCCTGGCCGCGGTCGGCCTTCACCGGGCCGGCGGCGGACGGCCGGACGTCGAAGTCGAACATGGCGGTGGGCACGTACAGCGAGCAGCAGGCGTTCGGGATGTCGACGATGCCGCTGATGCGTCCCTCTATGGGCGCGGAGCCGAGCAGCAGGTAGGCCTGCTCGCCGCTGTAGCCGAACCTCTTGAAGTACTCGACCGCGTTGAGGCAGGCCCGCCGGTAGGCCAGCGTCGCGTCCATGTAGAAGTTGGTGTCCGTGTCGTGGTCGACGGAGACACCGATGAAGCTGATGAACTCCGTGTAGCGCGGCTCGACGTTGCCGGGCATGAACACCGGGTTGGTGGTGATGCCGTACTTCTCCATGCCGCCCTTGATCAGATCGATGTGGAAGTCGATGAAGCCGCCCATCTCGATGGCGCCGCAGAAGCTGATCTCTCCGTCGCCCTGGCTGAAGTGCAGGTCGCCCGCGGAGAGCTTGGCGTCCTTGACGTACACGGGGAAGAAGGCCCGCGAACCGCGGGTCATGTTCTTGATGTCCTGGTTGCCGCCGTTCTCACGGGCCGGCACCGTGCGTGCGCCTTCCGCGGCGATGCGGTTGGCGAGGTCTCCGGTGGCCGTGCCGGCGAGCGCGTTGCTGGCGTCCGGAGGTACGGCGAGGGGCGGGACCCGGTTCGGGTCGGTGTCGATCAGCGCCTTCTCGCGGGCGTTCCAGCGGCCGAGCATCTCGGCGGACGGGGCCGTTCCGAACAGCCCGGGGTGGGTGATTCCGGTGTAGCGGATGCCGGGCAGGTGGCGGGAGACCGCCTGCTGGCCGTGGAAGTTCCAGACGGCCTTGTAGGAGTCCGGGAAGTAGTCGGTCAGGAAGCCTCCGCCGTTCTTCTTGGCGAAGATGCCGGTGTAGCCCCAGCCCTGGCCGGCCGCGTCCCCGCTCTGCTGCGGCACGGGACCGAGGTCGAGGATGTCGACGACGAGCAGGTCGCCGGGCTCGGCGCCCTCCACGCCTATCGGCCCGCTGAGCATGTGAGGGACGGTCAGATCGATGTCGCGCACATCGTTGGCGGAGTCGTTGTTGCCGATCTGGCAGTCGGTCCAGTCGCGGCACTCGATGCGGAACTCCGCTCCCGGCTTCACCATGGTGGCGCTGGGGACGTCGGGGTGCCACCTGTTGTGTCCGGGAACGTCCTGCTCACGCATCGACTTGCTCTGGTCCACGCTGAAGAGGATTTCGGGCATGACAGCTCCTCACTTCTGATCCGGTGACGTTGGAGCGCCCGCACCGTTGGCCGGCGGAGCGGCTTGGCTGGGCTGAGGCGATTGACGGGTGCGCGGCCACAGCCCCACGAACATCAGCACGCCGAAGACCCCCAGGGCGATGGCCGTCTCGGTGGGGTGCTTCCAGTAGCCGGAGAGCAGCAGCCCCGCGGGAATGGCACCGGTGACCCAGCCCTCGATCGCGGTGATCCAGCCCGTATAGATCCTGAGGTGGTCCATCTTGAGACCGAGCAGCAGGAAGAACAGGAACCACAGCAAGGCCCAGTAGAGCCAGATGACCCCGAAGGGGTAGTCCTTCAAGAGTCGGAAATTGGCGTACGAATATCCCAGGGCGGCAATTGCCACAAACAATGAGTAGTAGCCGACCCCGGTGGTGTCGAGGTCGGCGAGCAGGCCGATACCCACATACAGGTAGGTGAAGGCGAACAGGTAGATTCCAGATGCCGCCAGGATCTTCTTGGGGTCGCCGCCGGAGGTGAAGATGAGGTAAGTCGGCGTCACTACCTGCAGTGTGCCTACGAATAGGTTGAACACTGCTCCTGCCCGGGCGTCGACCTTGCCGAGAAGCAGCAGCCCATTCATGAAGAGCACCGCACCGACAAAGAGGAGTCCCACATTTCCCACCGGGACGCACCTCCTGACTCCGCGTGGGGTGGAGACAGTCAGGGACGCGGCAACCGCGAGAGCGCGGGGTGCGGTCGCGGCTCCGGCCTTGTGCGCGGCGGCACTTCGGAGACCACTGCCGGGGCCTCACGGGCCTGCTCCTCCCGTTCGCGGAGGGCGGCGGACGCGCTCGAGGCCGTCGACAGGCCGGGCGCGGAGTACAGGCGCCTCGCGGCGTCCGCACAGAGAGGGCACCCATATGTCTTGGGTGCCGTTCCGATCGTCAATTTCACATCGAAAGGGCCGCAATGGCTGCACAGATATTCGTAAGTGGCCATTATCGCTCCGGAAACCACTGGACGCTCACGAACCCGAGTGCGCGGCGCGCTGGAAAAGCGACCGCCGCAACTGTTTCCTCTCTTCAAGGAGACGTCTCGTCAATGGGCGTGTCAAGTCGGGGAGGCGTCGCCTGCCCTTCTCTTGATCCGGCAGCCCGTGGTGTGCGCATCAGTGCATGATCGAGCGGTCGCGTTGATCAGCCGGGTGCCGCGGGGAACCAGCGGAAGATCCACCGTGAGGGGAGGAGTGAGCCGACTCACTCCGAATTTTGCTGGACGGTGGCGACCGAGACCTTTAGTTTCGGTAAATAGATTGATTTTTCTTATGCGGAGGCACCGGCGCCACGCATACTGTCTCGCAGAAAACCAAGGAGGGCGGATCGGTGAGCAACATGGACGCCGTGTGGGTACGAGGCGTGAACGGCATTCAGTTGCATCACGTGACCGACCTTCAGGACGCCGGCAGGTTTCTGGGCAACGCGGCGATGGCGCTGCGGGCCGCGCACGTGAGGACCGGCACCGACCAGTACGCCGGCATCGCCGCCGAGCTGAAGAGCCTGGTGGAGCGAGTGCGGGAGCTGGAGGACAAGGCACGGTCGAGCATGCACGACCTGCACTCCACCGACCCCGAGCGGTTCGCCCGCTGCCGGGACGGTCACGAGCCGTGGCCCGGCGAGATCCCGGCGGGGTTCATCCCGCGCCACACCTGCAAGGACGAGTGCCTCTACCACGACCGCGGGGTCGTAGAGGCGGTCATGCAGTGCACTTGCGGGCAGCCGCCGTGCAGGGCGTGTGAGATCGGCGGCAAGCTCTGACGGCAGGAGACGAGCAAGGGGCCCGGCGCATCGTCGCCGGGCCCCTTGTGTGCTGGTGGGCTGCTGGAAGGCCGGAACGCTAGAACGTGCCGAGCTTCACGATCGACAGCAGGGCGATCAGCTGGATCGCCGAGGCGCCCAGGGCCTTGGGCCAGGGCAGGTCGTGGGAGCGGCTGACCATGAGGGTCAGCAGGGCGCCGCACGCGACCCAGGTGGCCCAGCCGACGAGCTGGACGAAGCCCGCGTCGCCGCCGAGGAACATGGCGACGAGCAGACGCGGCGCGTCCGTGATCGACGCGATCAGCATGGACAGTCCGACCGTGGGCTGCCAGGCTCCGTCGCCGCCGAGCTGGCGGGCCAGGGTGTGGGTGACCACACCGAGGATGAAGGAACTGATCACTATGGCCACGGCGGTGATCAGCACGATCGGGACCGCGTTGGAGAGCGTGGCGTTGATGGCGTCCTCGCGGGCGCCGTCGAAGCCGAAGACCGCGAGCAGCCCGTAGAGGAACGTCACGATGAGGGCGGGGCCCCACATCGTGTAGTCGCGCATCCGGAGGAAGGTCTGCTTGGGGGACAGGACTATGCCCCGCAGCAGGTCCGTCCAGTGCAGACGCGGGCCGATCGGGCCGGCCGGCGCCGAGCCCGCGCGGTAGGTCCCGCACTGGCTGTAGGGGTCCTCGCCGACGGCGAACGCCTGGGTGTGGCCTGGGTTGTTGGCCGCGTACGGGTCGGGGCCGCCCTGCGGGTAGCCGCCGAAGTATTCCGGCTCGCCCTGGCCGCCGCCGTAGCCGCCGCCGGCCTGGGGCCACTGGGCGCCGCCGCCTCCGTGCGGCGGCCGCTGCTGCGCCGGGGGATAGCCGTACGAGGGGGCCTGGGGCGCCTGCCGCCCGTACGGAGGTCGTTGGGTCCGCGCTTGCGGGGCACGGTCGTTCCTGCCGCCGCGTCCGCTCCTGAATCCAGCCACGTCTCGAACGTACCCGAGCCCGGCAAGTCGCGTGCGGGGCCGGGTGTTCCGGCAGGGCATTGGGTCCGAGCTGTGACATCCCCTAAGGGGCGTTCCGGGCTCTTCTCAGGGGCGTTCACGGGGTGCTCCGAGGTGTCGTGCCGGAGCTTTCCGGACCACGGACGACCACGGAGGCGCTGAGTGGCGGCCCGGGGGCCACCGGGCAGGATGGGACCATGAGCGTAGTCAAGATCAACGTACTGACCGTGCCCGCCGAGCAGCGCGAGACGCTGGAGAAGCGGTTCGCCTCCCGGGCGCACGGGGTCGAGAACTCCGACGGGTTCGAGTGGTTCGAGCTCCTGCGCCCTGTCGAGGGCACCGACACCTATCTCGTCTACACGCGCTGGCGTGACGAGGAGTCGTTCCAGGCCTGGCTTGAGGGGCCGATGAAGGCCGCGCACCAGGGCGCCGGCGGGGGTGAGGGAGGGGAGCGGCCGAAGCCCGCGGCCACCGGCTCCACCCTGTGGTCCTTCGAGGTCGTGCAGCAGGCCGCCCCCAAGAGCGCGTAGCGCTCCCGGAAACACGGCGACGCCCCCGTGCCGGTACGGACACGGGGGCGTCGGACGCGGGGGCGCCGGGCCGCCGGGCCGCCTACTTCACCGGCGCGGGCTCCGGCTCGCTCTCGTCGGCCGCCTCGCCCGCCGGGTCGACCGGCGTCCTGACGGAGTCAAGGAGCAGCTGGGCGACGTCCACGACCTGGACGGACTCCTTGGCCTTGCCGTCGTTCTTCTTGCCGTTCACGGAGTCCGTGAGCATGACCAGGCAGAACGGGCAGGCCGTCGAGACGATGTCCGGGTTCAGCGAAAGGGCCTCGTCGACGCGCTCGTCGTTGATGCGCTTGCCGATCCGCTCCTCCATCCACATCCGGGCGCCGCCGGCGCCGCAGCAGAAACCGCGCTCCTTGTGGCGGTGCATCTCCTCGTTCCTGAGGCCCGGGACCTTGCCGATGATCTCGCGCGGAGGCGTGTAGATCTTGTTGTGGCGGCCCAGGTAGCAGGGGTCGTGGTAGGTGATGATGCCCTCGACCGGGGTGACCGGGACCAGCTTGCCCTCGTCCACCAGGTGCTGGAGCAGCTGGGTGTGGTGGATGACCTCGTAGTCGCCGCCGAGCTGCGGGTACTCGTTGCCGAGCGTGTTGAGGCAGTGCGGGCAGGTGGCGACGATCCTCTTCGCCGACTTCGGCTTCCTGGACTCGGGGGTGACGTTGCCCTCGTCGTCCGTCTCCTCGCCGAAGGCCATGTTCAGCGCGGTGACGTTCTCCATGCCGAGTTCCTGGAACAGGGGCTCGTTGCCCAGGCGGCGGGCCGAGTCACCGGTGCACTTCTCGTCGCCGCCCATGATCGCGAACTTCACGCCCGCGATGTGCAGCAGCTCCGCGAAGGCCTTGGTGGTCTTCTTGGCGCGGTCCTCCAGGGCGCCGGCGCAGCCGACCCAGTACAGGTAGTCGACCTCGGAGAGGTCCTCGATGTCCTTGCCGACGACCGGGACGTCGAAGTCGACCTCCTTGGTCCACTCCAGGCGCTGCTTCTTGGCCAGGCCCCAGGGGTTGCCCTTCTTCTCCAGGTTCTTGAGCATCGTGCCCGCCTCGGACGGGAACGAGGACTCGATCATGACCTGGTAGCGGCGCATGTCGACGATGTGGTCGACGTGCTCGATGTCGACCGGGCACTGCTCGACGCAGGCACCGCAGGTGGTGCAGGACCACAGGACGTCCGGGTCGATGACGCCGCTCTCCTCGAGCGTGCCGATCAGCGGGCGCTCGGCCTCCGCGAGCGCCGCCGCCGGGACGTCCTTCAGCTGCTCGGCGGACGCCTTCTCCTCGCCCTCCATCGACTTGCCGCCGCCGGCCAGCAGGTACGGGGCCTTGGCGTGCGCGTGGTCGCGCAGCGACATGACCAGCAGCTTGGGGGAGAGCGGCTTGCCGGTGTTCCAGGCCGGGCACTGCGACTGGCAGCGGCCGCACTCGGTGCAGGTGGAGAAGTCCAGCAGGCCCTTCCAGGAGAACTGCTCGACCTGGGAGACGCCGAAGACGTCGTCGTCGCCGGGGTCGGTGAAGTCGATCGCCTTGCCGCCGGAGGTCATCGGCTGAAGGGCGCCCAGGGCCGTGCCGCCGTCGGCCTCGCGCTTGAACCAGATGTTCGGGAAGGCCAGGAAGCGGTGCCAGGCCACGCCCATGTTGGTGTTCAGGGAGACCACGATCATCCACACGAAGGACGTGCCGATCTTGATCATCGCGGTCAGGTAGACCAGGTTCTGCAGGGTGCCGGCCGACAGGCTCTTGAAGGCGAGCACCAGCGGGTACGAGGCGAAGTACCCGGCCTCGTAGTGCTCCACGTGGTGCAGCGCGCCCTCCAGTCCGCGCAGGACGTAGATCGCGAGGCCGATGGTGAGGATGACGTACTCGACGAAGTACGCCTGGCCGGCCTTGGAGCCGGCGAAGCGGGACTTGCGGCCGGGCCGGGACGGCAGGCTCAGCAGCCGGATCGCGATGAGCACGGCGATGCCGAGGACGGTCATCACGCCGATGAACTCGATGTACATCTCGAACGGCAGGAAGTCGCCGATGACCGGCAGCGTCCAGTCGGCCCGGAACAGCTGGCCGAACGCCTGTGCGAGAGTCGGCGGCAGCGTCAGGAAGCCGACGGCCACGAACCAGTGGGCGACGCCCACGATGCCCCACCGGTTCATCCGGGTGTGGCCGAGGAACTCCCGGACCAGGGTCACGCTGCGCTGGTAGGGGTTGTCGGTACGGGTGCCGGCGGGTACGGGCTGGCCCAGCTTGAAGTACCGGACGAACTGGCCGATGGCACGGGCGAGCAGTGCGACGCCGACCACGGTCAGGACCAGCGACACGATGATCGCGGCGAGTTGCATGGGGGCTCCTGAGGCGGCCTCGAGATTACTGAGCGGTAACTTATGTAGTCCGTCTGAGACTACCCCCATCCTCTGTCGCAATGCAGCCGGGCGCGGGGTGATCTGGGTCGCTGAGCGGCACCTTGAGGGCCGTCCGGGGGGTGCCTGGGGGCCGCCCGGGAATCCAGTCGCGTTCCGATCGTGTTATTCACACCCGATCGCCCCATATACCCCTAATTTAAGAACCGTGCTATACGGGATCGCCACCGCCATCACCGCTCTCCTCCTCGCCGCCCTGCTCTCGGCGCTGCTCCGAGTGCTCGCGCTCCGGCTGGGTCTCGTCGACCGCAGGAGGCGGGCGCGCCCCTTGCCGCTGCTCGGCGGCCTGGCCGTGGTGCTCAGCACCTGCCTGGTCGCCGCGGCGGGCGGCTGGACCGGTACCGCCCCGCTGGGCGACGGGGTCGGCAGGCTGCTCGCCGCGGGCGCGGCGGTCGCCGTACTCGGGACCGCGGCGGACGTATGGCGGCTGAAGACGCCGTTCCTGCTCGTCGGTACGGCCCTCGCGGCGGCCTGCGTGGTGCCGTACGACGAGATCGGGCCGGTGGCCGGGATCGCCGCCGTGGTCTGGATCGCCTGTGTGGCCGCCGCCTTCCGGGGACTCGATCACGCGGACGGCCTCGCGGGCACCATGGGAGTGCTCACCGCGTTCGGGGTGGGCGTGTGCGCGGCGGCCGAGGTGATGGACGACCTCGCGGTGCTGCTGAGCGTGCTGGCCGCCGCCCTCACCGGCTTCCTGATGCACAACTGGCATCCGGCGCGGGTCGCGTTCGGGTCCGGCGGCTCGCTGTTCACCGGCTTCGTGGTCGCCTCCGCGGCCCTCCTCACCCGTACCGGGTACGGCACGGTCTCCACCGTTGCGGTGCTGTTCGCGCTCACCGCCACGGCGAGCGCCGACGCCGTGCTGGTCCTCGCGTCGCGGAAGCTGGCCGGGCGTCCCCTGCTGCGCCGCGGCCCCGACCATCTCGCGCACCGGTTGCGCCGGCTCGGGCCGACTCCGCCGGGCGCGACCGTCCTGCTCGGTCTCGCCACCTTCGCCGCGGTCCTGGTCGGGGTGCTGGTGCACACGGGCTGGGCCGAGCCGACGGCCGTACTGTGGGTGGCCGGGGCGGCCCTGGCGGTCGTCCTCGGGCTGCTGCGGGTGCCTGCGTACGCGCCGCGGCGGCCGACCGAACTCAACAGCGTCCGCGCGCAGGCCCCGGGTTCCGGTACGCGCTCGCAGTCCCGGGTGCCGGGCACCCGGGGGCAGACCCGGGTGCCCGGCACCCGCGGGCGGCCCGAGGAGCGGACCGCCCGGAGCGCCGCCGGTGCCGCCACACGCGCGCGTGGCGACGCGTCCGGTTCCGGGGCACCGCCACGCGTGCGCGCTGACTCCTCCGGCGCCCGTCCCCGCACCGAGCCCTTCCGGGTCCTCCGCGCCCTGAGGCAGTCCGGCGCGGGGGCTCCCAGAGCCCCCCGCGGCAGGGCTCCGTACGACGCGGAGACCGGCGCACCCGGCGTTCAGGTCCCTCGCCGTCAACTTGAATATCCGCCTCCTCCGCCCCGGCAATCCACATCGCCGCAGGTCAGAGCACCCTTGCGTATAAGGGATGGATAAGACTTGAGTCGATGCGGCTCAGGTCTGTTGACCCGACGGTGAGCCTCGGGCACACTTGAGTCCGTTCCACTCAAGTCAGCTGGAGGATTCACCATGGCACGTGCGGTCGGCATCGACCTGGGCACGACTAACTCCGTCGTCAGCGTTCTGGAGGGCGGCGAGCCCACCGTCATCACCAACGCCGAGGGTGCCAGGACCACGCCGTCCGTCGTCGCCTTCGCCAAGAACGGCGAGGTGCTGGTCGGCGAGGTGGCCAAGCGTCAGGCCGTCACCAACGTCGACAGGACCATCCGGTCGGTCAAGCGCCACATGGGCACCGACTGGAAGATCAACCTCGACGGCAAGGACTTCAACCCGCAGCAGATCAGCGCCTTCGTGCTGCAGAAGCTGAAGCGGGACGCCGAGTCCTACCTGGGCGAGAAGGTCACGGACGCGGTCATCACCGTCCCGGCGTACTTCAACGACGCCGAGCGCCAGGCCACCAAGGAGGCCGGCGAGATCGCCGGTCTGAACGTGCTGCGCATCGTCAACGAGCCGACCGCCGCCGCCCTGGCGTACGGCCTCGACAAGGACGAGCAGATGATCCTCGTCTTCGACCTCGGTGGCGGTACGTTCGACGTCTCGCTGCTGGAGATCGGCGACGGTGTCGTCGAGGTGAAGGCCACCAACGGTGACAACCACCTCGGTGGTGACGACTGGGACCAGCGCGTCGTCGACTACCTGGTCAAGCAGTTCCAGGCCGGTCACGGCGTGGACCTGTCCAAGGACAAGATGGCCCTGCAGCGTCTGCGCGAGGCGGCGGAGAAGGCCAAGATCGAGCTGTCCTCGTCCACCGAGACCTCGATCAACCTGCCCTACATCACCGCGTCCGCCGAGGGCCCGCTGCACCTGGACGAGAGGCTCACCCGCGCCCAGTTCCAGCAGCTGACGGCCGACCTGCTCGAGCGCTGCAAGACGCCGTTCTACAACGTGATCAAGGACGCCGGCGTCTCCGTCAACGACATCGACCACATCGTGCTCGTCGGTGGTTCCACCCGTATGCCCGCGGTCGCCGAGCTCGTCAAGGAGCTGACCGGCGGCAAGGAGGCCAACAAGGGCGTGAACCCGGACGAGGTCGTCGCCATCGGCGCCTCGCTCCAGGCCGGTGTCCTCAAGGGCGAGGTCAAGGACGTCCTGCTGCTCGACGTCACCCCGCTGTCCCTCGGCATCGAGACCAAGGGCGGCATCATGACCAAGCTGATCGAGCGCAACACCACGATCCCGACCAAGCGCTCGGAGATCTTCACCACGGCCGAGGACAACCAGCCGTCGGTGCAGATCCAGGTCTACCAGGGCGAGCGCGAGATCGCCGCGTACAACAAGAAGCTCGGCATGTTCGAGCTGACCGGTCTGCCGCCGGCGCCCCGCGGCGTCCCGCAGATCGAGGTCTCCTTCGACATCGACGCCAACGGCATCATGCACGTCACGGCGAAGGACCTCGGCACCGGCAAGGAGCAGAAGATGACCGTCACCGGCGGCTCCTCGCTCCCGAAGGACGAGGTCGACCGCATGCGCGAGGAGGCCGAGCGCTACGCGGAGGAGGACCACAAGCGTCGCGAGGCCGCCGAGACCCGCAACCAGGGCGAGCAGCTCGTCTACCAGACCGAGAAGTTCCTCAAGGACAACGAGGACAAGGTCCCCGGCGAGATCAAGACCGAGGTGGAGTCCGCCGTCACCGAGCTGAAGGAGCAGCTCAAGGGCGAGGACACCGCCGCGATCCGTGCCGCCACGGAGAAGGTCGCCGCCGTCTCCCAGAAGCTCGGCCAGGCCATGTACGCCGACGCCCAGGCCGCGCAGGCCGCGGGCGGTGCCGGTGACGCCGGCGCGGGCCAGGCCAAGGCCGACGACGACGTCGTGGACGCCGAGATCGTCGACGATGAGCGCAAGGACGGTGCGGCGTGACGGAGGAGACCCCCGGCTTCGAGGAACACCAGCCGCAGCCTCCACCGCAGTCCGACGCCGCCTCCGGCACCACCCCCGAGGACGCCGCGCCGGCCGCCGCCCAGGACAAGGGCGCGGCCCCGGCCGGTGACGCGGACCAGTCGGCCGCGCTGACGGCCCAGCTGGACCAGGTGCGCACGGCGCTCGGCGAGCGCACGGCGGACCTGCAACGGCTCCAGGCCGAGTACCAGAACTACCGGCGCCGGGTCGATCGCGACCGGATCGCGGTACGGGAGGTCGCTGTCGCGAACATCCTGTCCGAGCTCCTGCCCGTGCTCGACGACATCGGCCGCGCGCGGGACCACAGCGAACTGGTGGGCGGTTTCAAGTCCGTCGCCGAGTCGCTGGAGACCGTGGTGGCGAAGCTCGGGCTGCAGCAGTTCGGCAAGGAGGGCGAGCCCTTCGACCCGACGATCCACGAGGCCCTGATGCACTCCTACGCACCGGACGTCACCGAGACGACGTGCGTGGCGATTCTGCAGCCCGGGTATCGGATCGGCGAGCGCACCATCCGCCCCGCGCGGGTGGCGGTCGCCGAGCCCCAGCCCGGCGCGCAGACGGTCAAGCCGGCCGAGGAGTCCGGCACGGCCCAGGCCGCCGAACAGGGCGAGGACAAGGAGAGCGGTGGCCCGGAGGAGGGCTGACGTAATAACTGACGACGCACGAGAGGAGGGACGTCGGGGATGAGCACCAAGGACTTCATCGAGAAGGACTACTACAAGGTCCTCGGCGTCCCCAAGGACGCCACCGAGGCCGAGATCAAGAAGGCGTACCGGAAGCTCGCCCGCGAGTTCCACCCGGACGCCAACAAGGGCAACGCCAAGGCCGAGGAGCGCTTCAAGGAGATCTCCGAGGCGAACGACGTGCTCGGCGACGCCAAGAAGCGCAAGGAGTACGACGAGGCCCGCGCCCTGTTCGGCAACGGCGGCTTCCGCCCCGGACCGGGCGCCGGCGGCGGCTCCTTCAACTTCGACCTGGGCGACCTCTTCGGAGGTGCCCAGGGCGGGAGCGGCAGCGGCGGCTTCGGCGGCGGAATCGGTGACGTCTTCGGGGGCCTGTTCAACCGGGGCGGCACGGGCACCACGCGCGCCCAGCCCAGGCGCGGCCAGGACATCGAGTCCGAGGTCACGCTGAGCTTCACGGAGGCCATCGAGGGCGCGACGGTGCCGCTGCGCATGTCCAGCCAGCAGCCGTGCAAGGCCTGTTCGGGCACCGGCGACAAGAACGGCACACCGCGGGTGTGTCCGACCTGCGTCGGCACCGGACAGGTGGCGCGCGGCTCGGGCGGCGGATTCTCGCTGACGGACCCGTGCCCGGACTGCAAGGGCCGCGGACTCATCGCGGAGAACCCCTGCGAGGTCTGCATGGGCTCCGGGCGGGCCAAGTCGTCCCGGACGATGCAGGTCCGCATCCCGGCCGGGGTCAGCGACGGCCAGCGCATCCGGCTGCGCGGCAAGGGCGCCCCGGGCGAGCGCGGCGGACCCGCGGGCGACCTGTACGTGGTGGTGCACGTCGGGGAGCACCCGGTCTTCGGCCGCCGGGGCGACAACCTCACCGTGACCGTGCCGGTCACGTTCGCCGAGGCGGCCCTCGGCGGCGAGGTCCGCGTGCCCACCCTGGGCGGTCCCCCGGTGACGCTGAAGCTGCCCCCGGGCACACCGAACGGGCGTACGATGCGGGCCCGCGGCAAGGGCGCGGTCCGCAAGGACGGCAGCCACGGCGACCTCCTGGTCACCGTGGAGGTGAGTGTCCCGAAGGACCTGTCGGGGAAGGCTCGTGACGCGCTTCAGGCGTATCGCGAGGCCACCGCGGGCGAGGACCCGCGGGCCGAGCTGTTCGAGGCCGCGAAGGGAGCATGAGTGAGATGGACGGCCGCCGTCGCAACCCGTACGAACTGACGGAAGACACACCGGTGTACGTCATCTCGGTGGCCGCCCAGCTGTCCGGACTGCACCCGCAGACACTCCGCCAGTACGACCGCCTGGGCCTGGTGTCCCCCGACCGCACCGCCGGCCGAGGGCGCCGCTACTCGGCCCGTGACATCGAACTGCTCCGCCAGGTGCAGCAGTTGTCGCAGGACGAGGGCATCAACCTGGCCGGCATCAAGCGCATCATCGAACTGGAGAACCAGGTCACCGCGCTCCAGTCCCGGATCGCGGAACTCCAGGCGGCGCTGGACGGCGCCGCGGCGGCGATGCGGCAGCGCGAGGCCGCCGTCCACGCCTCCTACCGCCGGGACCTGGTCCCCTACCAGGAGGTCCAGCAGACCAGCGCGCTGGTGGTGTGGCGGCCCAAGCGGCAGCAGCCGGACTGACACGCATCCGGCCGCGGACCGCGCACGACACACTCGGGCACGAGCGCGACGAGGGGCCGGGAGGCCGTACAGCCTCCCGGCCCCTCGTCGTGCCGCCGGCGGCCCCGGCTCAGGTGAACGCGTGGGTGCCCACCGGCGCCGACTCGGTCCCGTCCGGGTAGGCGACGGTGGCCCGGTAGAAGACCGTGGTGTCGCTCGGCGCCGTGGTGTCGAGGTACCACTGGGTGCCGGTGACCGGCGTGGCGGTGATCCTGACCCAGGTGCCGGCCGCGGGATCCCAGCGGTCGACGAGGAAGCCGATCGCCGGGCCGCGCGGGTCGAGCGAGGGGGTGTACGAGACGCGGACCGAGTTGCCCTCGGCCTGGTTGTCGGCCCTCGTGTACAGGATGTCCGAGCTGTCCGGCCAGGTCTGCGGGGGCCGCAGGTCGAGTTCGGTGACGGCGACGGACGGGGCCGAGGCGACGTCCACGGCGTTGCCGGCCCGGTCGACGGCGACGACCGCGTAGCGCAGGCTCTCGCCGTCGGGCAGGTTCCGGTCCAGCCTGCGGGGCTGCATGTGGCCGTCGAGGGTCCTGGTGATGTCGGTGTACGTCCAGGGGCCGTCGGCATACACGCCCCGGTAGACCCGGTAGTGGTCGAAGTCGGCGGCCGTGCCGCCGTCCCATTCGAGCAGGATGCCGTTGCCGGCCGCCGTCGCGGTCAGGCCGGTCACGGGGGCGGGGGCGGTGTAGTCGCCGACGTGGTCGACGGTGACCTGTGCCAGGGGGCCGCCGTTGTTCGCGTCGTCGATGGCCAGGACCCAGTAGGTGTACGTCGTGGAGCGCTTGACCGAGGTGTCCACGAAGTAACCCGACCCGTCGTCGCCGTAGCGCGCGTTGCCGATCCGGGTGCCGTCGCGATAGACCGCGTACCCGCTCAGCGGCGAGGCGGGGTCCGACTGCCACGGCCAGGTCAGCGTCACCTCGTACTCCCCGTCGACGGCCGTCACCTCCGGGACGACGGTCGGTGCGGTGGTGTCGTACGTCTGGTACCAGGCGGTGCCGGAGGCCGCAGACTCATTGCCGTGGATGTCGACGGCCGTGACGACGTAGTAGTAGAAGTCGCCGGTGGGGGGCGGTGTCTCGGTCCAGCGGGTGGTCGGCCCGGTTTCGCCCACCCGGTTCTCGGCGGTCGGGGCGACGGGGCTGCTCGTCGACCGGTAGACCCGGTAGCCGGCCAGGTCGGGGTCGGGACTGCCGTCCCAGGTCAGGTTCACCGTGGTGACCCGGCCGAAGGTCCAGTTCCGGTCCACGCCGCCGGGCGGGGCGGGCGGTGTCGTGTCGACGGTGGTGACCGGGCGGTCGGTGCCGCCGGTGGACTCGTTGCCGGCCTTGTCGTAGGCGCGGACCTGGTAGGAGAAGACCTGGCCGGTGGGCGGCGGGGTGTCCGTGGCGGAGGTCGCCGCGGTCGTGGTCAGGCGCGTCCAGCCGCCGTTGCCCTTGGGGCGCCGGTACAGGCGGTACCCGGCGAGGTCCATCTCCTTGTTCTTGGCCCATGTCGCCCTGGCCTTGCCCGTGTTCTTGTCGTACGACACGGAGAGGCCTGCCGGGGCGAGCGGCCTGGCCCTGTCGACGCTCGCCGAAGTCCGTGGCGCGTAGCCGAACTTGACGTTGGCCCGGCCCGTCCAGTTGACGTAGTCCACGCGCAGTGTGTGGGTGCCGGAGGGGATCGTGACGTTGACGGTCCTGCTGACCGTCGAGGACACGTTCTTCCACAGGTCGACCTTGCGCTTGCCGTCCAGGTACACCCGTATGCCGTCCTGCACGGCGACCGCGAACACGAACGGCCCGCCGGAGCCGAAGTTCCGGGTCACCGTCCAGCGCACGCCGAACTTGTCCTTCGGCAGGCCCTTGGCGGGCGCGCCGGTGCCCCAGTTCTCGTTGACCGCGCTGTCGCAGTCCGTCTTCTTCGGCTGGCCGGAGAACGTGGTGTTCGCATAGAACTGCCGCTTGTAGACGGGCGAGGCGCAGTTCACGGCCGCCGAGGCGGGAGCGGTCGCCGAGAGCATCCCGCAGGCGGCGGTGAGCGCGACGGTCGTGGCCGTGGTACGGCCGGCTGGCTTCATTCGGTCCTCTGGTCGTGACGGGAACGCCGGAGCAAGGCTCCCGTGACCACGACTCGCGTGGCGGGGAGTTGGTTGTACGGATCTTGGCCCGGCGGTGGGCGGCCGTCGGGTGCGGGGCCCGTAAAGGGCGTTTGGAGGCGATTCAGCAAGGCTCCGCAAGGTCTTCACAGGCACAGCGGAGCGTTGCGTTGCCATCTCGTTAAGTGGTTCCGCTTGACGCCGGTGGTCGCCTCCGCGTTGGCTTTTCAGTCACCTGGGTCGCAATGCTGCGCCCACGTCCGGAAGGCACCAGAAGTGAGCACCTCGATGCGTCGTATCGCCATAGCCGTGGTCGCGCCCACGCTGTCCTTCTCGCTCGCCGCCTGCGGGGCGCTCGGCGGGTCGGGGAGCAGCAGCGACGCGAGCCCGACCAAGGGCAACGACCTGACGGTGGGTCTGCTGCTGCCGGAGACGGCCAACACCCGGTACGAGAAGTTCGACTACCCCATCATCAAGGAGAAGGTCGCGGCCCTGACCCGGAACCAGGGTAAGGTCGAGTATGCCAACGCGGACGCGGACGCGAGCCGGCAGGCCGGCCAGATGCAGCGGATGATCGACAACAAGGTCGACGTCATCCTGCTCGACGCCGTCGACTCGCACGCCATCGCCGACATGGTGCAGAAGGCCAAGGACGCGGCCATCCCGGTCATCGCCTACGACCGGCTCTCCGAGGGTCCGATCGACGCGTACATCTCCTTCGACAACGAACTGGTGGGCGAGGTGCAGGGCCGCTCCCTGCTCGAGGCGCTGGGTTCCGGCGTCGACACCACCGACAAGATCGTCATGATCAACGGCTCGCCCACCGACCCGAACGCCAAGCAGTTCAAGGAGGGCGCGCTTTCCCAGCTCAACGGGAAGGTCACCATCGCCAAGTCCTACGACACCAAGGACTGGAAGCCCGAGAACGCCGAGGCGCACATGGCCCAGGCGCTCGCCTCGCTCGGCGAGGGCAAAATCGACGCCGTCTACTCCGCCAACGACGGCATGGCGGGCGGCGTCATCAAGGCCTTCAAGAGGGCGGGCATCACCGACCTGCCGTTCATCACCGGCCAGGACGCCGAACTCGACGCCGTGCAGCGGATCGTCACCGGCGAGCAGTACATGAGCGTGTACAAGTCCTACCCGACGGAGGCCGAGACCGCCGCCCAGATGGCGGTCGCCAAGGTCCAGGGCAAGGACATCCAGTTCGACTCCCTCACCCGGGACCGGGTCAGCAGCCCCACCCACAAGGACATTCCGGCCCAGTTGGTCTCCGTGGTCGCCCTGACGAAGAACAACATCCAGGACACGGTCATCGATGACGACATCTACAAGGTGGCCGACATCTGCACCGCGAAGTACCGGGAGGCCTGCGTGGCGATCGGTCTTCTGAAGTAACTCCCCTGCTGGTAGGACCCGTTCGGGTTCAACAGTCGGTTCCGGCCACGTTGCGGTCCGTCAAGTGGAGGTTGGTGCACACCGGTCGAAACCGCTGGTTTTCGGGGGTCGCTCCGGTAGGAGCCGTGTTGCACAGCCGGTCCGCGCCGCGCATAGTTGCGCTGCGGAAGACGCGGAGACCGGGGGTGTGATGGGGCATGACCGGGCACGGGACGGCGGAGCATCCACACGGTGCCGAGCGACTGTGCGAGGCCGGCGAGCACGTGTATTCCCGGGCCGTACGACGGGGCCGGGTGCCGCGCCGGCTCGCCGAGCCGGTGCCCTGCCTGCTTGAGCTCGCCCTGCTGCACCCGGACCCCGACGACATGGACTTCCTGGTGCCGACCGCGCCGCAGGAGGTCATGACCCGGCTGCTGCGCGGGATGTACGACGAGGTCAGTGAGAGCCACCGGCGGGTGGGCTCGGTGGTGGCCGCCGTCGAGCGGTACGCCGGGCTGGGCCGCCAGGTGCGCGTGTCCGCCGCGACCGTGGAGGGCACGGCGATCCGGGTCCTGGACGGCCTGTCCCGCATCCAGGCGGCCATGGACGAGGCGACCGAGGCGTGCACCACCGAGGTGCTGACCGTCCAGCCGGGCGGCATCCGCCGCGAGCACGAGCTGTCCGAGGGGCTGCACCGGGCACTGGCACTGCGCGGGCGCGGGGTGCGGATGCGGGACCTGTACACGCACGTGGCCCGGCACGGCCAGGGGCTGCTCAACTACCTGGAGCTGATGGGCGACGCGGTCGAGGCACGCACGCTGGACGAGGTGATCGACCGGCTGATCCTCTTCGACCGCACGGTCGCCTTCGTGCCCGCCAACGCCGACCGCACGATGGCGCTGGAACTGCGCCATCCCGCGCTGGTGGAGTACCTGGGGACGGTCTTCGAACGGCTCTGGCGGCTGGCGATCCCGCTGACCGCGCCGCTGCCCGACACGGGCATCGAGGGCATCTCCCACCGCGAGCGGTCCATCGCGGCGCTGCTGGCCGAGGGCCACCAGGACGCGGTGATCGCCGAGCGGCTGGGCATCAGCGTCCGCACCTGCCGGGCCCACATCGCCCGGCTGTCGGAGACGCTGGGCGCGGCCAGCCGTACGCAGTTGGGCGTGCGGATCGCCCAGGCGGGGCTGGACGGGCCGCCGCGCACCGCCGTGGTGGGGCCGTTCACGGTTCCGGGTCAAGAATTCCCGACTGCCCGATGAGGTAGCCCAACTGGGCCCGGCTGCCGCTGCCGAGGGTGGCGGCGAGCTTGGCGATGTGCTCACGGGCGGTGCGTACGTTCATGCCGAGGCGGTCGGCGATGACGGCGTCGGTGTGACCCTCGACGAGGAGGCCGGCGATGGCGCGCTGCCGGGGGGTGACGCCGTCCGCGGACGGCTGTCGGACGGTCAGTGGGTACATGGGGGTGGCCAGCCGCCACAGCCGGTCGAAGGTGGTGGCGAAGTACCCCACGAGGGCCGGGTGGCGCACTTCGAGCGCGAGGGTGGCGTCACCGTTGGCGGGGATGAAGGCGACCCGGCGGTCGACGAGGACGAGGCGGGCGGTGACCTCGTCGAGGGAGCGGGCCTCGACGTCGCCGGTCAACCGCTCCTGATAGGCGGGCACCGAGGGCACATGACGCAGGGTGTGCTGGTAGAGGGTGCGAATGCGGCCACCTCGGTCCAGCAGTGCCTGGTCGCGCACCAGCGACACGGCCCGGGCCTCCTCGACGCGTCGGCCGACGAGGCCCGCGTGCGGTTGCACGCACAGCAGCTCCCGGCTCGCCTCAGCCATGGTCTCGGTGATGGCCTGGTTGATCCGGCGGGTACCGCTGAGGAGTCTGAGCACCGGCGAGTCCGGCCCGGCGGTACGCGGTCCGTCGACGCGCATCAGCGTCGCGAACGTCTCGGTCAGCCGTTCCTCGCGCTGTCGTTCCTCGGCGATGCGCTCGGCGGAGCCCCTCAGGAGCCGGTGCAGGACGGCGGCGGGCGGCACCGGTTCGAGCCGGCTCGTGTCGGCGACCGAGGGGTGCAGCAGGCCGAAGTCGACCAGGCAGGGTGCGACGGCGGCCTCCCGGGCGGCCACCTGCCCCTGGCGCAGGGCTCGTTCGTACAGTGCCGTGCCCGGGGAGCACAGGTCCTCCGGACGGTGGTCCGGATGCGGTGCCGACGTCACGACATTTGTCCCCTCGCCGTCAGTGGTCCTGCTCCAGAATCCCCGACTGGGCGATGAGGTAACCGAGTTGGGCCCGGCTGCCGCTGCCCAGAGCCGTGGCCAGCTTGGCTATGTGGGCGCGGCAGGTGCGTACGTTCATGCCCAGCCGACGCGCGATGGCCTCGTCGACGTGGCCCTCGACGAGGAGCTTGGCGATGGAGTGCTGGATCTCCGTGATGCCGTCGGGGGCCGTTTCGTAGGGGGTGCCGGCACTCAACGGGACCGCGCGGTTCCACATGAACTCGAAGACCTTGATCAGGTACCGGACCAGTCCCGGATGGCGTAGCTCCAGCGCGACCTGCTGATCGTCCCGGGTGGGGATGAAGGCGACCGTCTCGTCGCAGATGATCAGGCGCTCCACCAGTTCGTCGATCGTGCGGTACTCCACCTTGCCGTTGGCGAGTTGGTCCACGTAAGCCAGCTGTTCGAGGTTGTAGCGGACCGTGTGCTGGTAGAGGGTGCGGATGCGCACGCCGCGGTCGACCAGCGCCGTGTCACGCTCCAGGCCCTGCAGGATGGTCCGCTCCGTGAAACGGTTGCTCGGCTGGACGGTGAGCATCTCGACCTGGCATTGGGACGTGGCCAGGTCGAGTGCGGTGTTGATCCGGCCGCTGCCCTCCAGGACCGTGATGGCGTGGGTGGCCGATGTCGTCTGCGCGCTGAGTGAGAGGAACGGCTCGAATGCATCGGACAGTTCGATCGACCGCCGTCGGCGCTCGGCGATCTCGCGCTCGAGCGGACCGAGACGCCGAGCCAGCGCGATGCCCGGTGGGACGGGGCGCAGCCAGTCGGGATCGTCGGGATCGGGATGGAGCAGGGCGAACTCCATCAGACACGGGGCCGGTTCGGCGTCGGCGCGGGAGATGCGGCCGGAGCGCAGGGCACTCGCATAAAGTCGGCCACCTTCGTCGCACATCTCGGTCACCCCGTGGGGATGTGTCTCGTTAGTCCGATTCGTTGTCAAATCTCCACCCCCCAGGGTCCTGAACGTGCAGGAACATGATGCACCGATTGTGTGGCCATGACGTGCCTGAATGAGCCATCGTCGTATTCCGACGGGGGGAAGAGGGGACCTTCAAGTGAGGATGAAGCCGACTATGGGTAAGAGAGTGCTTCGCTCGATACTTGTCGCCACCTTCTCCGCCGCTGTGGCCCTCGTGGCGCTGAGCGGCCAGATGGAGAAGAAGGTCGACGACCGAGCGGACAGCAAGTGGCCGGCGGTGGCCGTGAACACAACTCCTGCGGATTCGGCAACGAGTTCTGGGGGCTGACGTGACCACTCCACCCGACGACCGTTCTTTTCGCCGTGAGATGGCCACCGCCTACCGCTCCGGTTGGCACTTCATCGACCTGGTCACCGCCCTCCCCCACAGCGGTGACTCGTTGATGGTGGCCGTCTTCGGTGAGCCGGTCGTCGTTACGCGGGACGAGGACGGAGACGTACGGGCGTACCGGTGTCTGCGGCGGCCTCGGGGGGCGCCGCAGCCCGTACGGTGTGCCGTCCGTTACGGAATGATCTTTGTGAACCTGGACCAGAGGGACCACCGCCAGGTGGCGGTGGAACCCTCGGTCCTCAGGACTGTCACCGCCACCCCCCGCAGTGCCTGACGCGATTCCCCCGTCGTAACAGATCGCTCAGGTGCTTCCCCCCGCAGCGGCGTCACCGTGACCTGAACACGGTGACGCCGCTGTAGTTTTCCCTGGAAATCTCCGGGTATCAGCGGATTCGATCACTGGCTGAAAAAGAGCGCCGCTCAGCCGCGCCCCAGCGCCCGGGTCAGCTCGATCTCGATCACCACACGGGACGGGTTGGGTCCCGGGGTCCGCTCGTAGCGCTCGGCGTACCGCCGCTCCGCCTCCCTGATCCGCTCCGGCTCCGTGCGGACGAACGCGCGTCCCTCCAGCGTCGCCCACCGCCGCCCGTCCACCTGGCACACCGCGACCGGCGCGCCCTGCGGGCCGACCGCCAGGACGTGTGCCGCCTTCGCGCTCGCCTTGTTCGTGATCACCCGGGCCAGCCGCGCCTCCGGGTCGTAGGTCACCCCGACGGGAACGACGTGCGGGGTGCCGTCCGGGCGCAGGGTGGTCAGCGTGCACAGGTGCCGTTCCCGCCAGAAGCCGAGATACGACGCGTCGGGGGCGCCCGGGTCGAGGGCGTACGTGGTGGTGGCCATGAGTCGCAACCTAACCCGCCCGGCACCCCGCGAGCCGCGAACCCCCTTCTCCGGGAAAGCTCCCGCCCCGACCTTGAGTGGAATAGACTCAAGTTTGTGTACGCTGACTGAGTCAGGACTGGGAGAAGTGGCAGAGAGCGCTCGTCAAGGAGGAGAGAAGCGACCGTGGACGCCGAGCTGACCAACAGGAGCCGTGACGCGATCAGCGCGGCCGGCAACCGGGCCGTACGGGAGGGGCACCCCGACCTCACCCCCGCCCACCTGCTCCTCGCGCTGCTCGAGGGGCAGGAGAACGAGAACATCATCGACCTGCTGTCGGCCGTCGAGGCCGATCAGGTCTCCGTCCGCTCCGGCGCCGAGCGCGTGCTCGCGTCACTGCCCAGCGTGACCGGGTCCACGGTCGCGCCGCCGCAGCCCAACCGCGAGCTGCTCGCCGTGATCGCGGACGCGCAGAGCAGGGCGCGGGACCTCGGGGATGAGTACCTGTCCACCGAGCACCTGCTCATCGGCATCGCCGCGAAGGGCGGCGCGGCCGGCGAGGTACTGTCCGGGCAGGGCGCCGATGCCAGGAAGCTTCAGGACGCCTTCTCGAAGGCGAGGGGAGGACGCCGGGTGACCACACCCGACCCCGAGGGCCAGTACAAGGCCCTGGAGAAGTTCGGCACGGACTTCACCGCGGCGGCGCGCGAGGGCCGCCTCGACCCGGTGATCGGCCGGGACCAGGAGATCCGCCGCGTCGTGCAGGTGCTGTCGCGCCGCACCAAGAACAACCCGGTCCTCATCGGTGAGCCCGGCGTCGGCAAGACCGCCGTCGTCGAGGGGCTCGCCCAGCGGATCGTCAAGGGCGACGTGCCCGAGTCCCTGAAGGACAAGCGGCTGGTGGCGCTGGACCTCGGGGCGATGGTCGCGGGCGCGAAGTACCGCGGCGAGTTCGAGGAGCGGCTCAAGACCGTACTGGCGGAGATCAAGGACTCCGACGGCCGGATCATCACCTTCATCGACGAACTGCACACCGTCGTCGGCACGGGCGCCGGCGGCGACTCCGCGATGGACGCCGGCAACATGCTCAAGCCCATGCTGGCCCGCGGTGAGCTGCGCATGGTCGGCGCCACGACGCTCGACGAGTACCGGGAGCGGATCGAGAAGGACCCGGCGCTGGAGCGGCGCTTCCAGCAGGTGCTGGTCGCCGAGCCCAGCGTGGAGGACTCCATCGCGATCCTGCGCGGGCTCAAGGGCCGCTACGAGGCCCACCACAAGGTGCAGATCAACGACTCCGCGCTGGTGGCCGCCGCGACCCTGTCCGACCGCTACATCACCTCCCGCTTCCTGCCCGACAAGGCGATCGACCTCGTCGACGAGGCCGCCTCCAGGCTGCGGATGGAGATCGACTCCTCTCCGGTGGAGATCGACGAACTCCAGCGCGGCGTCGACCGGTTGCGGATGGAGGAGCTGGCGCTCGACAAGGAGACCGACGCGGCCTCGCGCGAGCGGCTGGAGAAGCTGCGCCGCGACCTCGCCGACAAGGAGGAGGAGCTGCGCGGCCTGACCGCCCGCTGGGAGAAGGAGAAGCAGGCCCTCAACCGGGTCGGCGAGCTGAAGGAGCGGCTGGACGACCTGCGCGGCCAGGCCGAACGCGCCCAGCGCGACGGCGACTTCGACACCGCCTCCAAGCTGCTGTACGGCGAGATCCCGGACCTGGAGAAGGAGCTGGAGGCCGCCTCGCAGGCCGAGGAGGAGGCCGCCAAGGACACCATGGTCAAGGAGGAGGTCGGCCCCGACGACATCGCCGACGTGGTCGCCTCCTGGACCGGGATTCCGGCCGGCCGCCTGCTGGAGGGCGAGACGCAGAAGCTGCTGCGCATGGAGGAGGAGATCGGCAGGCGGCTCATCGGCCAGGCCGAGGCCGTCCGGGCCGTCTCCGACGCCGTACGCCGCAGCCGGGCCGGCATCGCGGACCCGGACCGGCCGACGGGCTCGTTCCTCTTCCTCGGCCCGACCGGCGTGGGCAAGACCGAACTCGCCAAGGCGCTCGCCGACTTCCTCTTCGACGACGAGCGGGCCATGGTCCGCATCGACATGTCGGAGTACGGCGAGAAGCACAGCGTGGCCCGGCTGGTCGGCGCCCCGCCCGGCTACGTCGGCTACGAGGAGGGCGGCCAGCTCACCGAGGCGGTGCGCCGCCGCCCGTACAGCGTGGTGCTGCTCGACGAGGTGGAGAAGGCCCACCCGGAGGTCTTCGACATCCTGCTGCAGGTGCTGGACGACGGCCGCCTGACGGACGGTCAGGGCCGCACGGTCGACTTCCGCAACACCATCCTGGTGCTGACCTCGAACCTGGGCAGCCAGTACCTGGTCGACCCGCTGACGAGCGAGGAGGAGAAGAAGGAGCAGGTCCTCGAGACGGTCCGCGTCTCCTTCAAGCCGGAGTTCCTCAACCGGCTGGACGACCTGGTGGTCTTCTCGGCCCTGACGAAGGAGGAGCTGAGCCGGATCGCCGGGCTCCAGATCGACCGGCTCGCCCGCCGACTGGCGGAGCGCCGCCTGACCCTGGACGTCACCCCCGACGCCCTGGCCTGGCTCGCCGAGGAGGGCATGGATCCGGCCTACGGCGCCCGCCCGCTGCGCCGTCTGGTCCAGACCGCCATCGGCGACCGCCTCGCCAAGGAGATCCTGGCCGGCGAGATCAAGGACGGCGACACGGTCCGCGTCGACCGCTTCGGCGAGGGCCTGCTGGTGGGCCCGCCGACCGGCAAGACGCTGTGAGCCCCGGCGCGGTCCGCCACCACGGTGGGTGGCGGACCGCGTCACACCGTGAACGCCGGGAAGCGTGTCGGGCCGGTGCGGGGATCTCCGTGGGTCCGCCGCTCAGTGGGTACTCGGGGGCGGACAGCACGATGCACGCGAAGGCGGCGAGGAAGGGCACAGTCCCTTCGTCCCGCCCCGTGTCCGCGTCATGACCTCCCACCTCCGTTTGCCGGACGTCCACCTGACGGCCGGATCGTGTCAGCCCAGGGCTGACAGCCTCCCGGAGGGCTTGCCACCCCCCTCCCCGCATGAGGGAGGATGGCGAGATCCGTACGAAGGGAAAAACACGGTGAGCATCGACCCGTCCTCGATTCCGAACTTCGGGGGCCAGCCCGAGCCGCAGCCCCAAGGAGCGGCGGGCCCCGTCGTCCCGGATCAGGACCTCGTGAAGCAGCTCCTGGACCAGATGGAGCTCAAGTACGTCGTCGACGACGAGGGCGACCTCGCGGCGCCGTGGGAGCAGTTCCGTACGTACTTCATGTTCCGAGGCGAGGCCGACCAGCAGGTCTTCTCGGTGCGGACGTTCTACGACCGGCCCCACAAGATCGACGAGAAGCCGCAGCTGCTGGAGTCCATCGACGACTGGAACCGGCGCACCCTGTGGCCCAAGGTGTACAGCCACACCCACGACGACGGCACCGTCCGCCTCATCGGCGAGGCGCAGATGCTGATCGGCATGGGCGTGAGCCTGGAGCACTTCGTCTCCTCGACGGTCAGCTGGGTGCGGGCCGCCATCGAGTTCGACCGGTGGCTCGTCGAGCAGCTCGGCCTCGAGCAGGAGATCAACGAGGCGGACAAGCCCGAGGACGACAACGACGAGGAGTAGTCCCTCGGCGATCGCGCACAGCGGTGTCCGTGTGAACGCGCGCAGATACGTGCCGTAGCCGGACGGGAGCCCGGCCCGGGACGCAGGCCACGACTGGCCGCGTACCGGGACCGGGCTCTTCGCCGTGCGGACCGGGGCCCGCGCGCATCCAGGGCCGTGCCGGACCCGGACCCGCGCGCACCCCTGCTCACAGGCTCCGGAGGCGGGACACGGCCTCCTGCAGGACGTCCGTCCGCTTGCAGAAGGCGAAGCGGACCTGGGTGCGGCCCGCCTCCCGGTCGTCGTAGAAGACCGCGTTGGGGATGGCGACCACGCCGCAGCGTTCGGGCAGGGCGCGGCAGAAGGCGATGCCGTCCTTCTCGCCGAGCCGGGCGATGTCGGTGGTGATGAAGTACGTGCCCCGGGGGCGGAAGACCTCGAAGCCCGCCTCGGTCAGGCCGGTGGCGAGCAGATCGCGCTTGGCGCGCAGGTCCTCGCGGAAGCCGGTGAAGTGACTGTCGGGGAGGGCGAGCGCCTCGGCGACCGCGTACTGGAACGGCCCGGCGCTCACGTAGGTCAGGAACTGCTTGGCCGAGCGGACCGCCGTGACCAGGGGAGCGGCGGCGGTGACCCAGCCGACCTTCCAACCAGTGAACGAGAACGTCTTGCCCGCCGACGAGATGCTCACCGTGCGCTCGCGCATGCCGGGGAACGTGGCGAGCGGGATGTGCTCGGCGTCGTCGTACACGAGGTGCTCGTACACCTCGTCCGTCACCACGAGCAGGTCGTGCTCGACGGCGAGCCGGGCGATCTCGGCCAGTTCGGGGCGGGTGAGGACGGTGCCGGTCGGGTTGTGCGGGGTGTTCAGGAGCAGCAGCCGGGTCCGCGGGGTCACCGCGTCGCGCAGCTCGTCCAGGTCGAGCCGGAACCCGGCACCCTCCTGGTGCGGCCGGAGCGTCACCGGCACCCGCTTCCCGCCCGCCATCGCGATGCAGGCGGCGTACGAGTCGTAGTACGGCTCCAGGGCGATCACCTCGTCGCCGGGCTCCAGCAGCGCGAGGAGCGTCGCCGCGATCGCCTCGGTGGCGCCCGCCGTGACCAGCACCTCCGTGTCCGGGTCGTAGGAGAGCCCGTACCGCCGCAGCTGGTGCTCCGCGACCGCCGTGCGCAGCTCGGGGATGCCCGGGCCCGGCGGATACTGGTTGCCCCGCCCGTCCCGCAGCGCGCGGACGGCCGCCTCCCGGATCTCCTCGGGTCCGTCGGTGTCGGGGAAGCCCTGCCCCAGGTTGATCGACCCGGTCCGCACGGCGAGCGCGGACATCTCGGCGAAGATGGTCGTCCCGAACTCGGCGAGCCGGCGGTTGAGGAGCGGGCGTGCGCTGGAGGTCATGCCGGCCATCCTCCGTCCAAGCTCTGGACTTCCTCAACTCTGCTTCACCGATTCGCGCCCGCGCCGGTACCCGAACCACCATCACGGGATCGACGGCGCTTCGGTCGAGGGCGGATTGAAGGCCCAGCCTGCAGTCGCCCGCGAGCTGGGCCTTCTGAGCGTGACATGGACCTGGCTAGCGGATTTAGCGGACGCCGGGTCAGCCGTCACCACCCGTGCCCGAGACAACCCCGGTCCTTGAAGGTCCAGTTGGCACCCGGCTACAGCTGCACGAGAACGGGGGCGACTTGCGGTCCTCGATGTGCCACCCGGATCGTACTTTGCGCGCTCGGCATGGCCACACGGTCCTGAATCGGACAACAGTGACAAGTAGCACATCAGTGAGAAGTCGCACAGGGGTAAGTACTTGCTCTGCGCATGGCCTCGCGGTGGGATTGCGGCAACTGTCGAGTGGGGGTCTCACCTTGCAAGGGGATTAAGCATGCGCGGAGTTCGTGCGCGACGCCGCATCGCGGTCGCGGTGGCCGGGGTCACTACCCTCGCCAATGTCACACTGCTATCGCCTATTTTGTCCGGTTCTGCGGCCGCCGCACCCGTGCATTCGGTGCAAGGAGTCGAGGCCGTGCCGGCAGCAGCCGGGCAGCAATCGGAGAACACGGCCCGCGGCTTGCTGACCACCGAGCAGTGCCAGGCGAAGTGGCAGATCTCCTGTTACACCCCGACCCAGTTCCAGCGGGCGTACAACCTGAACCCGCTGTACCGGGCGGGAGTCACCGGCAAGGGGCGCACGATCGTGATCGTGGATTCCTTCGGCTCGCCGACCATCCAGCATGACCTGGATGTCTACAGCGCCCGGTTCGGTATGAAGAGCACCCACGTCGACGTGGTCAAGTGGGGTACCGTCCCGCCCTTCGACCCCGCCAACGGGGACCACAACTTCTGGGCCGGGGAGAGCACCCTTGACGTGGAGATGGCGCATGCCGTCGCCCCGGACGCGCGCATCGTCCTGGTGGAGACCGGGGTCAACCAGAGCGGGGACGGCACCACCGGCCTGCGAGAGATGATGGACGCCGAGAAGTCGCTCATCGACCGCGGTGTGGGCGATGTGATCAGCCAGAGTTTCGGCGCGACGGAGAACACCTTCCCCGGCTTCCGCAGCGGTGACTTCTCCAGCATTGAGAACCTGCGGTACGCCTTCAAGGACGCGGCCAGGCGCGGTGTGACCGTCCTCGCCGCCTCCGGCGACGACGGAGCCACCAGCCCTACCGCGAACGGCGAGGCCAACTACCCGTACAGGGCCAACTCCTGGCCGTCCTCCGACCCGCTGGTCGTCTCGGTCGGCGGCACCCAGCTGCACTTGGACGCCAAGGGCGACCGCATCGCGCCGGACAGTGTCTACAACGACGACGGCGCGAGCGGCGGCGGCCTGTCCCCTGTCTTCGCCCGTCCCTCGTACCAGAACGGGGTCGAGCAGGTGGTCGGCCACCGCCGCGGCACCCCCGACGTTTCGATGTCCGCCGCGATGAACGGCGGCGCATGGGTGTACTCCAGCTACGACCCGAAGCGGGTCGGCTGGGATGTCTACGTCGGCACCAGCGCGGCCAGCCCGCTCTTTGCGGGCATCGTGGCCCTGGCCGACCAGGTCGCCGGGCACCGGCTGGGTGACATCCACCAGGCGCTGTACTCGCTGTCCGCGCAGTCCTCGCGGAACCCGTCCACCGGCATCGTGGATGTGAAGGACGGCACGAACAACAGCTACGCGGGAGTCACCGGCCATACCGCGGTGAAGGGCTACGACATGGCGACCGGCGTCGGCACCATCGACGCGGCCCGCTTCGTCCGGGCCCTCGCCAAGGAGGGCTGAAAGCATCCCCGTCCCCGAGAAGCGGGCGCCTGCCGCAGACCGCCGGGCCTCGCGCCGGGACGACGGCTTCTGTATCTTCGGACGGCCCCTGATCTGCCAATCTGTGCAGGTCAAGGGCCCTTTCTTTGAGCTGACCCTCAGAACTTCCTCAAGTGTGCTTTGGCCGGTCCGGCGGCCGGGCATCTCCCGTGCACGCTGCGAGGCGCCCACGGGGGGCCGCTTCGGCGGAACGCTTCGGGAACGTCCGGAGGCGTCCGGGGCACGACCTCGGGCGCGGTCGGCGGCGTCCCGGGGATCGGAGGGAGGACGCCATGGTTCTGGGCATCGTCCTGGCGGTGATCGCGTTGTTGTGCGTGACCGCCGTGGCGGCGGGGCGGCGCAAGGCCCGCCGCGACCGGTACGCCACGTCGTACCGAGGCCGGCGCACGGGGTCGGTCGGGGGCAGCGCGACCGCCGGGGGCGCCGGCTGGTGGGCCGGGTCGGATGGCGGCGGCAGTAGCTGCTCGTCCGGCGGCGGCCATCACTCGGGAGGGGGTCACTCGGGAGGGGGTCACCACTCGTGTGGGGGTCACTCCTGCGGGGGGAACTCCTCGTGCGGTGGAGGGTCGTCGTGCGGAGGCGGAGGCGGAGGCGGAGGCGGATGCGGGGGAGGCAGCTGATCCGGGCCGCTGATCAGGAGCGCTGATCAGGACCGCTGATCAGGGCAGCTGATCCGGGGCGGCCGGGCTCCGTGGAGGAACCGCATCCGGGCCGGCGCCCGTCGGGAGGCAGTCTCCGGCGGGTGCGCCGGCCCCCACGCGTACGCCCTGGCGCATGCCAGGGTTGAACAGTTGAGCTGTGGCGCCCTCTGAGGGATGGAAACCGCACGAAGTTGGGTAAAAACCCTGTGGCGGAACCGCTGTTCATGATTGCCTCTACCGACGCAGCCCCTCGGACGTCTCGCACACCCCCCTCCCGAGCTGGGCTGAGCCGGGCCGTTGTCCCCGTGCCCACCGGGGCGTGCCGGCCCGTTCCTCCCTTCTTTTTCTTTGCGTGCTAGCGGAGCCGATCCATGCTCACGACCCTGAACACCTCCTACACCGACACGCGCGCGGCCGACCTCGCCTGGGCCCTGGGACGCGAGCCGCTGCCCGCACTTGCCACCCTGGACCTCGAACTGACCGGGGCGAAACTCCAGTTGAGACTTCTCGGCGCGTCCCACCAGGTGCTCCTCGAGGAGAAGCGGGGAAGCTGCTCGGAGACCGTGGCGTGCATCCCGGGCTCCAGCACACCCCTGCCGCTCGGCGTCGCCAAGCGGGCCGACGACTGGGAGTACGAGTTCGCCGCCCGCGTCGAGTTCCTCTCGCCGGGATCGTTCACCGGCCGCGCCCAGGAGTTGCTGGCCCTCGTCTCCGACCATCCGCACGGTCTGGCGGGAGTCTTTCCGGGCAGCCCCAACGCTTTCACCGCGATGCTGGCGCAGTGGCACGACGGCCAGGTGCACTGGCGGACCTGGCACGCCTACCCACAGGACGGCCAGTTGGTGACGACCCGGACCAGGGTGGGGGTGCGCCGTTCCTTGCTGGCAGGAGCGAGTTGAGCGCGGGTAAACATGCGAAGCGCGACAACTTCCTTTTCCACACGTGTGGGTGACGAAGCGTCCCGCTGCGGTGACGTAACGTCACAGGTGTGATCGAACCGCACGCCCCGGCCCCGCACGCCCCGGCCCCGCCCGGCGCGGCGCCGTCCTTCAGCGGCCCCGCGCTACTGCCCGTCCGGCCGGGAACCGGCCGGTTCCTCGTCCTCGCGGGCGTCTTCGTCTGCGCGGCCTGCGGACTCGTGTACGAGCTCGAACTCGTGGCGCTGGCCTCGTACCTGATCGGCGACTCGGTCACCCAGGCGTCGATCGTGCTGTCCGTCATGGTGTTCGCGATGGGCATCGGCTCGCTCGCCGCGAAGCGGCTGCGCCGGCACGCCGCCGTCGCCTTCGGCGCGATCGAGGCGACGCTCGCGCTGGTCGGCGGGTGCAGTGCCATGGCGCTGTACGCGGTGTTCGCCTGGACCGGCGGCTGGGGCGGCATGTGGGCGGACGGCCCGCGCTGCCTGCTGGTCGCCTTCTCCCTGGCCATCGGCCTGCTGATCGGGGCGGAGGTGCCGCTGCTGATGGAACTGATCCAGCGGATCCGCCGCCAGGACGCGGGCGGCGCGGTCGCCGACCTGTTCGCGGCGGACTACGTGGGCGCGCTCGTCGGCGGGCTCGCCTTCCCGTTCCTCCTGCTGCCGCTGCTGGGGCAGCTGACCGGGGCGCTGGTGACCGGCGCCGTCAACGCCGTGGCGGGCGGTGTCCTCGTCCTCGGCCTGTTCCCGCGGGACCTGACCCCGCGCGGCCGCTGGCTGCTGATCGTCGCCAACCTCGCCGTGCTCGGTCTGCTCGCCTCCCTCACCGCCCTGGTCGGCGACTTCGAACGGGCCGCGCGGCAGGCGATGTACGGCGGAGACGTCCGGGTGGCCCTGCGGACCGGCGAGCAGGAGGTGGTCCTCACCGGCGGCGGCCCGGGCCGTCCGCTGCGTCTGTTCCTCGACGGGCGGCTGCGGGTCAGCGGCCGCGACGAGCGCCGCTACCACGAGGCGCTGGTCCACCCCGCGATGACCGGGCCGCACGCGCGCGTGCTGATCCTCGGCGGCGGCGACGGGCTCGCCGCGCGCGAGGTGCTGCGGCACCCCGGCGTCGAGCGGGTGGACGTCGTCGAGCGCGACCCGGCCCTCGTCCGGCTGGCGCGCGGCGACCCGGTACTGGCCGGGCTGGACGAGCACGCCTTCGACGACAGGAGGGTGCACGTGAGCACCGCCGACGCCTTCGACTGGCTGCGCGGGGCGCCGGCGGCGGCGTACGACGTGGTGATCGAGGACCTGCCCGATCCGGGTATCACGGCGAGCACGAAGCTGTACGCGCAGGAGTTCTACGGCCTGGCCCGGCGGGCCCTGGCGCCCGGCGGGCGGCTGGTGGCGCACGCCGGGCCGGTCTCCTCCCGGCCCCGGGTGTTCTGGACGGTGGAGGCCACGGTCCGGGCCGCCGGACTGCGCACCCTGCCGTACCGCGTGGACGGCCGCGACGCCGGGTTCGCCGCCGGGCCCGACCGTACGGCCGGCGCCCCGCGTGTCACCCGCGACTGGGGCTTCGTCCTGGCGGCCCGTATGCCGCCCGCCCTCCGTCTGGACCCGCGGGCCCCCGCTCCTCGCACGCTCACGCCGGCGTCGCTCACGGCGGCCGCCCGCGACGCGGCCCGCACCCGCGTCCCCGGCCTTCAGCCCTCGACGCTGGTCCACCCCCGGTACGCGGACTGATCCGGGCCTGCCGCCGGCCTATGCGGTGTGCGGGGGACGGGTTCTGGGCGAGGGGGGGTAATCAGGGGCGGCACTGGGTACCCTCGGCTGACATGGAGCACGAGGTGTTCGTTCCGGTTCCGGTTCGGCGGCTGCGGATGGCGCTCGCCGATCCCGCGCGGGTTGCCCGGGCGGTTCCCGGGCTCCAGCAGGACGCGGGCGGCGAGCCCGTCAGCGGCCGGCTCAAGATGCGGATCGGCGGCCACTCCATCACCTACCGCGGCACGCTGCGCGTCAGCGCGCTCGACGACGGCTCCTACGCCGTCGAGGGCGACGCGACCGAGTCCCGCGGCACCGGCTCGGTGAAACTCATGCTCACGCTCCGCCTCCGCGACACCGACGACGGCTCCACCCTCAGCTTCGAGGGCACGGCCTCCGCCGAAGGCCGCGTCACCGAGCTGCCCCCGGACTCCGTACACACCGCCACAACCCGCCTCCTGAACCGCTTCGCGGAAAACCTGTCCACGGAAGCGGCTGCGGGGCCGGCTGCCGCCGGGGCGGATGGCGTCGAGGCAGAAGCTCCCGAGCCGGAAGCTCCCGAGTCGCAGGACGCCGGGCCCGAGGCGCCGGGGGCCCATGGTGCGGTGGGGTTGGCCGAAGAGGCGACCGAGGACTTTGCTCCGTTGGCGAGTGGTGACTTCGAGGCCGCTCCGGACGCGGACGACGCCCCGGCGCCGCCGCTCGGGGACGAAGGCGAGGCGCACCCGGCCGGGCCTGGCGGGCGCGGTTCCGTCTTCGACGCCGACGTTCCGCCCTCCGCCCTCGACCCGCTGGCCGACGAGGAGGACGAGGACGACGAGCCCCCCGTCTCCGAGGACTTCACCGAGGCCGCCGAGCCGCCCGCCGAGGCGGCGCACGCGCGGCGCACGATGATCGGGCGCAGCGCCGAGGAGGTGGACCACGCCCCGCCCCGCGGCCGTTACGCCCCCGTCCCCGCCCCGCTGACCGTCTCCGCCGGGCCCACCCTTCGCTGGGCGGCGCCTGCGGCGGCGCTGGTGGTGGCGTCGGTGATCGTCGTGGGCCGGGCCTGGAGGCGCCGTCGCTGAGCGGCTCCTGCCCCCGCCCCGAGGGCGTTGGGCCGTTGGGCGGCGCCTGCGGCGGTTCTGGTGGTGGCGGCGGTGATCGTCGCGGGTCGGGCTTTGCGGCACCGTCGCTGAGCGCCACCTCGGCTCCGCACCGCGGCCGTTCCGCGCCTCCCGCTCCGCTGCCCATCTTCGCCGGGCCACCTTTTACTGGGTGCCCCCGACTCCGCCTCGCTGACCGTCTCCGCCCGGCCCAGCCTCCACTGGGCGCCCTCGTTCGTGTTCCGCTCACCTTTTCCGGGCCCACGCCCGGTTGGGCGGCGTCCGTCCCCGCCCCCAGGGCGTTACGCCCCCGTCCCCGCCCCGCTGACCGCTTCCGCCGGCCCCACCCACCGCTTGGCCGACCCGGCGCTGACCCAGCCCTGTCCCTCGCACCCCGCTCGATCCACCCGCTCGGTCCACCCGCTCGACCGTGACGCGCAACGCCGTCTTGATCGGACAAGTAGCCTCGTGGGGTGAGTAACGAAGACATCACGCTGACCGCGGGCGACGCGGAAGCGGTCGTGCAGCCGGGGAACGGCGGGCGCGTCGGGAGTCTGCGGGTCGGCGGCCTCGAACTGCTCCGCCAGGGAGAGCGGTTCGGCTGCTTCCCGATGGTCCCCTGGTGCGGCAGGATCCGCGACGGCCGCTTCCGGGACGGCGCCATCGTCCACCAGATGCCGCTCAACTCCCCACCGCACGCCATCCACGGCACCGCCCGCGACGGTGTCTGGCGCACCGCCCGCACCTCGGCGGGCGAGGCGGTGATCACGTACGACCTCGTCGAACCCTGGCCCTACCCCGGCCGCGTCACCCAGGCCGTCACCCTGACCGAGGACGCCCTGACCCTGACGATGTCCGTGGAGACGTACGAGTCGTCCTTCCCGGCGCAGATCGGCTGGCACCCGTGGTTCCACCGCAACCTCGGGGGAGCCGGAGCCCAGGACGTCCGCGTCGACTTCCGGCCCGCCTGGCAGGAGGAGCGCGGCGACGACCACCTGCCCACCGGTCACCGCGTCGAGCCCAAGCCCGGCCCCTGGGACGACTGCTTCGGCATGCCCGGCGGCGTCGACGTCACGCTCACCTGGCCCGGCCAACTGGAGCTGAGGGTGACCAGCCGTGAGGAGTGGGTCGTCGTCTACGACGAGCAGCAGGCCGCCGTGTGCGTGGAACCGCAGACCGGCCCGCCCGACGGACTGAACACCCTCCCGCGCCTGGTCACCCCGCTGGAACCGCTGGAGGCCTCGACGACCTGGACCTGGCGCCGCGTTTAAGCTGGCTGTCATGAGCGACGTTCGCGGCGAGCTGCTGCAACAGATCAAGGACAAGGCCGTGGTGCACGGCAGGGTGACACTGTCGTCCGGCCTGGAGGCCGACTACTACGTCGACCTGCGCCGCGTCACTCTCGACGGCGAGGCGGCTCCGCTGGTCGGCCAGGTGCTCCTGGACCTGACCGCCGACTTCGACTTCGACGCGGTGGGCGGCCTGACGATGGGCGCCGACCCCGTCGCGGCCTCGATGCTGCACGCCGCCGCCGCGCGCGGGCGCAGGCTGGACGCCTTCGTGGTCCGCAAGGCCGCCAAGGCCCACGGTCTGCAACGGCGTGTGGAGGGCCCGGAGATCAAGGGCCGCCGCGTCCTGGTGGTGGAGGACACCTCCACCACGGGCGGCTCCCCGCTCGCCGCCGTCGAGGCGGTGCGGGAGGCCGGCGCCGAGGTGGTCGCCGTGGCGACGATCGTCGACCGGGCCACGGGCGCGGCCGAGAAGATCAGTGAGGGCGCCGGTGTGCCGTACGTCTTCGCGTACTCGAAGGACGACCTGGGACTGGACTGAGACAGCCCCGAGTCCGTGTCGCGCGACCCGGTCGTCCACCGGCCGGGCAGGGTGTCCGACACATCCGTCGACGTCTGCGAAGATGGGGCCGACGATGACGTCACTCCCTAGGTCAGGGCCGTAAGTACGCAGAACGCACCCCGCACATACAAGGAGCGGACAGATGCCCATCGCAACCCCCGAGGTCTACAACGAGATGCTCGACCGGGCGAAGGCAGGCAAGTTCGCCTACCCGGCCATCAACGTCACCTCCTCCCAGACCCTGCACGCGGCCCTGCGCGGCTTCGCGGAGGCGGAGAGCGACGGCATCGTCCAGATCTCCACGGGTGGTGCGGAGTTCCTGGGCGGCCAGTACAGCAAGGACATGGTCACCGGCGCCGTCGCCCTGGCCGAGTACGCGCACATCGTCGCCGAGAAGTACCCCGTCAACATCGCGCTGCACACCGACCACTGCCCGAAGGACAAGCTCGACGGGTACGTGCGTCCGCTGATCGCGATCTCCGAGGAGCGCGTCAAGGGCGGCCGCAACCCGCTGTTCCAGTCCCACATGTGGGACGGCTCCGCGGAGACCCTCGCCGACAACCTGGCGATCGCCCAGGAGCTGCTCGTCCGCACCGCCGCCGCCAGGATCATCCTCGAGGTCGAGATCACCCCGACCGGCGGCGAGGAGGACGGCGTCACCCACGAGATCAACGACAAGCTGTACACCACGGTCGACGACGCGATCCGCACCGCCGAGGCCCTGGGCCTGGGCGACAAGGGCCGCTACCTGCTGGCCGCCTCCTTCGGCAACGTGCACGGCGTGTACAAGCCGGGCAACGTCGTCCTCCGCCCCGACCTGCTGAAGGAGCTGAACGAGGGCGTCGCGGCGAAGTTCGGCCGCCCGGCCGGCAGCCAGCCGTTCGACTTCGTCTTCCACGGCGGCTCCGGCTCCACGGAGGAGGAGATCCGCACGGCGCTGGAGAACGGCGTGGTGAAGATGAACATCGACACCGACACCCAGTACGCCTTCACGCGCCCCGTGGCCGACCACATGTTCAAGAACTACGACGGCGTCCTCAAGGTCGACGGCGAGGTCGGCTCCAAGAAGACCTACGACCCGCGCACCTGGGGCAAGGTGGCCGAGGCGTCGATGGCCAAGCGCGTGCTGGAGGCCTGCGGCAACCTCCGCTCGACCGGCACGAAGATCAAGTAACTCCCGGTTTCCCCGCGACGGGCCCGGTGCTTCGGCACCGGGCCCGTCGTCCGTCCGTACGTCCGCAGCTCGTCCGTCCCTCCGCCTGGCCTGGAGCCGGTCGGCGCGGGATGATCCCCTCATGGCTGTCGCCGCACAGCACGCCCCGGCCGTGAGGATCTCCAGCCCCACCGGCCGCTGGATCCTGCTCACCACCGTGCTCGGCTCCAGCATGGCCATGCTGGACTCGACCGTCGTCAACGTCGCCCTGCCCCGCATCGGCCGCGACCTGGACGCGAACCTCGCCGCGCTCCAGTGGACGGTCAACGCCTACATGGTCACCCTGGCCGGCCTGATCCTCCTCGGCGGCTCGCTCGGCGACCGCTACGGCCGCCGCAGGATCTTCGTGCTCGGCGTCGTCTGGTTCGCCACCGCCTCCCTGCTGTGCGGCCTCGCCCCGAACGTGGGCATCCTCGTCGCCGCCCGCGCCCTGCAAGGGATCGGCGGCGCCCTCCTCACCCCCGGCTCGCTCGCCCTCATCCAGGCCTCCTTCCACCCGGACGACCGGGGCAGGGCCGTGGGCCTGTGGTCCGGGTTCGGCGGCATCGGCGCGGCCGTCGGCCCGTTCCTCGGCGGCTGGCTGGTGGCCGGGCCCGGCTGGCGGTGGGTGTTCCTGCTCAACGTCCCGCTGGCCCTGGTCTGCGCTCCCATCGCCGTGCGCCACGTCCCCGAGTCCAGTGGGGGCCCCGCGCACGGCCGCTTCGACGTCCTGGGCGCGGCCCTCGGCGCCCTGTCCCTGGCCCTGGTGACGTACGCCCTGATCGAGGCCCGCGGCGGCACCCTGGCCGTCGCCCTGACCGCCGCCGCGGGCGTGATCGCCGCCGTCGCCTTCGTGTACGTGGAGAAGCACCGCCGCGATCCGATGGTGCCGCCGGACATCTTCGCCTCCCGCCAGTTCACCGCCGTCAACCTGGTCACCCTGTGCGTGTACGCGGCCTTCGGCGGCTTCTTCTTCCTCACCGCCCTGCAACTCCAGGTGGTGGCCGGCTACTCGCCGCTGGAGGCGGGCACCGCCCTGCTCCCGACGACCGCCCTCATGCTGCTGTTCTCGGCCCGCTCGGGCGCCCTCGCCGACCGCATCGGGCCGCGCCTGCCGCTCACCGTGGGGCCGCTGCTGTGCGCGGTGGCGTTGCTGCTGATGCTGCGGGTCGGAAAGGGGGCGGACTACCTCACGGACGTGCTGCCGGCCCTGCTGGTCATGGGCGCGGGCATGGTGACCCTGGTCGCCCCGCTCACCGCCACCGTGCTCGCCTCGGTGGACACCTCCCGCGCCGGACTGGCCAGCGGCATCAACAACGCCGCCGCCCGCGCGGCCGGCCTGATCGCGGTGGCCGCGCTGCCGCTGCTGGCCGGGATGGGCCCGGAGGCGTACCGCTCGGCGGACGCCTTCGGCGCCGCGTTCCGCCGGGCCATGCCCATCTGCGCGGCGGTCCTGGTGGCGGGGGCGGTCCTCGCCTTCACGACCGTCCGCCGTCCGGCTCCGGGCTGCCGCCGGCCCGAGTGCCGCACCCACGGCAGCGTGACGACACCGCCGCTGGAGACGGGCCGCGGGGGTGCGGCCTCCGGTACCGGTCCGGCTTCGTGAGCTGTGGAAGGGGCCGTTCCGCGCTGGCCGGGAGCAGTCGGTACCGATCACGGACCATGCAGCAGACTGGACCCCATGACCATTCACGAGAACCTCCTTGGCGGTCCGCCGCCCACGCACCTCCCCGACGACCCCGAGCCCCGCGAGCTCCTCGCGAAGGGGACCTCGCCGGCCGAGGTGGCGGCGCGGTACCCGGCGTCGTCGCTGGCCTGGGCGCAGCTGGCCGACGACGCCTTCGAGCGGGGGGCGGCCGTGGAGTCGTACGCGTACGCCCGAACGGGCTACCACCGCGGTCTGGACGCCCTGCGCCGCAGCGGCTGGAAGGGCCATGGCCCGGTCCCCTGGGAGCACGAGCCCAACCGCGGCTTCCTGCGCGCCCTGCACGCCCTCGCGCGCGCCGCCCAGGCGATCGGCGAGCAGGAGGAGTACGAGCGCTGCACGCAGTTCCTGAAGGACTCCTCGGAGACGGCCGCGCGGACCCTGGGCTGACCCCGTACGAGTACGAGGCCCGCCCGTGTGACCGGGCGGGCCTTGCGATCTGTCCACGTGATGCGCAGGATGCCGGTGGGGACCGGGGCCCCCGTGCCGGCATCGGCAGGGGCGGACCGCTACCCGGAGTACAACAGGAGACAGCGATGTCCCAACCGGCTCACTCGACCTCTCAGCCCGCTGAGGCCCCTGAGCCCGAGACCCCGCATCTCGACTTCGCCGGCACGACGCCGTACGAGGACTACGTCCGGGCGGACGTGCTCACCCACCTCCAGCACACCCTCTCCGACGACCCCGGAGAGATGGTTTTCCTGGTCACCACCCAGGTGATGGAGCTGTGGTTCACGGTCATCGTCCACGAGTGGGAGACCGCTGCCCGTGCCCTGCGCTCGGACGACGTGCCGACGGCGGTCGCCGCGCTGAAGAGGTCCGTACGGGAGCTCCAGGCGCTGAACGCCTCCTGGAAACCGCTGGCCGCTCTCACTCCGGCCCAGTTCAACAGCTACCGCGGCGCCCTCGGCGAGGGCTCCGGCTTCCAGTCGGCGATGTACCGCCGCATGGAGTTCCTGCTCGGCGACAAGTCCGCCTCGATGCTCGTCCCGCACCGCGGCGCCCCCCGCGTCCACGCGGAACTGGAGAAGGCGCTGCACGAGCCGAGCCTGTACGACGAGGTGCTGCGGCTGCTCGCCCGACGCGGGCACGCGGTCCCGGACGCGGTGCTGCGCCGCGACGTGTCGCTGCGGTACGAGCCCAGCGAGGAGGTCGAGGCCGTCTGGGCGGCGCTCTACTCCGGTGAACAGGACGACGAACTCGCCCGGCTCGGCGAGGCGTTGACCGACGTCGCCGAACTGGTGTGGCGCTGGCGCAACGACCACCTCGTCGCCACCCGCCGCGCGATGGGCGCCAAGTCCGGCACGGGGGGCTCCGCCGGGGTGGCCTGGCTGGAGAAGCGGGCCCGGAAGAACGTCTTTCCCGAGCTGTGGACGGCGAGGTCCCATGTCTGAGTTGACCATCAGGGCGGAGAAGCTGGACGCCGCCGACGAACTCGCCGGGCTGCGCGACCGGTTCGTCCTCGACGAGGGCGTCTACCTGGACGGCAACTCGCTGGGCGCGCTCCCGGCGGACGTCCCGGACCGGATCACCGACGTCGTACGCCGCCAGTGGGGCGAGCTGCGCATCCGCTCCTGGACGGAGAGCGGCTGGTGGACCGCGCCCGAGCGGATCGGCGACCGGATCGCCCCGCTGGTCGGGGCCGCGCCGGGCCAGATCGTGGTGGGCGACTCGACCAGCGTCAACGTGTTCAAGGCGCTGGTGGCGGGGGTCCGGATGGCCCGGGAGGAGAGCGGCGGCGGTGACCGGGACGAGATCCTGGTCGACGCGACGACGTTCCCCACGGACGGGTACATCGCGCAGTCGGCGGCCCGGATGACGGGCTGCGCGCTGCGTCCGGTGACGCCCGCCGAGGTGCCCGGGGCGCTGACCCCGCGCACCGCCGCGGTCCTGCTGAACCACGTCGACTACCGCACCGGCCGGCTGTACGACCTGCCGTCCCTGACCGCCGCGGTGCACGCGGCGGGTGCGTACGCCGTCTGGGACCTGTGCCACAGCGCGGGCGCCCTGCCGGTGGGGCTGGACGGGCACGGAGTCCGCCTGGCGGTCGGGTGCACCTACAAGTACCTGAACGGCGGCCCTGGTTCACCTGCGTTTCTGTACGTCCGCCGCGATGTGCAGGACCGCTTCGACTCCCCGCTGCCCGGCTGGAACTCGCACGCCGAGCCCTTCGGTATGCGGCCCGAGTACGAACCGGCGGCGGGCGCGGTCCGCGGCCGGGTCGGCACCCCCGACATCCTCTCCCTGCTCGCCCTGGAGGCGGCGCTGGACGTCTGGGACGGGGTGCCGATCGAGGCCGTACGCGCCAAGTCACTGGCGCTGACGGACTTCTTCCTGGAGTGCGTCGCCGAGTACGTCCCCGCCGGACGCGTGGAGTCCCTGACCCCGGCGGTCCACGAGGAGCGGGGCAGCCAGGTGGCCCTGCGCTGCCCGGACGCCGGGGACGTGATGAAGCGGCTGATCGAACGCGGGGTGGTCGGCGACTTCCGGCACCCCGACGTCCTGCGCTTCGGCTTCACCCCGCTCTACGTCGGGTTCGCGGACGTGGAGCGTGCGGCGCGGGTGCTGGCGGCGGTGCTGGCCGGCTGACGCACCGCCGTACGCCCGGCTCCCACGGGCGTACCGGAACGGAGGTTTCCTGCCGCACGGTCCCGGACCGTGCGGCAGAACCGTTCAGCCTCACCCAGCGTGACATCCCCATGTCGGCGCACGTCACCGGCCTGATACCGTCCCGGCCAACGGCCGGTTGATTTCCTTCCCGGACCGCCAAAACCGTTTCACCGCTGAGAGGTTGGAGCATGCCGGAAGCCGACGCCCCCGTCCCCCGAGCGCTCGAGTCCGAGCGTGCGGAGGGAACCCCCACCGCCGCGGAACCGGGGAACTCCGGCGGCCGTGACGCGGCCGCGCGCGCCGCCGCGGAGGAGGAGTCGGTCTTCTCGCACGCGCCCGTCGCACCCGACAGCACCGCCGCCTACGGTGACCACCCCGACCAGGTCGTCGACTTCTACCGCGCGCGCGGCGCGGCCGGCTCCTCGGAGTCCTCCCCGCTCGTGGTGGTGCTGCACGGCGGCGCCTGGCGGGCCCCGTACGACCGTCGCCACATCACTCCGTTCGCGGACTTCCTCGCCCGCCGGGGCTTCGCCGTGGCCTGCGTCGAGTACCGACGCGGCAGCGCCGCCCCGGCGGCGCCGGGCGAGGACCCGGTCGCGGGCCGCTGGCCGGACACGTTCGACGACGTGGCGGCGGCACTCGACGCGCTGCCCGCGCTGGCCCGGGAGGCGCTCCCGCAGGCCGACACGCGGCGCACGGTGCTCACCGGCCACTCGGCGGGCGGCCATCTGGCCCTGTGGGCGGCGGCCCGGCACGTCCTGCCCGCGGACGCGCCCTGGCGCACGGACCGCCCCGCCCCGCTGCGGGGCGTGGTCGCACTCGCCCCCATCGCCGACTTCGCGGTCGCCGACAAGCTGGACGTGTGCGGCGGGGCGGCCCGTCAACTGCTGGGCGGAGAAGAGGGCTTCGTCGAGCGGCAGCCCTACGCCGACCCGGCTCTGCTGCTGCCGACCGGCATCGCCACGACCCTCGTCCAGGGCCGCGACGACCTGGACGTACCGCAGGTGGTCGCGGAGTCCTACGCCGACGCCGCGGCGAAGGCGGGCGAGGTGGTGGGCCTGACCCTCCTGGAGGAGGTCGGCCACTTCCCCCTGATCGACCCGGCGGCCGACGCGTGCGCGGTGGTGGCGGAGGAGATCGCCCAGCTGGCGTGGTGACTTCGGCCTCCATCCCGACCGGGCAACCCGGTCGTACCCGTAGTACTTGAGAGCTACGGCCGCGAACACCTCCCTGGCGTGACGCGAGCTACGCCTCCGGATCCGTAATTTCCCTTCCGGACCGGCCCGACGGCCGGTCGGAGCCGGAGGGGATGAGCCGTGGGGCGTGGGCGGGAGAGACGGGGCATAGCCGCGAGCCTGGGCGGGGTTGCGGGATCGGGCGCGGGCCTGGGCGGGGTTGCGGCTCTGGGCGCGGGCCCGGAGACCGGGCCGGATGCCGGCCCGGGGGCGGGGTCGAGCGCCAGTCGGCGAGCGGGCCTGAGCGCCTGTCAGGGAGCGGCTTCCAACGCCGGCCAGGGAGCGAGCTCCAACGTCAGTCCCGGAGTGGGCGCCAGTGCCGGCCCGGGAATGGTTCCGAGTGCCGGCCCGGGGGCGGGGTCGAGCGCCAGTCGGCGAGCGGGCCTGAGCGCCGGTCAGGGAGCGGCTTCCAACGCCGGCCAGGGAGCGAGCTCCAACGTCAGTCCCGGAGCGGGCGCCAGTGCCGGCCCGGGAATGGTTCCGAGTGCCGGCCCGGGGGCGGGTCCGAGCGCAGACCTGGGGGCGGGGCCGAGCGCCGGTTCGGGAGCGCACCCGAGCGCCGGTTCGGGACCGCCCCCGAGTGTCGGCTCGGGAATGGGCCCGAGCGCTGGCCCGGGAATGGGCCCGAGTGCCCGTTCAGGGGCGGGCCTGAGCGCCGGTTCGGGAGCGCACACAAGTCCCGGCCCGGAAGTGAGCCTGAGTGCCGGTCCGGGAGCGATGTCCGGTGTCGGGGCCGGGGCAGGCAGATGGCGGCGGGCCCTGCTCGCCCTCCTCGTCACCGGTGCCCTCGTGGTGCCTCTGTCGGCCGCGGCCCGCCCCCGGATTCCCGCGCCCGCCCCGGCGGCTCTCGCGCCCCTGACCCGGACCACCCTCGACGCGGCCTACGGGGCGAACCGCGCCGACGCGGCCCGTGCCTCCGACATGGCCGCGGCGCACGGCGACACGCACCGCGCGGCCGTGGACCGGGCGCTGGCGTCACCCTCCCGTCGTCTGCTCTCCTTCGACGGCCGCGGTTCCGGCCGCGTGACGGAGGTGTTCGGCGACCTGGCGCACGCCGACCGCACAGCGGTCCTCGTCCCAGGTTCGGACACCTCCCTGGACACCTACGACCGCTTCCGGAAGGGCGCACTCGCCCTGTACCAGGCGCTCGGCCGCGAGACCGCGGCCGGTCCGCGCCCAGCGGTCGTCGCCTGGCTCGGCTACGAGACGCCGGGCACGGTGAGCACCTCGGTGCTCACCACGGGCCGCGCCGAGCAGGCGGCCCCGCATCTGCGCGAGCTGATACGCGACCTGCGTACCGTGGCGGGGCAGGCGCCGCACATCACCCTGGTGTGCCACTCCTACGGTTCGGTGGTGTGCGGGCGCGCCGCGGCAGGCCTGGACGTGAACGATATCGCCCTCATCGGTAGCCCCGGCACCGGCGCGGACTCCGTGCCCGCGCTGCACACCCGGGCCCGTGTCTGGGCGGCCCGCGGCACCGGCGACTGGGTGGCGAACGTGCCGCACGTCCACGCCGACCTCTTCGGCACGACCGTCGGTCTGGGCACCGACCCCATGGACCCCGCCTTCGGCGCCCGCAGGTTCACGGCCGGAAGCGGCGGTCACAGCGCCTACTTCGCGCCCGGCTCCCCGTCCCTGACCAACCTGGCCCGGATCGTCCTGGGCGCCACGAACGAGGTGCACGGTGACTGACCGCCTCACACCGGTACTCGCCCGCGTACGAGCCTCCGCCCACCGCCTCCACCACCAGACCCCGCCGCACCGGGACCGAGCGGTGGACGCCCTGCGGGCCCTCGCCATCCTCGGCGTGGTCCTGGGGCACTGGCTCGTCACGGCCCTGGTCGCGGACACCCGCACCCAGCCCCACCCCACCCTGCACACCGCGAGCCCCCTCCACTACCTGCCCGCCCTGGCCCCGGTCTCCTGGGCGTTCCAGACCCTCGCCGTGTTCTTCCTCGTCGGCGGGCACGTCGCCACCCGCGGCTACCGTTCGGCACGCGCCCGCGGGACCAGCTACCCGCGGTGGCTCCGCGCCCGCCTGTCCCGGCTGTTCCGGCCGGTCGCGGCCGTACTGGCCCTCTGGACGGTCACCGCCGCCGCCCTCCTCCTGACCGGTGCGGACCTCGACACCGTCCGCACCCTCGTGAAACTGGCTCTGTCCCCCCTGTGGTTCCTCCTGGTCTTCGCCCTGCTGACGGCGGCGACCCCCCTGCTCACCCGGCTCAGCCCCCTGTGGCCCCTGGCCGTCGTCCTGCACGTGGACCTTCTTCGCTTCGGCCTCGGTGCCCCCTCCTGGCTCGGCTGGCTGAACCTGCCGGCAGGCTGGCTCGTGCCGTACACCCTGGGCGCGGCGTGGACCCGCGGTGAGCTGGACCGCCGCCGCGCGGGCTGGATACTGCTGACCTGCGGCGCGACGGCGACCGCGGCCCTCGTCGCCTGGGCGGGCTACCCGGCGTCGATGGTCGGCGTACCAGGGGCCGCGGTCTCCAACCTCAACCCGCCGACCCTGGCGGCCGTCACCTTCGGCCTGGCCCAGTGCGGCCTGGCCCTGCTCCTGCGCGAGCGGCTGCGCCGCGCGATGGGCCGCCCGCTCGCCTGGGCGGCGGTGGTGCTGATCAACCTCTCCGCGATGACGATCTTCCTCTGGCATCAGACGGCCCTGATGGCGACCACCGCCATGGGCCTGCTCGCCGGCCGCGTCCCGGGTCTGCACACGCTCCCCGACGACCTCGGCTGGGTGGCGGCCCGGCTGGCCTGGCTCCCGGTCTTCGCCCTCGTCCTGACCGTCTGCTGGGCTGCTTTCCGCACCTGTGAGCAGGACGGTGGCGGGCGCCGTTCCCGGGTGGTCCGGTCCCATCGTCCCGGGGCGGCCCACACGCCAGACCCTAAAGTGGGCGCGTGATGCGATGGCAAAGCCGCGTCAGGCGTGGACTGCGGGTGCTGCACGACGACCTGTGGACCGCGCGGCTGGATCCGCTGCCCCCGTCCGTCTGGCTGCGCTGGCTGCCGCACGGGATCGTATGGCTGGTCGCGTTCGCGGTGCTGCTGGGCGCCGCTGCCCAACTCCAGGGGGAGGTGCGACTGGCCTTCGGGTACGTCTTCCTCATCGCGCTCGGACAGGCCGGTGCGGTGGCGCTCGCCCTGTGGCGGCCCATCCCGGCGTGGTGGCTGTCGACGGCGGCCACGGTGCTGGGGGCGGTGGCGCTGCGCGGCCCGCTGCTTGCCCGCGAGGTGAACGACTTCACCTGGCCCTGGACCGCGTCCGGGATCATCGCCCACCTGATCGTCATGCTGCTGCTCGCCCTGCGGGTGCGCACCCGCGTCGCCGCGGAGGCGCTGGCCCTGACCGCGCTGGTCACCTACGTCCTCCAGGGTGTGTGGGGCGCGGCGTACTACCAGCCCACCGGTGCTCTCGCGACGGCCCTGTTCGCGGTCGTGGTGGTGCTGGGCACCGCCCTGCGCGGCCGCCGCGAGGCCCGTGCGGAACTGGTGCAGCAGACCACGCTCACCGCGGAGGAGCGGGCCCGCCGCACGCTTCTGGAGGAGCGCAGCCGTATCGCCCGTGAGCTGCACGACGTGGTCGCCCACCACATGTCGGTGATCTCCATCCAGGCGCAGGTGGCACCGCACCTCACGCAGAACCCCTCGCCGGAGCTGAAGGAGAACCTCGACGGCATCCGGCAGAACGCGCTGGAGGCGCTCGCCGAACTGCGCCGGGTGCTCGGCGTGCTGCGTTCGGAGAATCCCGAGGACCCGTACGGCCTCGGCGAACCCGGCACCAGGGCCGCCCCGGACGCCCCGCAGCCCACCCTCGACCGCCTCGGCGCCCTTGTCGAGAACACCCGCGCCGCCGGTCTGACGGTCACCATGGACACCGAGGACTCGCGACGCGAGCGCCGGCCGTATCCGCCCGCCGTGGAGCTGTCGGCGTACCGCATCGTCCAGGAGGCCCTGAGCAACGCCCTGCGGCACGCCCCGGGGTCGACGGTCCGCGTGGAAGTCACGCATGTTCCCGACGGCCTGTTCCTGAGCGTGGTCAACTCCCGCCCCCGACAGCCCGTTCAGCCCTCCCCGGGCGCCGGGCACGGTCTGCTCGGCATGCGCGAGCGGGCGACCATGCTGGGCGGGCACGTGACCGCGGCCAGGACACTGCACGGCGGCTTCGCGGTCTCGGCCTTCCTCCCCCGCGACGGCATCGCGCCCGTGACCGGGATCGGCCCACCCCGCCTGCCCGTCATCTACACCGACCCGGCCGACACCCTCGTCGTCCACGTCGAACCGGCCGGCGCGCCCGCCGACCCCGGCCCCGGCCCCGACTCTGGCACCGGCTCCGGCACCGAACCCGGCTCACCGTCCCCGACAGGAGAAGACACTCCATGACGAGCGGCAGCATCCGCGTACTCATCGCCGACGACCAGCAGATGGTCCGTCAGGGATTCACCGTGCTGCTCAACACCCAGCCTGACATCGAGGTGGTGGGCCAGGCGGTGGACGGCCTGGACGCCGTCGCCAGGGCCGCGCAAGTCTCCCCGGACGTCGTCCTGATGGACATCCGCATGCCCGAGCTCGGCGGCATCGAGGCCACCCGCCGCATCACGACCGCCACCCCGGACATGAAGGTCCTGGTGCTCACCACCTTCGATCTGGACGAGTACGTGTACGAGGCGCTGCGCGCCGGCGCGTCCGGCTTCCTGCTCAAGGACGCGTCCGCGGACCAGCTCGCCGAGGCGGTCCGGGTGGTCGCGGCCGGCGACGCGCTGCTGGCGCCGGGGATCACGCGCCGGCTGATCGCGGAGTTCTCCCGGCTGAAGGACACACCGCGCGCCCCGCTGAAGTCGCGTATCGGCGTACTGACCGAACGCGAGACGGAAGTGCTCGCCCTGATCGCGCAGGGCCTGTCCAACGCGGAGATCGCCGGGCATCTCGTCGTCGCCGAACAGACCGTGAAGACCCACGTGGGCCGCATCCTGGTGAAACTGGGCCTCAGGGACCGCACTCAGGCGGCGGTGTTCGCCTACGAGTCGGGACTGGTCCGCCCCTCCGGGTACTGAACGAGGGAAGCAGGGCACTACCCGTAGTACTTGAGACGGACCGTGAAGGACCCCTCTCACAGGGGACGACCGCGACCGCCGCCTGCGCCTACCGTCTTCAGCGTGACCGATACGCAGCAGACGCAGCAGGCGCAGCAGACGACGCCGGACGGCGCCTTCAGCCCGTACAAGCCGCGCAGCCCGGAGTACAAGCTCGCCGCGAAGGCTCTGCACGGGCTGCGGCAGGGGCTGTTCCACGACGCCTTCGCCTACCGTCCGCTGCGGCCCATGGGTGTCGACGGCCCGCTGACCCGGCGGCTGCCCGGCCGCCTGCGTCCGTACGCGGCCTGGACCCCGCACGCCGTGGTGGCGGGAGCCGGCCTGCTGGCGCTGTTCGTCGGCTGGGCGAGCAGTGCGGGCAGTGGCGCGGCCCTGTTGCCGGGTCTGCTGGCCCTCGCCCCGGTGCTGCTCACCCTGACCCGCCCGGTCGGAGCGTTCTGGGTCTCCCTGATGGCGGCCATGGTCTCGGCGTGGCTCGTCGGCAGCTACACGACCTGGCCGTGGCAGCCCGGCAGCTACATTGCGCACCTGACGGTGCTCACGGTGGCGGCGATACGCACCCGGCCGCGCACGGCGGCGTGGATGTGGGCGACCACCGCGTTCTACGCCGTGTTCGCCGACGCGCTGTTCGGCTACGTCTACAGCAACAACTCGGCACCCATGCTGGTCCTCTCCGCGCTCGTCCTCCTCGTCGTCACCGTCTGGCACATACGCAAGGACGCCGAGCTGGAGGTGACCGCCCAGCAGACGGTGACCGCGCACGAGCGCTCCCGCCGCACCCTGCTGGAGGAGCGCACCACGATCGCCCGAGAGCTGCACGACGTCGTGGCCCACCACATGTCCGTCGTCGCCATCCAGGCCGAGGCCGCTCCCTACCGGGTGCAGAACCCGCCGCCGGAGCTGGAGAAGGCCTTCGCCACGATCCGGGAGAACGCGGTGGCGGCCCTCACCGAGCTGCGCCGCGTCCTCGGCGTCGTCCGCGCGGAGGACTACGAGGCCCCCGAGGCCCCGCAGCCCACTCTCGCCGACCTCGGCACCCTGCTGGCGAACGTGCGGGAGGCCGGGCTGGCGGTGGACAGGACGACGATGGGCGCGGTACGCGAACTCCCGCAGGGCGTCGAGCTGTCGGCGTACCGGATCGTCCAGGAGGCCCTGAGCAACACCCTGCGGCACGCGCCCGGCGCGAGCGCCCGCGTCGAGATCGGCTACGTCCTCGGCGGGCTGGCCCTGCGCATAGTCAACGGTCTGCCGCCCAAGCCGTCCCTGCTCAAGCCCTCGCCCGGATCCGGGCACGGCATCACCGGCATGCGGGAGCGGGTGTCGATGCTCGGCGGCGAGATGACGGCGGGCCCGGCCGACGACGGCGGGTACGAGGTGGCGGTGTTCCTGCCGGTCGCCACGGTGGTCGATCGCCCGGACGACGACGAGGCCGGCGCATGAGGGCGGGCACGATCCGGGTGCTGGTCGCGGACGACCAGATGATGGTGCGCGAGGGCTTCTCGGTCCTGCTGAACGCGATGCCGGACATCGAGGTCGTCGGCGAGGCCGTCAACGGCCGCGAAGCGGTGGAGCGGGTACGCGAACTGGCCCCGGACGTCGTACTGATGGACATCCGCATGCCGGAGCTGAACGGCATAGAGGCGACCCGGGAGATCGTCGCCGCGGACGGCACGGCGAAGGTGCTGGTGCTGACCACGTTCGACCTGGACGAGTACGTGTACCAGGCGCTGCGGGCCGGGGCCTCCGGGTTCCTGCTCAAGGACGCCTCGGCGCGGCAGCTCGCCGACGGGGTGCGGGTGGTCGCGGCCGGCGAGGCGCTGCTCGCCCCCTCGGTCACCAGGCGGCTGATCACGGAGTTCTCGAAGCTGACCGAGCCCCCGCGGCTTGCGCCCACCGCGCAGGCGGCGTACGGGGAGCTGACCGAGCGGGAGACGGAGGTGCTGGTGCTGATCGCGCAGGGCCTGTCGAACGCGGAGATCGCCGAGCGGCTGGTGGTCGCCGAGTCGACCGTCAAGACCCATGTGAGCCGCGTCCTGGTCAAGTTGGGCCTGCGGGACCGCACCCAGGCGGCGGTGTTCGCCTACGAGGCGCGGCTGGTCACGCCGGGGTGAGCCGCCCCGGGCGGTCCCCGGGCCGAGCCGTGCGAGGTGGGTGACACCCCTGGTCGGATCGGGGGTGGCCGGGCTAACGTCCGGGCATGTCCGCTCTTTCCGGTCTTTCCGGCCTCGCCTTCGACCCGTGGGACCTGGCGTTCCTCGCCGACCCCTACCCGGCCTACGCCGAGCTGCGCGCGCGGGGCCGCGTGCTCCACTACGAGCCCACCGACCAGTGGCTGGTGCCGCACCACGCGGACGTCTCGGCGCTGCTGCGGGACCGGCGGCTGGGCCGGACGTACCAGCACCGCTTCACGCACGAGGACTTCGGCCGTACGCCGCCCCCGCCGGAGCACGAGCCGTTCCACGTCCTCAACGACCACGGGATGCTCGACCTGGAGCCGCCGGACCACACCCGGATCCGGCGCCTGGTGTCGAAGGCGTTCACACCGCGCACGGTGGAGCGGCTCAAGCCGTACGTGCACGACCTGGCGAACGAGCTGGTCGCCGCGCTGGTGGCGGCGGGCGGCGGCGATCTGCTGAGGGGCGTGGCCGAACCGCTGCCGGTGGCCGTGATCGCCGAGATGCTGGGCATCCCCGAGCCGGACCGGGCGCAGCTGCGGCCCTGGTCGGCGGACATCTGCGGGATGTACGAGCTGAACCCGTCCGAGGAGACGGCGGCGAAGGCGGTACGGGCGTCGGTCGAGTTCTCCGACTATCTGCGGGAGCTGATCGCCGAGCGCCGCAAGGAGCCGGGCGAGGACCTGATCTCGGGGCTGATCGCGGCGTACGACGAGGGCGACCGGCTGACCGAGCAGGAGATGATCTCCACGGCGGTGCTGCTCCTCAACGCCGGTCACGAGGCCACGGTGAACGCCACGGTCAACGGCTGGTGGGCGCTGTTCCGCAACCCGCAGCAGCTGGCGGCCCTGCGCGCGGACCACTCCCTGATCCCCTCCGCGATCGAGGAGCTGATGCGCTACGACACCCCGCTCCAGCTCTTCGAGCGCTGGGTGCTGGACGAGATCGAGATAGCGGGCACCACGATCCCGAGGGGCGCGGAGATCGCCATGCTCTTCGGCTCGGCCAACCACGACCCGGCGGTCTTCACCGCCCCCGAGCGCCTGGACCTCACCCGCCGGGACAACCCCCACATCTCCTTCAGCGCGGGCATCCACTACTGCATCGGCGCCCCCCTGGCCCGCATCGAACTGGCCGCCTCCATGAAGGCCCTGCTGGAGCGAGCCCCGAACCTCACACTCGCGGCGGAGCCGGACCGGAAGCCGAACTTCGTGATCCGCGGGCTGGACGGGCTGAACGTGGCGGTGGGCTGACGCGCCGGGAGCTCCTCGGCATCGGATCCGATCGAACTCGACGCCGAGGAGCTCAGGCACCGCCGGCCGAGCCGCACGCCCTGTCGCACGCTCAGCCGCTCATGTCCCGTCTGCGCAGGCCCGCCAGTCCTCCGGTCACCAGGAGTGCGGCGAGGGCGAGCAGGGTGGCGACCGGGCCCCACTCCATCCGGCCGCCCGGCAGCTTCGGCAGATGGCCGAAGGGGGAGAGGTCCAGCACGACCTGGGGGACGTTCAGCGCGGGCCCGATCCAGCCGATCAGCAGGACCGCTCCGGCCACGCCCCACGCGGCCACGGCACCCCGCGGGAGGACGCCGTAGAGCAGGACGGCGATGCCACCGATCACCCACACCCCGGCCACCTGCACGAGGCACGCGCCGAGCACCGGGCCGACCTGCTTGCCGTGGCCGACCGCGATGCCCAGCCCGGCCAGGAGCATGATCAGGGCGGACCCGCCGAAGGCGATCAGCAGATGCCCGGCGGCCCAGCGCAGCCGGCCCACCGCGCCCGCCAGCACCGGCTCGGCACGGCCGGACGTCTCCTCGCCGTTCAGGCGCAGCACGGACGCCACGACGTAGAGCGCGGCGACCAGGCCGAGCATCCCGGCCATCGCGGCGAGGAAGGCGTCCGTCAGACCGGACTGCCCGCCCATCCGCTGGAAGATCTCCCGCGCCTTGGCGTTGTCGCCGACGAGCTGGGCCGCGCCGTCCGCCATCCCGCCGTAGACGACTCCGGCGACGAAGAAGCCGATGCTCCAGCCGAGCACGCTGCCCCGTTGCAGCCGCCAGGCCAGCCCGCCCGCCGTGGCGAGACGGCCCCGGGCCGGTCCCGGCCTGGTGGGCAGGAAGCTCATGCCGAGGTCCCGGCGCCCGGCGAGGTCGTAGGCGATACCCGCCTGGAGGGCGGTCGCCGCGGCGAACAGCAGCAGCACCCACCAGCGTTCGGCGGCGAAGGCGCGCAGGTCCTCCAGCCAGCCCAGCGGGGACAGCCAGGTCAGCACCGACGAACCGTCGTCCGTCCCGGAGTCGCCCGCGGCCCGCAGGACGAAGGCGGCGCCCAGGACGGCGGAGGTCAGGCCCCGGGCCAGCCGGGCGCTCTCCGTGAGCTGGGCGACGATCGCCGCCATCGTGGCGAAGACCATGCCCACGCCCGCCACCCCGAGCCCGAAGGCCAGGGCACCGGCGGCGCCCTGCCCGGCGAGGCCGGCCGTGATCAGCAGGGCCAGGGCCGCGTTCGCGACCGCCGCGGCCAGCAGCGCCGCCGTCAGCGGTGCCCGGCGGCCCACCATCCCGGACGACACCAGTTCCTGCCGTCCGCTCTCCTCCTCGTCCCGGGTGTGCCGGACGACGACGAGCAGGCTCATGACGGCGGCGAGGGCACCCGCGTACACCCCCACCCGCCAGGCCGTCAGCGCGCCCAGCGAGTCGCCGAACACCGGGCCGACCATGGCGCGCAGGGAGGCGTTCGTCGCCATCTGGCGCACCAGGTCGGCGCGCTCGGCCGGGGTGGCGTACAGGCCCTTGAGCGTGTTCGGCATGGACAGGACCATCAGCGCGTTCACCGCGACCCACACCGGGATCATCACGCGGTCGCGGCGCAGGGCGAACCGCAGCAGGGTGCCGGTGCCGGCCAGGTTGCGGGAGCGGGCGGCGGGTACGGCGGCGGGCGTGGAGACGGCGGCGGTCATCGCGTCACCTCCGCGGCTTCCTCGCCGGTCGCGGAGCCCGCCCCGGCCTCGGCCTCGTCGTGGTAGTGCCGCAGGAACAGCTCTTCCAGCGTCGGCGGGGTGGAGGTCAGCGACCGCACGCCCGACTCGCTCAGCGAGCGCAGCACCTCGTTCAGCTTGTCGGTGTCCACCTGGAGGCGGACCCGGTGCCCCTGGACGTCGAGGTCGTGCACGCCGGGCAGCCGGGCGAGCCCGTTGGGCGGGCCGGCCAGCTCGGCGGTGACGCTGGTACGGGTGAGGTGGCGTAGGTCGGCCAGGGAACCGCTCTCCACCGTGCGGCCCTTGCGGATGATGCTCACCCGGTCGCACAGCTCCTCGACCTCGCTGAGGATGTGGGAGGAGAGCAGGACGGTGCGGCCCCGGTCGCGCTCCTCCTCCACGCACCGCTGGAAGACCTCCTCCATCAGCGGGTCCAGGCCCGAGGTCGGCTCGTCCAGGATCAGCAGGTCGACGTCGGAGGCGAAGGCGGCGATCAGGGCGACCTTCTGCCGGTTGCCCTTGGAGTACGTCCGCCCCTTCTTGGTCGGGTCCAGCTCGAACCGTTCGATCAGCTCGTCCCGGCGCCGCCGGTCGAGGCCGCCCGCCCGTCGCCCACCACCACCCTGCCTGACACGCTTCGCGCGGCCCCCTTGACGCAGCCTGCCGTACAGGTCGATGACCTCTCCTCCGGAGAGGTTGCGCCACAGGGTCACGTCGCCGGGCACGTAGGCGATCCGGCTGTGCACCTCGACCGCGTCGGCCCAGGGGTCGCGGCCCAGCACCCGGGTGGCGCCCGAGTCGGCGCGCAGCAGGCCGAGCAGGACCCGGATGGTGGTGGACTTGCCGGCGCCGTTGGGGCCGAGGAAGCCGTGCACCTCGCCGGCGGCGACATTCAGGTCGAGGCCGTCCAGCGCCCGCGTGCCGCCGAACGACTTGTGCAGGCCGGATACCTCGATGGCGGGGTTTGCCGTGGTCATGCTTTGGAACGTACGCTAACTTCATAAATTTGTGAAGTTAAGGAAGGGTATAAAAGCGAGGTTAGACTCGACGGTGGTGTCCGAACAGGGGAGAGCAGGGGAGAGGGTCCGGGATGGCGGAGCGGGAGGCGGCGGTGGAGCGGGATCCCGAGGTGGTGTCGCAGTTCGTGGAGCACTTCGCGGCCCAGCTCGTCGAGGCGGGCGTGCCGCGCATGCCGGCCCGGGTCTTCGCCGCGCTGCTCGCCTCCGACGCCGGTGCCCTGACCTCCGCCGAGCTCGGCGGCCAGCTGAAGATCAGCCCCGCGGCCGTCTCCGGCGCGGTGCGCTACCTCGCCCAGGTGCACCTGGTCTCCCGTGAGCGGGAGCCCGGCTCGCGGCGGGAGCGCTACCGGGTCCACAGCGACCAGTGGTACGAGGCGCTCACCAGCCGTGACGCGCTCATCAAGCGCTGGGAGGACGCCCTGCGGGAAGGCGTGGCCAGCCTGGGGGCCGAGACTCCGGCGGGACGCCGGCTGGCCGACACGCTGGCCTTCTTCGAGTTCATCGAGCAGGACGTCGCCGGAATGATGGAGCGCTGGCGCCGCTACCAGGAGGAGAAGCCCCGCGGGTGACGCGGCCGGCCGGCCCTCCGGGGCCTGCTCACGCCGTCACCGGCAGCGTCAGGCCCCAGGCCCCCTCCACGACCCGCCATGTCCGCGTCCGCACCGGCCCCGCCACCACCGCGTCCGCCCGGTAGCGGAAGCCGGCTCCCGAGACGGTCACCGTGCGGCCCTGGGCCAGCAGCGGCGAGGCCTCCGCGCCCACCGACAGCCGCCGCACCTCCACCTCGGCCTTCCCCGTGCCTCCGCCCGGCGTGACCGAGACCGCCTCCACCGGCTGCTCCAGGTCCACGACCGTCTCCCCGTCGACCTCCACCCGCAGCCGGGAGGGGCCGCCCGGCCCGGCGACCGCCGTGGCCCTCGGCGGGCGGGTCACCAGCGTCCGTACGAGGGACTGGCAGGTCCGCAGCCACGGATGTCCGGCTCCGGACGAGACCGCCGCGGACCCCGCCGAATCCTCCTGGCGCGGGGAGACCGGCGGGATGCGCAGCGTGCCCAGCACCACCCCGTCGCTGTCGTCGACGAGCAGGTCCAGCCGCCGCTCGGCGCCCTCAAGCACCGCCCGGGCCGCCGCCACCGGCCCCGTCGGCACCCCCAGCGAGCGGACCAGCGACAGGGCGCCCCCGACCGGCACCACCGACAGCGCGCATCCGGCCAGCTCCCGCTGCCGGTGCAGCGCCGACACCGCCCGCAGCAGCGTCCGGTCGTCGCCGACCACCACCGGCCGCCGCGAGCCGCGCCGCGCCAGCGCACGGGTGAACTCCTCCGGCCCGTCCGGCAGGCACACCTTGGTGGCCGCACCCGCGCTGAGCACGTCTTTCGCGATCCGTACGGACTCCCCGTCCGTCCTCCGGGCGACCGGGTCGATGACCACCAGCAGCTGATCGGACGTCGGATAAGTCGCCACCTCGGTCCTGCCTCGCTTCCTCGGGTAGCATCTTTGTGCAAGAGCCCCTTTGCGCTATTGCGCCGGGGGCTTCGTCTATTCCGGGGCATCCGGTCCGACGGTTGAGCGGCCGACGACGGTCGCGGTGCACGCGGCGGTGAACCCTCCGCGTACGCCCCTGACCCTGGACATGCCCCGCCCGGAAGGGGTGTACGCGCGTGCCCGCACTTGTGCTGCTCGGTGCTCAGTGGGGTGACGAGGGCAAGGGGAAGGCCACCGACCTGCTCGGTGGCTCCGTGGACTATGTAGTGCGATACCAAGGCGGCAACAACGCCGGCCACACCGTCGTCGTCGGTGACCAGAAGTATGCACTGCACCTCCTTCCTTCCGGAATCCTCTCGCCCGGTTGCACGCCGGTCATCGGCAACGGTGTGGTCGTCGACCCGTCGGTCCTGCTCTCCGAGCTGAGCGGTCTGAACGAGCGAGGCGTCGACACGTCCAAGTTGCTGATCAGCGGCAACGCCCACGTCATCACGCCGTACAACGTCACCGTCGACAAGGTGACGGAACGCTTCCTCGGCAAGCGGAAGATCGGCACCACCGGCCGGGGCATCGGCCCGACCTACGCGGACAAGATCAACCGCGTCGGCATCCGGGTGCAGGACCTGTACGACGAGTCGATCCTCACCCAGAAGGTGGAGGCGGCCCTCGACGCCAAGAACCAGATCCTCACCAAGCTGTACAACCGGCGCGCGATCGCCGTGGACCAGGTGGTCGAGGAGCTCCTGGGCTACGCCGACCAGATCAAGCCGTACGTCGCCGACACGGTCCTGATCCTCAACCAGGCGCTGGACGAGAACAAGGTGGTCCTCTTCGAGGGCGGCCAGGGCACGCTGCTGGACATCGACCACGGCACGTACCCCTTCGTCACCTCCTCCAACCCGACCGCGGGCGGTGCCTGCACGGGCGCCGGCGTCGGCCCGACGAAGATCAGCCGTGTCATCGGCATCCTCAAGGCCTACACCACCCGCGTCGGCTCCGGCCCCTTCCCGACCGAGCTGTTCGACGAGGACGGCGAGGCGCTGCGCCGGATCGGCGGCGAGCGGGGTGTGACGACCGGCCGCGACCGCCGCTGCGGCTGGTTCGACGCGGTGATCGCCCGCTACGCCACCCGGGTCAACGGCCTGACCGACTTCTTCCTCACCAAGCTCGACGTCCTCACCGGCTGGGAGCAGATCCCGGTCTGCGTCGCCTACGAGATCGACGGCGAGCGCGTCGAGGAACTCCCGTACTCCCAGACCGACTTCCACCACGCGAAGCCCGTCTACGAGTACCTCCCCGGCTGGCAGGAGGACATCACGAAGGCCAAGACCTTCGCCGACCTCCCGAAGAACGCCCAGGCCTACGTCAAGGCCCTGGAGGACATGTCCGGCGCCCCGATCTCCGCGATCGGCGTCGGCCCGGGCCGCGACGAGACGATCGAGATCAACTCGTTCCTCTAGAACGGCGCCCCCTTCCGGGGGGTCCGACGGGACGGCCTGTGCGGAGTCATCGCACAGGCCGTCCCTCGCGTTCGACCTGCGTGGTCACAAGGCGCTGAGTGCCCTTTTCTCCGAGCGCACTCGGCGAAGGTGGCGGCGGCTCGGGAGATCCTTGCGCAGTGAACCGCCGGAGCTACCCCGCGGGTGCCGTCGGTTCCGGCGGGAAGGCAGCGCGTCGCGAGGGTGCACCCACTGCCCGCCGAGCTGCGGCGGGCAGTGAGTCGTCCGGCGTCAGCTGAAGACGATCATCGAGCCCTGGGCCAGGCTCCGTGTCGCCGCCGCGTGGAGGCTCAGCCAGACGTGGCGTTCGCGGGCGAAGGGGCTGGGGTCGTACGGCGCGGGGGCGGCCGGCTGTTCCAGTTCCGTGGGGCCGAGCGGCGGGTCGGGGGCGGCCGGCGGGTTGGCCGGGTCGATGCCCAACGACGGGGCGACGTGCTCCAGTTCACGCAGGAGGGCCTGGGAGGACCCCAACGGGCCGCCGCCGGACAGGAGTTCCTCGTTGGACAAGGGGTGCGGGAAGTCCAGCGGGACGTACGCGCCGGCGTGGTCGTAGTGCCAGACCAGGTGCGACTGCTGGGCCGTCGTCTCGAACATCTCCAGCAACTGCTCGTAGTCGCCGCCCAGTTCGTCGACCGGAGTCAGCGGCAGGCCGCAGAGCTGGAGGAGGTGGGCGCGGCGCAGGAAGTGCAGCGCGTCGTAGTCGAAGCCGGCCACCGGCGCCACCTCTCCGGACAGGCCGGGCATGTACTGGTACACCGGCACCGGTGGAAGCCCGTTTTCGGCGAGCACCTTGTTGTACTGCGCGAGTTCCTCGGCGAACGGGTTGTCCGGGGTGTGGCACAAGACGTCGACGAGCGGTACCAGCCACAGGTCACAGGCCAAAGAGGGCTCCTCGGGGAGGGCAGGGCTTCCAGCGTGTTCGGTGGTCGAAGAGTGTGAAGAAGAGTGTAAAAGCGTAGTCGGTGCGGAACCGCTCAGCTCCCCTCGTGCAGGTCCCATACCCACACCCCGCCGGTCCACGTGCCCGGACGGCCCACCAGCTTCGTCACCGCCTCCCGTAGCGGTTCCTCGTGCTGCTGGGGCGCCAGGACCAGGACGCCGGCGTGCCAGTCGGCGAAGTCCCGCCGCGCCTGGGCCCGCCAGTTCTTGCCGAGGGCCGGTACGGACCCGGTGTAGCTCACGTCCCGCAGCATGTTGGAGGTGTAGCGGGGGACGGCGCCGTAGATGCCGACGCGGTCGGGGCCGTAGGGGCCGTTGAAGTAGCCGCCGGGCAGCTTGAAGCCGAGGTGGGTCGCGGTCTGCCAGTGCAGGGCCTCCGCGTTGCCCGGGTCGGGCAGCGGTATCGGCACCAGGGACTCGCCGTCGCGGACGTAGGACTTCCACAGGCCGGCCGTGATGAACTCCGGTACGGGGGCGCGGTCCTCGGCCTTCAGTGGCGCCGGGACCAGCGGCAGCAGCGCGAGACAGACCGCCAGCAGGCCGCCGTAGAGCATGCCGACGCGGCCGGTCGCCGTGATCCTGGCGACGGCGATCGCCAGCAGCATGCCCAGTGCGGGCGCGCAGATCATCGCCACGCGCCCCTCGATGACCGATTCGAACAGCGGCAGGTGGGCGAGTGGTGCCCACGGGCCGGGGTAGACCGTGTCGGTCAGCGGGACGCGGAACTTCGGGCCCAGGGACAGCAGGGCCGCGGCGGCCGTCGTGACCGCCAGCGCCTTCACCAGCGCGTGCTCCCACAGCCGTACGGTGATCCCGAAGGCGAGCAGGAGCAGGGGCCAGCCGTAGAAGGCGTTCTGCTCCGTGGGGTTCAGGGACAGGGCGTTCGCCTTCTGGGCGTCGCCCGCGAACAGGGAGCGCTCGGCGAAGGAGATCAGGGCGAGCGGACTGTTGCCGGCGTTGTCGCCGTGCAGCACGCTCTTGTAGCTCTGCGGGCCCGCGAACTGCCAGTACAGCGGGTAGGCGACGATCGGCAGGCACACCGCGGCGGCGATCAGCAGGCCCTTCAGCAGGGGCCGCCAGGCCTCCCGCGCGACCTCCCTGCGTACGAGCCCGTAGGCGGTGGCGAACAGGGTCATGCCGATCGCGGCGAGCAGCAGCGGCTCCTCGCCGAGGAAGATCTGGTACGCCGTCATCAGCCCGAGCACGATCCCGTCCCGCCGCACCCGGGTGCCCTCGCACAGGCGCAGCGCCCGGTCGACGATCAGCGGGATCATGAACAGGATCACGAAGTTCGGGTGCGCGTTGGCGTGGCTGACCATCGGCGGGGCGAAGGCGGCCAGGCAGGCCCCGGTGAAGGCGGCGCCCCGGTGCCGTACGACCCGTCTGACGATCAGCCAGTACCAGGCGGCCGCGGTGGCCGCGAGCCCCAGGGTCATGCAGACGCTGAGCGAGACCGCCGGACCGAAGGCCAGCGTGACCGGGGCGAAGGGGACGGACATCCCCAGCATGACCGTGTTGGCCATGAGGTTCACGCCGTCGGGGAAGCCCTGGAGGTCGGTGAACAGGGGGTTGCGCAGATGGGCGACGCTGTCGGCGGTGACCGCGAAGAACCACTCCCACTGGTTCTGGTCCTGGAGGGAGTCGGGGAGGTAGCGGTGGGCGGGGTCGAAGAGGCGGCCCGAGTAGAGGGTGACCGCCATCAGCAGGAAGAGCGCGGCGGCGAACAGGTCGGCCGGGCGGACGGAACGGGCCTTGAGACGGCCCAGTTCGGCGAGGACCCGGAGGTAGTCCAGCGGGCCGACCTTCGAACCGGTCTGGTGCGACCAGCGGACCGGTACCTCGGCCACCGGCCAGTCGCGGCGGCGGAAGTGCTGGAGGACCTCCACGTCGATGCCCCAGCCGCTCAGCCGGGAGGCGGCGAACGCCTCGCGGGCCTGGTCGCCCGCGAAGAGTTTGAAGCCGCACTGGGTGTCGCGGATGCCGGGCACCGCGATGCGCCGTATCAGCAGGTTCCCGGCGCGGCCCAGCAGTTCGCGCACCCGGTGCTGGCGCCTGGCTATCGTCGCGCCCGGCACCGAGCGGGAGCCGATCGCGGCCGCGCCGCCCTCGCCGAGCGCCTTGTCGAGCTGTTCCAGCTCCTCGATGGGGGCGGCGAGATCGGCGTCGGTGACCAGCACCCGGCGGCCGCGGGTGGCGGCCACCCCGAGGCGCAGGGCGTGGCCCTTGCCGCGGTTGCGGTCGCCGGCGACGAGCCGGACGCGCGGGTCCCCGCGATCCGTGACGAGGCCGCCGGTGCCGTCCGTGGACCCGTCGTCGGCGACGACGACCTCCCACGAGCCGAAGCGGCCCTCGTTGTCGGCCAGGTAGGCGGTGACCGCGTCGAGGGTGGGACCGAGCCGCCGTTCCTCGTTGTAGGCAGGGACGACGACGGACAGGTCGACGGCCCCGGTGACGATCCCGCTCATGCGGTGGCCAGCCGCTCGACGAGGGCGAGGTCGTGCGCGTGGTAGGCGGCGACGATCGCCCGGGCGGCCGGGGCGTCGCCCCTCACCATGGCGTCGACGAGTTCGGTGTGGGCGGACCACAGCAGGCCGCGCAGATCGCCGCGGCGGCGCAGGTGCTGCACCGCGCACACCCAGAACTGCACGCGCAGCCGGTTCAGGAAGTCGGAGAGGTAGGGATTGCCGAACAGGGCGCCGAGCTCCCGCCAGAAGCGCAGGTCGTAGCCGATCAGGACGGTCAGATCGCCGGCGGTGGCCGCGCGCTGCGCCTCCTCGCCGCGCCGGCGCACTCCGGTGAGGGTGGCCTTGACGTACGGGTCGTCGGGCCGGCGGAAGGCCTCGGGAGCCGAGACGGCGGCCTGGAACATGCCGTCGGTGACCAGAGCACGGGCCTTGATCATGTCGTGGAGGTCGTGCAGCGAGTACTCGCGCACATGGAAGCCGCGGTGCTGGTCGGCCTCCAGCAGGCCCTGCGCGGACAGGTCGACGAGCGCCTCGCGCACCGGGGTCGCGGACACCCCGTACTGCTCGGCGATCTCCTTGACCGTGAACTCCTGCCCCGGCTGGAGCCGCCCGGCCAGCACCTCGTCCCGGAGCGCGTCCGCGATCTGCTGCCGCAGGGTGCTGCGCGTCACGGCGCCGTTGCCGCTGATGCCGGGCATGGTCGGGGCGTCTCCTTGCGCGTGCGGGTGGCGTACTCGTACATCCATGTCTACGAGCACGCCACCTTACGCGTTCGGGATGCCGCCGATTCCGGCTCGCGCGGCCCGCGCCGCTACGCGGTGTGCTCGTCGGCCACCGACAGCGCGGCGTCCAGCGCCGTGAGGCCCTCCTTCAGCTCGGCCTCGGTCGCGTTGCACGGCGGGACGACGTGCGTGCGGTTCATGTTGATGAAGGGCCACAGGCCGTTCGCCTTCGCGGCGGCGCCGAAGGCAGCCATGGGGGCGTTCGCCTCCCCGGCCGCGTTGTACGGCACCAGCGGCTCGCGGGTCTCGCGGTTCTTCACCAGCTCCAGGGCCCAGAACATGCCCACGCCGCGCACGTCGCCGACGCTCGGGTGCCGCTCGGCCAGCTCGCGCAGCCCCGGCTCCACGATCTCGGCGCCGAGCCGCTTGGCGTTCTCGACGATGCCCTCCTCGGCCATCACGTTGATCGTCGCGACGGCCGCCGCGCACGCCAGCGGGTGCCCGGAGTACGTCAGACCGCCGGGGTAGGCCCGCTTGCCGAAGGTCTCCGCGATCTTCCCGGAGATGGCGACGCCGCCCAGCGGCACGTACCCGGAGTTCACGCCCTTGGCGAAGGTCATCAGGTCCGGCACGACGCCGAAGAGGTCCGCCGCGAACCACTCACCGGTCCGCCCGAAGCCGGCCATGACCTCGTCCAGGATGAAGACGATCCCGTACTTGTCGCACAGCTCGCGCACCCCGGCCAGGTAGCCGGGCGGGGGCACCATGATCCCGGCGGTGCCGGGGATGGTCTCCAGGATGATCGCGGCGATGGTCGCGGGCCCCTCGAAGGCGATCGTCGCCTCCAGGTGCTCGAGCGCCCGCGCGCACTCCTGCTCCTCGGTCTCGGCGTAGAAACGGGAGCGGTAGAGGAAGGGCGCCCAGAAGCGCACCACGCCGGCCGAGCCGGTGTCCGACGCCCAGCGTCGCGGGTCGCCGGTGATGTTGATGGCCTGCTGCGTGCCGCCGTGGTACGAGCGGTACGCCGAGAGCACCTTGGACCGCCCGGTGTGCAGCCGCGCCATGCGCACCGCGTGCTCGACGGCGTCCGCGCCGCCGTTGGTGAAGAAGATCTTGTCCAGGTCGCCCGGCGTCCGCTCGGCGATCAGCCGTGCCGCCTCGGACCGCGCCTCGACGGCGAACGCCGGCGCGAACGTGGCCAGGGTGGCGGCCTGCTCCTGTATCGCGGCGACGACCTTGGGGTGCTGGTAGCCGATGTTGGTGAAGACGAGTCCGCTGGTGAAGTCCAGGAAACGCTTGCCGTCGTAGTCCCAGAAGTACGAACCGTCGGCACCGGCCACGGCCGGCGGGTCGATGAGGTCCTGGGCGGACCAGGAGTGGAACACGTGCGCCCGGTCCGCGGCCTTGACGACTGCACCGGCTTCGGGATTCGGCTGAGGGGTCATGCGGCCGAGGGTAAACGGCGCGGACGGGGACGCGACATCGGCGCCCTGTCTGCGGACGCGGGGTTTTAGCGACAGGTTGTCGGGAGGGGGCCCGCGCGGGTCGGAGCTGTTACGGGTCGGACCTGTTACGGATCGGACCTGTTACGGAACCGTAGACACCGCGCCGCCCGGCCGGACGGGCGCCGCACTATTCTCGGTCTGACGCACAGGGACCGTATCGGGGGATATCGGGGGGAGGCGGTTCGGCCATGGAGAGGCGGCTGGGGCCTGGCGATCCGCAGCGTATCGGCGCGTACCGGCTGCTGGCGCGGCTCGGGGCCGGCGGCATGGGGCAGGTGTTCCTGGCCCGGTCGGACCGGGGGCGGACCGTCGCCGTGAAGCTGGTGCGGCCGGAGCTGGCGCAGCAGGAGGAGTTCCGGGCGCGGTTCCGGCAGGAGGTGCGGGCCGCGCGACAGGTCGGCGGGTACTGGACCGCGCCCGTACTGGACGCGGACACCGAGGCCGCAGTGCCGTGGGTGGCCACCGGGTACGTCGCCGGGCCGAGCCTGCAACGGGTCGTCGGGCACGACCACGGCCCGCTGCCCGAGCGGTCGGTACGGATCCTCGCGGCCGGGCTGGCGGGCGCGCTGAAGGACATCCACGCCGCCGGTCTCATCCACCGCGATCTCAAGCCCTCCAACGTGCTGGTGACGATCGACGGGCCGCGCGTCATCGACTTCGGCATCGCCCGCGCGCTGGAGACCGCCACGGGCGGTGGGCTCACGCGGACCGGCGCGCTGGTCGGCTCGCCCGGGTTCATGGCGCCCGAGCAGGTCCGCGGCGACCGGGTCACGACCGCGTGCGACGTCTTCTGCCTGGGCTCGGTCATCGCGTACGCGGCGACCGGCGCGCTTCCGTTCGGCGGCACCGACAGCGGAGTGCACGCGCTGATGTACCGCATCGCCGAGAAGGAGCCCGACCTCGAGGCGCTGCCCGAGGGCATCGCCGACCTCGTCCGCGCCTGCCTGAAGAAGGATCCGGCGGCCCGGCCCACCGTGGACCAGATCGTCCAGCGCACCGGCGCCGAGGACACGATCGCCGACGGCCGCCTGCGCGACCCGTGGCTGCCGAGCGCCCTGGTCGCCCAGCTCGGACGCCACGCGGTCCAGCTCCTGGAAGCGGAGAACCCGGAGGAACCGCGCGAGCCGGCGACACCCCCCGACCTCACCAGGGGCCCGACGGGCCCCGCGGGGCAAGCGGCGGGTGGGCCCGGCCCTCACGGACCGTCCGGGGCTCCCGGGGAAGTGCCGGGAACGCCGTCTGCCGGGCTCGGGGCCCCCGCAGCCGCCGCTTCGGGTGCGCCCGGCCCATATGGGGTGTCGGTGTCGCCCGGTACGCCGGGAGCCGCCGGGGGTTCGGGCGGGGCTGGTGCCGTTCCGGGGGCGCCCGCTGCCGGTGTGCCTGGCCCCTATGGGCCGCCGGCGTCGCCCGGTACGCCCGGTGTGCCGGGAGCCGTTGGGGCTCCGGGAGGCGCTGGGGTCGTTCCGGGAGTGCCTGCTGCCGGAGTGCCTGGCCCTCACGGGGCGGCCCCGTCGCCCGGTGTGCCCGGTGTCGTCCCGGGAGCCACTGGGGCTGCCGGAGGGCCTGGGGCTGTCTCCGGGGCGCCTGTTGACGGGTCCGGAGCTGCCGCTTCGGGCGTGCCCGGCCCCCATGGGGCCTCGGTACCGCCCGGTGCGCAGGGAGCCGCCGGCGTTTCGGGTGGAGCTGGTGCCGTTCCGGGGCCGCCCGCTGCCGGTGTGCCTGGCCCTCACGAGGCCTCAGTGTCGCCCGGTGTGCCGGGAGCCGCCGGGGTTCCTGGAGGGGCTGGGGCGCCCGCTGCCGGTTCCGGGGCCGCCGGGGGTGGCTCGCAGAGGCCGGGTGCTGCCGGCTCCGCCGGGGCGCGGTCGTACGCCTCCCCCGAGCACGCGCCCGTCTCCGACGCCTCCGTGCCGCCGCCCGGGCAGCCTGGCGGTGGGGGCCACACCCCGGTGAATCACCTGCCCACCATGACCGCGGGGCAGGTGCCGCCGCCGGGCCCGGCGCCCGCTTCCGTCCCGTACGGCTACCCCCAGCAGCACCCGCAGCCCGCCGCCTACGGCGACCCGCAGCAGCCCGGCGGCTGGGGCGCGCCGCCCGGGAACCACCCGTACGGCGGCCTCGGCCAGACCCCTCCGTACGGCCCGCCCCCGATCGGCTCGACCCCGCCGTACGGCCCGAGCCCGCTCCCGGACCGGGAGCCGCGCCGCAGCGTCCGCTCCACCGCGGCGCTGGTCGCGGTGGCACTGGTGGTGGCGCTGGGCGCGGGCGGTTCCGTGTACGCCCTGCTGCGCGGCGGCGACAGCGACAACAAGGGCGGCGGGGCCGGTCCGACGCCGGCCGTCAGCGTGCCCACCACGCACGACGCCACGGGCCCCGACGGCTCCGGCCCGTCACCGGCGGCCTCCCAGCCGGAGTCCCCGTCACCGGCCGACGGCGTGGTCCCGACCGGCTACCTCGGCAGCTGGACGGCGACGATCCACAACGCCTACGGAGCGAACAGCCGCCGGCTCACCATCACCCAGGGAAACGTGGGCGACACCGTGCTCACCCTCGTCGCCGACGGCCCCACCGACAGCGGCGGCACCTATCACTGCGTGTTCGAGGCCCGGCTCGCCCACCGCCCGAGCGGCGGCGGCCCGCTGGAGATCGGCCCCTCCGTCGTCACGACCGGACAGCAGAGCGAGGGGTGCAACCCGGGCGCGGCCACGCAGGTCATCCTGCTGCCGGACGGCACGCTCCAGCGCGTGAACACCGGCAGCGGGGAGAAGCTGGGGTACACCAGGCAGTGATGGTGTCGGAGCCACCGGACGGTGCCGGAGTCGGCGCCACCGGTGACCGGGGTCAGCGCGGCTCCGGCGGCCGCTGCCGGGGCATGTTCGGCCGTGCGGCGCTCGGCGGCAGCGGCAGGCGCCCGTGCCCGCCCCCCGGCTCGGACCGCCCGGTCGTCCCCGGCCCCGCCGCCTGAAGGCCCATCGGCGCCGAGCCGATGTGGAACTCCACCATCCAGTCGGCCGTCTCCGTGCGCACCAGCTCGTTGACGTCCTCCGAGAACCGTCGCAGCACCCCCAGGCACCGCTCGGCGGCCTCGCCGGCCGTTCCCTCCGCCGGGCCCAGCACCTCCCGCACGTTCTCGGACGCCCAGTCGAACTGGAGCGCCTGCAACCGGCGCTGCACGGCCTGCGCGGTCGCCACGTCCCGCATCCACCCGGCCGTCACCCCGAAGTACCGGTCGATCCCGACGCACGCCACGCACAGCAGCAGCGCCACATATCCCCACGGCGCCACGCCGTCGGCCGCCCCGGTCAGATCGAGCAGGGGCAGCGCCGCCCCCGTCACCGCCCCCGCCGCCGCCCCGGCCCGCAGTGCACGCGCCCCGCGCCGCTTCCACACCCGCTCCCCCAGATACCAGGCCACGGTCTGCAGCGCCCCCCGCTCCACCCAGCGGTACAGCTCGTCAAGCCGCTGCGCCGGCTCGCCCCAGTCGCCGAGCGGGAACGGCCGCCCGGTCAGATCGCCCGGCCGCAGCCCGGCCGCCTCGTCGTCCCGCCCGTTCTGCGGCGGCCGCTCGGGCTGCATCTCCGGCTGACCCACCCGGCACTCCCTACTGATTACGATCCGTGACGCTGGCTGACACGCCGGACCCTTCCTACCCCCCAATGGGTGGCGAGGCGCCGGGAAGTACAGCTTTTCCGCCCGGAAGAGGGCCTTGATCAGGTATAGAACTCATCCAAGACTCACTCGAAAGAGTGGCGGGGCGCTGCCTGCCCGGACCACGTAGGCTCGTGCCAGCGGGGAACCGGCGAATCGGCCCCCCGCCCGGAAAGCCGTACGAACGCAGGAGCTGATCGTGATTCCCGGTGGTGGCCAGCCCAACATGCAGCAGCTGCTCCAGCAGGCCCAGAAGATGCAGCAGGACCTTCAGCGGGCCCAGGAGGAGCTGGCGCGGACCGAGGTCGACGGGCAGGCGGGCGGCGGTCTGGTGAAGGCCACCGTCACCGGCGCCGGCGAGCTGCGCGCGCTGAAGATCGACCCCAAGGCGGTGGACCCGGAGGACACCGAGACCCTCGCCGACCTGATCGTCGCCGCCGTCCAGGCGGCCAACGAGAACGCCCAGGCACTCCAGCAGCAGAAGCTCGGCCCGCTGGCCCAGGGCCTGGGCGGCGGCACCGGAATCCCGGGGCTGCCTTTCTGAGGCGGGCTCCGGGCAACTACCGTACGTACCGAAGCGACCAGGAAGGACGGCAGTCCGTTGTACGAAGGCGTGGTCCAGGACCTCATCGACGAGCTCGGGCGGCTGCCCGGCGTCGGTCCCAAGAGCGCGCAGCGGATCGCCTTCCACATCCTCCAGGCGGAACCGGCGGACGTACGGCGGCTCGCCCAGGCCCTGCTCGAGGTGAAGGCGAAGGTCCGCTTCTGCGCGACCTGCGGCAACGTCGCGCAGGAGGAGCTGTGCGGGATCTGCCGCGACAGCCGCCGCGACCCCTCGGTCATCTGCGTGGTCGAGGAGCCGAAGGACGTCGTCGCCATCGAGCGCACTCGCGAGTTCCGCGGCCGTTACCACGTCCTCGGCGGGGCGATCAGCCCCATCGAGGGCGTCGGCCCGGACGACCTGCGCATCCGGGAACTCCTGGCCCGTCTGGCGGACGGCACGGTCACCGAGCTGATCCTGGCCACGGACCCGAATCTCGAAGGCGAGGCGACGGCGACGTACCTCGCCCGCATGATCAAGCCCATGGGCCTGAAGGTCACCCGCCTGGCCAGCGGCCTCCCGGTGGGCGGTGACCTGGAATACGCGGACGAGGTCACCCTCGGCCGCGCCTTCGAGGGGAGACGACTCCTAGATGTCTGACGCCACGCTGCACGCCACGAGCCAGAACCCGGACGACTTCGCGGTCCAGATCGCCGACCAGGTGGAGAGCTTCCTGGTCGCGGTCACCGCGGTCGCCAAGGGCGACGAGCCGGACTCGGCGGTGCCCTTCCTGCTGCTGGAGGTCTCCCAGCTGCTGCTGGCCGGCGGCCGGCTCGGCGCGCACGAGGACATCGTCCCCGACGAGCGCTACGAACCCGACTCCGGCCCGGAGCAGGACGTGGACCAGCTCCGTGAGAACCTCGCGCGCCTGCTGGAGCCGATCGACGTCTACTCCGAGGTCTTCGACCCCTACGAGCCGCGCCGGGCACCCGTGCCCGCCCGTATCTCCGACGACCTGGCGGACGTCATGGCCGACCTGCGGCACGGCATGGCCCACTACCGCGCCGGCCGCACCACCGAGGCCCTGTGGTGGTGGCAGTTCTCCTACTTCTCCAACTGGGGCTCCACGGCCTCCGCCACCCTGCGCGCCCTCCAGTCCCTGGTCGCCCACGTCCGCCTCAACCAGCCCCTGGAGGAGCTGGACGGGCTGGACACCGACCAGGGCATGGGCGACGAGACCCTGGAGTTCGAGGCCGGCAAGGTCATGGCGGAGGAGATCGCGGACCCGCTGGGACTGCGCCGGGCGCCTGACCGCACGGTGTGACGCGGCGCACTTTCCGAGTGGTATTCCACTCCCTGGGCATGAGCCGTTCTGACGAACGGGCGCCGGGTATCTCACCATGCGATATCGCGAAAGGGAAATTCGGACGCTCGATAGACTGAGCCGACCGCACCGCATATGCGTGAGTGCGATGGACACGGACTGAGCGAGGAGCGCACGTGGGCCTTGTCGTGCAGAAGTACGGAGGCTCCTCCGTAGCCGATGCCGAGGGCATCAAGCGCGTCGCCAAGCGGATCGTGGAAGCCAAGAAGAACGGCAACGACGTGGTTGTCGTGGTTTCCGCGATGGGCGACACGACGGACGAGCTGATCGATCTCGCCGAGCAGGTTTCCCCGATGCCTGCCGGGCGCGAGCTCGACATGCTGCTGACCGCCGGAGAGCGGATCTCCATGGCCCTGCTGGCCATGGCGATCAAAAACCTGGGCAGCAAGGCCCAGTCGTTCACCGGCAGCCAGGCAGGTGTCATCACCGACTCGGTGCACAACAAAGCCCGGATCATCGACGTCACGCCGGGTCGTATCCGGACCGCGCTGGACGAGGGCAACATCGCCATCGTCGCCGGTTTCCAGGGCGTCAGCCAGGAACGGAAGGACATCACCACGCTGGGGCGTGGCGGGTCCGACACCACCGCCGTCGCGCTCGCGGCCGCCCTCGACGCCGAGGTGTGCGAGATCTACACCGACGTCGACGGCGTGTTCACCGCCGACCCGCGCGTGGTGGCGAAGGCCCGGAAGATCGACTGGATCTCCTTCGAGGACATGCTGGAGCTGGCCGCGTCCGGCTCCAAGGTGCTGCTCCACCGCTGTGTGGAGTACGCGCGCCGGTACAACATCCCGATCCACGTCCGCTCCTCCTTCAGCGGGTTGCAGGGCACGTGGGTCAGCAGCGAGCCGATTCAGCAAGGGGACAAGAAGGTGGAGCAGGCCATCATCTCCGGTGTCGCACACGACACCTCCGAGGCCAAGATCACGGTCGTCGGCGTGCCCGACAAGCCCGGCGAGGCCGCCTCCATCTTCCGTACGATCGCCAATGCCGAGATCAACATCGACATGGTCGTGCAGAACGTGTCCGCCGCCTCCACCGGCCTGACGGACATCTCCTTCACGCTGCCGAAGGCGGAGGGCCGCAAGGCCATCGACGCACTGGAGAAGAACCGGGCCGGCATCGGCTTCGACTCCCTGCGCTACGACGACCAGATCGGCAAGATCTCCCTGGTCGGCGCGGGTATGAAGACCAACCCGGGCGTCACCGCCGACTTCTTCACCGCGCTGTCCGACGCGGGCGTGAACATCGAGCTGATCTCGACCTCCGAGATCCGTATCTCGGTCGTCACCCGTCAGGACGACGTGCCGGGGGCCGTGCGCGCCGTGCACACCGCCTTCGGGCTCGACTCCGACAGCGACGAGGCCGTCGTCTACGGAGGCACCGGGCGATGAGCGACCGACCGACGCTCGCGGTCGTGGGTGCGACCGGAGCCGTCGGCACGGTACTGCTCCGGATCCTGTCCCAGCGCGCGGACATCTGGGGCGACATCCGCCTGCTCGCCATTCCCCCGGACTCCCACCCGCGTCCGAGCGGCGCGGAGTCCGAGCGCGCGGTCGGCCGCAGGCTGACCGTGCGCGGCGAGGAGGTCGAGGTGGCCGCGCTCGCCGAGGACGCCTTCGACGGGGTGGACATCGCCCTGTTCGACGTCCCCGACGAGGCAGCCGCGCACTGGGCGCCGCTCGCCGCCGCCCGGGGCGCGGTGGTGGTCGACAACTCGGGCGCCTTCCGCACCGACCCGGACGTGCCGCTCGTCGTGCCCGAGGTCAACCCGCACGCGGCGCGGCGGCGCCCGCGCGGCATTGTCTCCAGCCCCCACTGCACCACCCTGTCCATGATCGTGGCGCTGGGCGCGCTGCACGCCGAGTTCGGCCTGCGCGAGCTGGTCCTCTCCTCGTACCAGGCGGTGAGCGGTGCCGGACACGAGGGCGTCGAGACCCTGCGCCGGCAGCTGTCCCTGGTGGCGGGCACCGAGCTGGGGACCAGCCCCGGTGACGTGCGGCGGGCCGTCGGGGACGACACCGGTCCGTTCCCGGAGCCGGTGGCGCTGAACGTCGTGCCGTGGGCCGGGTCGCTGTGCGACGAGGGCTGGTCGTCGGAGGAGATGAAGCTGCGGGACGAGTCCCGCAAGGTGCTCGGGCTGCCGCGGCTGCCGGTCGCCGTGACCTGCGTGCAGGTCCCGGTGGTCACCACGCACTCCCTGACGGTGCACGCCCGCTTCGAGGGCGAGGTCACGGTCGGCAAGGCGCGGGAGATCCTCGCCACCGCGCCCGGCGTGGTGCTGTACGACGACCCGGCGGCGGGTGAGTTCCCCACGCCCGCCGACGTGGTGGGCACCGATCCGACGTGGGTCGGGCGGGTGCGCCGGGCGCTGGACGATCCCACGGCGCTGGATTTCTTCGTGTGCGGTGACAACCTGCGCAAGGGCGCGGCGCTGAACATCGCGCAGATCGCGGAACTGGTGGCGGCCGAGGCGCCGTGACTCCTGTCGCGCGAGTGGGCCCCCGGCCGGAAATACCGCGGCCAGGGGCCTGTTTGTTTGTAGGATCCATGTAAGAATCATGGTCCGGCCGGTGGGCTGGACCACTTGATCCATGCCGTTCGGCGGCTGATGATTTGCCTCCCCGTCCTTTGCAACCGCACGAAGGGCGGGGAGCGTCTTTGCGGTCGCCCTTCGGGGGCGTGGGGACGCTGCGGGACGTGGGGACGTCCCGGTGATTCAGGCATAGGGGATGAGCGGGACGCATGAGGGCATACCAGGCGCATTCGGTTGTGCCGCCTGCCGCGAGAACGTCGTCGGACGGGTCACACGGCGCAAATGACTTGCCCGGCACGTACAACCTCGGTGGGGGGAGACGTGTCCAACTGGCGTGGCAGAGGTTCTCGAGTTCACCCCCATGCTCTTCGAGCGGGAGGTATCCCCAGCGGCGACCCGCGGCACCGCACTGCGGCCGCCTCGCGCGGCGCTCCGTCCGCGCGTTCCCGGCGGCATGCCGGTGATCGCGCCCGTGCCCGCCGCGCGGCCCGCCCGCATACCCAGTCAGCGTGAGGCCGTCGAGGAGACCGTGGCGGCCGGCACCACCGTCGACCATCTCACCGAGACCTACCGCGCGCACTACCGCTCGCTGCTGGGCCTGGCCGCGCTCCTCCTCGACGACACGGCCTCCTGCGAGGACGTGGTCCAGGAGGCGTTCATCCGCGTCCACTCCGCCCGCAAACGCGTCCGGGACCCGGAGAAGACCCTCGCCTACCTGCGGCAGACGGTCGTCAACCTCTCCCGTTCGGCCCTGCGCCGCCGCATCCTCGGCCTGAAGCTGCTGTCCAAGCCGATGCCGGACATGGCCAGTGCCGAGGAGGGCGCCTACGACCAGTTGGAGCGCGACTCCCTGATCAAGGCGATGAAAGGCCTCCAGCGCCGCCAGCGCGAGGTCCTGGTGCTGCGCTACTTCGCGGACATGACCGAGGCGCAGGTCGCCGAGACCCTCGGGATCTCGCTGGGCTCGGTGAAGGCGTACGGCTCGCGCGGCATCGCGGCGCTGCGGGTCGCGATGGGGGCGTCGGCATGAGGAAGCACGACGAGGACCGCGATGACCGCGAGCCGGACGAACCCGGCGCTTCGCGCGAGCCGGAGCATCAAGAGCACACGCAATCGCACGCTGGGAACGGAACCGTGAACCACAGCCCCGACGAACTCGGCCCGGACGGGCTCGACTCGGACGAGCTGGAACTGCGCAGGATGCTGCACCAGGCGGTCCAGGACGTCGAGCCGCGGGACGGCACGCTGAACCACCTGCGGCGCGCGGTCCCGGCGCGGCGGGCCCGCAAGCGGCAGGCCGTCGTCGGCCTGGCGGCCGCCGCCCTGTTCGTCGGCTCCGCCATCCCCGCCCTCGTGCACGTGTCCCAGACCGCCGACTCCGACGCCAACCCGGAGATCGCCGGGAAGGCCTCCCAGGCCCAGGGCGACACGAGCCAGGGCAAGAACCCGGACGGTGGCGAGAGCGGCATCGGCGGCTCCTCGGACAAGGCCGCCGGCGGGGCCCCGCAGGACCGGAAGGAAGACCACAAGGGCGGTCCGGACACCGCTGCCGACAGCGGACCCACCGGCGCTCCGGACAGCTCCTCTTCCCCTTCCGGCAGCGACGCCCCGGTGTGCACGGCCGCCCAGCTCGGCCCCGCCACCGCCACCGTCGACGCCCCCGACTCGGCCGGTGTCGTCTACGGCACCTTCCACGTCACCAACGTCTCCGCCGGCAGTTGCCGGGTCGGCGGCTCCGGATCGGTGAGCACCCTCGCGCAGGGCGCGGCCGACGCCACCAGGATCACCGTGGTCGCGCACACCTCCGGCGACGCGGCGGCGGAACTGCCCGACCCCTCCACCGAGGTGCCCGGCCTGCTCCTGCCGTCCGGCTCGGCGTACGAGGTGAAGTTCGCCTGGGTGCCCTCCCAGACCTGTCCGACCAGCGGCGGCGGCAGCACCGGCGGCAACGAGACCGGCGGGCCCTCGGCCGACCCGTCCCCGACCCAGGGCGCGAGCACCACGGGTGCCACGAGCACCGGCGGCGACGGCGGCCCCAACACCCAGATGCTCCTGGCGGACAGCACGGCTGACGGCAGCGTCGTGGTCTCCCACACCCCGGAGGCCGGCTCGCCCTCGGCGTCGGCGACGGTGACGAACGCGTGTGCGGGGACGATCTACCGGACCGGGGTGCTCCCGGCGTCGTAGGGGGCCGGTCAGGTGCCGGACGCGCCGCTCGACACGGGCGCCGGCACCGGGGCCTCGTCGGACTCCGCGGGCGCCAGCCCCAGTTCCGCGTCCCGCAGGGCCTCCACCTCGCGGCGCACCAGCCGGAACCACATGAAGACCACGAAGCCGGCGAAGACGAACCACTCGCCGGTGTAGCCGAGGTTCTGGAACGCCTTCAGGTCCAGTCCGGTGTTGTCGGGGGCCTTCGCCGGCACCGCCGTCATCCCGGGGGCGGCGTGGTCGAGGGTGACCCAGGCGTCGTACACGCGGTACGGCACGAGGTTCACCAGCGAGGCCGCGCTGATCGCCGCGGTCTGCCCGGACGGCAGTCCGCCCCGGGCGCTGACCCCGTTGTCACCCGGTGTCTCCGACGCCTGGAGCGCTCCGGTGACCGTGACCTCGCCCGCGGGCGGCGCCGGGACCCGGGCCGGGTCGGGGGTCCCCGGCAGCCAGCCGCGTACGACCGGCAGCGCCTTGCCGGAGTCGGTGCGCAGCAGCGTCAGCACGTAGTACCCGGGCTTGCCGTCCAGCTCGCGGTCCGGGACCAGCAGCTGATCGGCGTACCGGCCGGTCGCGGTGGTCTGCATGCCGGACGTGCGCTTGTCCACGGGCAGCAGCCGGTCCAGCGGGCGCGGCGCCTCCTCGCGGTAGGAGGCGGCCTGCTCGGTCGCGGTCCGGTGGTCCTGCACCCGGGCCTCGAACCGGCTCAGCTGCCAGGACCCCATGAACACGCAGAAGGGGATGGCGAGCAGCACGAAGACGTTGATGCCCCACCAGCGAGGTGTCAGCAGAAACCGGTACACGCCCTCAACGGTACGGTGCCGCACGCTCCGTCCCGGTCGCGGGGTCGGCACTCAGGGGCGCCGGGTGGCCGGGACGCGGGACGCCCGGCGGGTGGGAAAGGTGTGGAAATCGCAAGAGGATGCAAAGGGTCCGGGCGGAGTTGTCCACAGGCTGGGGAGACCGGTCGGCGATTTGTCGGCGGGACCGGGCAGTATGGGGTCATGACTGAGAGCAACGGGTCCGACTCGCCGCAGCAACTCGACCGGCGGGCACTCATCGAGGAGATGCCGGACTGGGAGAAGCGCTTCCGCGCGCCCCGGGTGTCCCTGCCCGACTGGGCGGAGGACGCGCCGGAGCGCTCCCTGTTCGTGTCGAACGCGACGGGGACGTACGAGCTGTACGCCTGGGAGCGGGCGACGGGCGGGCAGCGGCAGGTCACCGACCGGCCGAACGGCACGACGGACGGTGTGCTCTCGCCGGACGGGCACTGGATCTGGTGGTTCGACGACAAGGACGGCGACGAGTTCGGCGTCTGGCGGCGGCAGCCCTTCGAGGGCGGGGCCGACGAGGCGGCCGTGCCCGGCCTCGGGGCGTCGTATCCGGCGGGCCTCGCGCTCGGCCGGGACGGCCGCACGGCGGTCGTGGGGCGCTCGACGGACGAGGACGGCACGACCCTGCACCTGGCCCGCGACGGCCGGGTGACGGAGATCTACCGGCACCGCGAGTCGGCGGGCGTGGGCGACCTCTCCCACGACGGCTCGCTGATCGCCCTGGAGCACACCGAGCACGGCGACGCGATGCACTCGGCGCTGCGCGTACTGCGCCCGGACGGCACGAAGGTCGCCGAACTGGACGACACCAAGGGCGGGACGGTCGAGCTGGGCCTCGAGGTACTGGGCTTCGCCCCGGTCGACGGGGACACGCGGCTGCTCGTCGGCCACCAAAGACGCGGCCGGTGGGAGCCGCTGGTGTGGGACGTGGCGACGGGCGAGGAGCACGACCTGGCGCTCGACCTGCCCGGCGACGTGAGCGCCGAGTGGTGCCCGGACGGCGGCGGACTGCTCGTGGTGCACGGCTTCGAGGCCCGCAGCGAGCTGTTCCGCTACGACCTGGCCACCCGTGAACTGACGACGATCCCGACTCCGCCCGGCACGGTCTCCGGGGCGACCGCCCGCCCGGACGGCAGCGTGGAGTACCTGTGGTCCTCGGCGGCCGAGCCCTCCGCGGTGCGCTCGACGCACGGCGGGGTGGTCCTCGACCCGCCCGGCATGAAGTCCCCGGGGTCGGTGCCGGTGGAGGACGTGTGGGTGGAGGGCCCCGGCGGCCGTATCCACGCCCTGGTGCAGAGGCCCGCGGGCGCGACCGGGCCGCTCCCCACGGTCTTCGACATCCACGGCGGCCCCACCTGGCACGACAGCGACTCCTTCGCCGCGGGCCCCGCCGCCTGGGTCGACCACGGCTACGCGGTGGTCCGGGTCAACTACCGCGGCTCGACGGGCTACGGCCGGGCGTGGACGGACGCGCTCAAGCACCGGGTGGGCCTGATCGAGCTGGAGGACATCGCGGCGGTCCGCGAGTGGGCCGTCGGCTCGGGACTGGCCGACCCGGCCCGGCTGATCCTCACCGGCGGCTCCTGGGGCGGCTACCTCACCCTGCTCGGTCTCGGCACCCAGCCCGGCCTGTGGGCGCTGGGCATCGCGGTGGTCCCGGTCGCCGACTACGTCACGGCGTACCACGACGAGATGGAAGCGCTGAAGGCCATGGACCGCACCCTGCTCGGCGGTACCCCGGAGGAGGTGCCCGAGCGCTTCGAGGCCTCCTCGCCGTTGACCTACGTCGACCAGGTCGAGGCGCCCGTCTACATCTCCGCCGGGGTCAACGACCCGCGCTGCCCGATCCGCCAGGTCGAGAACTACGTCAAGCGCCTCAAGGCACGCGAAGCCGTCCACGAGGTGTACCGCTACGACGCCGGCCACGGCTCCCTGGTCGTCGACGAACGCATCAAGCAGATCCGCCTGGAGCTGGACTTCGCGGAGCGGCATCTGCCGAAGTAGGGAAGCCGCGGGGCGCAGGTGGCCCAGGACCGCGCGTCCTGAGCCACCCCCGGCCCGCCCCGCGCACCTCCTACGCTCCCTGCGCCCCCCGTTCCTCGGTTCCTGCGGCCCCCGTTCCTACGGTTCCTGCGTCCCCGTCCGCTCCCGCGACCTGCGGCCCAGCAACTCCGCCAGACCGCGCCGGGTCGCCGCGAGCACCACCCGGTCCTCCTTCCGCAGGACATAGGTGCCGGGCAGGTTCCACACCAGACCCGAGGCCCGGTCCGGGTGCTCGGCCGCCGCCTCCGGTGCGGCCGGATCCCGCCGTTCGTCCGCGGTCATCCCCACGTCCAGCGCCAGCACCCGCCAGTACCCCGGCCGGAAGGCCTCCGCGAGCGTCCTGCCTTCCAGCTGCGGATGCCCGCCCACGTCCACGGACGCGAACAGCAGAACCCGCCGCTCCACCGGGATCGCCCCCAGGATCTGTCGGCCGAACATCGCGCCGGCGAACGCGGGCGCCGCCAGGTGCGTCACGCTCCGGCTGCGCGTCAGGGCGTTCGGGTGGGCGGCCCGCAGGGTGCGGTACACCGCGGTGGCGAAGTCGTCGTCGTACAGCCGCAGCACCACCCGCAGATCGGGGCGCACGGACCGCGCGTACAGCACCGCCTCGAGGTTCGTCGTGTCCGCGCTGGTCACGGCGAGCAGCGCGTGCGCGCGGTGGATCTTCGCGGCCTCCAGCACGCCCTCCTGCGTGACGTCCCCGAGCACCACCGGCACCCGCAGCCGCCGCGCCGTGGCCACGCCGCGCGCTTCCGGGTCCGACTCCACGCACACCACGGGAATGCGCAGCTCCCGCAGCCGCGTCAGCACCCGGGTGCCGATCTTGCCGAGTCCCAGCAGGACGACGTGCCCGCCGAGCCCTCGCGGCGGCCTGCGCAGCGCCGACGCAGACCGGAACGTGCCCAGCGCCTCGAGCACCGCGGCCAGCACCACCGGCAGCAGCAGCACACCCACCAGCCCGGTCAGCAGTTGCAGGAGCTGCCGTCCGACCGGTTCGCCGAGCGCGGGATCGTCGATGGCGAACAGGTCGAGCAGCGTCAGGTACACCGCGCCCAGCGGATGGACCCCGGCCACCACCCACAACGCCACCGCGAGCGCGAACACGCACGCCAGCAGACCCGCCACCGTCCACCGCAGCCGCCGCGAGAACAGCGACGTCAGCGGCGGCACGGCCGCCGCCACCACGCGCCTGGCGGACAGCGGCGCACCGGCCGCGTACGAGACCTGCTCCAGCACCACGGTCGCGCGCCCGGTGGCCGCCCGTACCGCCGCCTCGTCCGGCAGCAGCTGCGGCCGCTGGTCGCCGCTGTCCTCGGAACCGTCCGCGCCGGCCGGATCGCTGGTCGTCGCGGACAGCAGCGCCAGTGTGCACAGCCCGGGGTCGGCGACCTGTCCCGGCGCGGGCGGCGGCCGTTCCACCGCGCGCAGCAGCAGCCCGTCGGTCTGGACGACCTTGCTGGTGCCGACGACGGCGCTGGCGGCCAGCGCGGGCGCGGCGGTGTCGGCGTCGGACAGCACGGTCGTGGACGCGTCGGCGCCCGCCGCGTGGTCACCGCCGACCGCCAGCGCGGCGGTCTGGTCGAGGAGTTCCTCGATGTGCTGGCCCAGCCGCCGGTTGTACAGGCGCACCACGAGCCGCAGCCGCGGATTGAGGCGGCGGGCGGTCAGGGCGGCCCGGATGTTGGTCTCGTCGTCGTCGTACACCAGGGCCAGCGCCGCCGCCCGCTCCACACCAGCGTCCGCGAGTACGGCCTCGGTCAGTTCGGCGGCCTCCAACAGCCGGTTCGCACCGGCGGGCGGACCGCCCGCGGCACCGCCCGCGCCCCCGCCTGTGCCGTTGCCCGCGCCGCCGGCCCCGACTCCCGCCCGGTTCACGGCCGCGCTCACCACCCGGTCCAGCAGCGCCGACGCCGTGCGGCTGCGGCCCACCACCGGTGGCCGCACCGTGCGCTCGGAGGGCGGCACGACCAGCGTCACGTGCTCGCCGTACACCCCCCGTAACTCGGCGACCAACCGGTGCGCGAGTCCGTCGTCCCCGCACACCACCATGTGCACGCCCGTGCCGTCCGGCACACCACCCTGATACGGAACGCTCCCCACGAGGGAAGAGACTGCCGTACCGGGACGCGTGGTTCCACCATCCACCCGGTTCCCGCGCGGTCACCGAGGGCCCTCTGCCCGAAACCGTTCCGCGACAGAGCGCGCGGAGAGCGGTCTCGCGGGAGAATCGGAGCATGGGATTCCGTTTCGGTCGGGCAATCCCTGCGCGGGGATGGTCCGTATATACGGATGTGTCGAGAAGCTGGTTCCCGGTGGGCCGGCTCCCGGATGAGGCTCTCCTGTCCGGGCTGGCGACCGGTGATCCGGAACTCGCGGTCAGTTTCGTACGTAGGTTTCAGCACCGGGTCTTCGGTGTCGCCGTCGCGGTCACCGGTGACCCGCAACTAGCGGAGGACATCTCTCAGCAGACATTCGAGCGGGCGTGGCGGCACGCGCAGATCTACGACTCGCGCCGCGGGTCGGTCACGACCTGGCTGACCACCATCGCCCACAACCTCGCCATTGACGCCGTACGGTCACGGCGTCAGGAGCCGGTGGCGCCGGAGGACCTCGACGCGATCCTGGACGTCGTCAGTGACACCCCCGAGCGGCACGCGCTGGCCGACGAGGCGTCGTCCCGGCTGCGCGCCGCCGTGGCCGAGCTGCCGCGCGAACAGGGCCGTGCCCTGGTGATGGCCGGCATCTACGGCATGACCGCCCAGCAGATCGCCGACTGGGAGCACATTCCGCTGGGCACCGCCAAGACACGGGTCAGGACGGCGATGGGGAAGCTGCGCACCACCCTTGCCTCCTTCCAGTGAGGCGACCATGGCCAGTGAGATCAGCTGCGAGAAGTTTCGCGAGATCGGCGTCGAGCTCGCGCTGGGCGTGCTGCCCGGCCGTGAGCGGGCCGGTGCCGTCGCGCACCTGGAGAGGTGCGCGGACTGCCGCGAGTACATCGGACAGCTGACTCTGCTGGGCGACCGGCTGATCGGGCTCCTGCCGGGCAGCGAGCCCCCGGTCGGGTTCGAGAGCCGGGTGGCGCAGGCACTGACGCAGCGGGCGGCACACGACGGGCATGCGCACGCCCGGGCGCCGGGCATCCCGCGTCCGGGCGTGCTCGGCCGGATACGGCCACGGGTCGCCGCTGCCGCGGGCGCCGTCCTCCTCGCCGTCGGCTTCGGCGGCTGGGCGGTCGGCACGGCGATCGAGTCCACCGTGGCCGGGCCCGCTTCGACCGCCGCCGTCGGGTCGGGCATGTTGTGGGGCGGGTTCACCTCCGCCGACGCGGCCGGAAAGCCGGCCGGCGAGGTCTACGCCCATCCCGGCTCCCCGGGCTGGATCTACATGACCGTCGACCTCGCCAAGACCGGCACTCCCCACGAGGGCAAGGTCACCTGCCGGCTGGTGCGCAAGGACGGCACCACCATCCGCGTCGGTGACTTCACCCTGCGCCACGGCCGGGGCTCGTGGGGCGGCCCGGCCACCGTCGACCCCGCGAAGCTGGCCGGCGCGCGGGTGATCGCCCCCGACGGCACTGTCCTGGCCAGGGCCCACTTCGCCACGGGCGAGGAGACTTCCTGAGGGCTGCCGGTCAGGCCGGGCCACTGCCGGCCAAGGATCCCGGCGAGCGCGCGCGGCAGGCGCCGGCGCGCCGCGACCGGCGGGGCGGCATCCTCCATCTGCGGAGACCGGAGGCCGGGGCGCAGCACCTCGATGACGCAGCGGCAGGCCCGTTCCTCGCTCCAGGAGCCGTACAGGTCGAGTCAGCCCGCGCGGGTCAGGTGCCCGAGGATCCGGTAGCGGGGGACCGGGCGGGTGCCCGCGGGCAGCGGCGGTTCCACGGCCGTCTGCGTGACGGCGGTCAGGACAGCACCGTGCCCTGCGACGGGGGCCCGGCGGACGAGGCCATGCTGTGCAGCCGGTGCAGCCGGGCGTACATGCCGCCGCGCACGAACAGCTCGTCGTGGGTCCCGGACTCGGTGACCCGGCCGTGATCGAGCACCACGATCCGGGTGGCGTCGCGGACCGTGAGCAGGTTGTGGGAGATGACGATGGTCGTCCGGCCCGTCATGAGCCGGCGCAGTGGGTCCATGATCCGGCGGCTCGACTGCATGTCCAGGCCGGTGGTGGGCTCGTCCAGGAGCAGTACGGGCGCGTCCCTGATCATCGCGCGGGCGATGGCCAGCCGCTGGCGCTGTCCGCCGGACAGTGTCTGGCCACGCTGGCCGACCACGGTGTCGTAACCCTCCGGGAGCAGCCGGATGAACTCGTCGGCGTCCGCGGCGCGGGCCGCCTCCACGATCTCGGTGTCGGTCGCGTCGGGCCGGCCGTAGGCGATGTTCTCCCGCACCGTGCCGTGCAGGACCAGCGTCTCCTGCAGCACCACCGCGACGTTGTCGCGCACGTCGGACAGGGCCAGCTCCCGCAGATCGGTGCCGTCGAGGCGGACAGCGCCCTGGTCGGGGTCGTAGAACCGCAGTTGCAACTTGGCCACCGTGGACTTCCCGGCCCCGCTCGCTCCCACCAGGGCCAGGGTCTCGCCGGGGTGGACGTGGAACGACACGTCGGACAGCGCCCAGCGGGACGTGTCCGGATAGCGGAAGGACACGCCGTCGAACTCGACCTCGCCGCGCGCCCGGCCGATCCGCCGGGCATCCGCGGCCTCCCGGACCTCGGACCGCTGGTCGAGCAGCTCCACTATGCGCTCGGCGGAGGCGGAGGCGGAGTAGAAGGTGGCGCCGAGATGGGACAGGTCACGGACCGGGCTGTAGAGCTTGCCGATCAGCGCCAGGAAGACCAGCAGCCCGCCCAGCGTGAGGTGCCCCTGCGCGAGCTGCCAGGTGCCGAGCGCCATGACGGCGACGCCGCCGCACACCTCGATGAGCTCCACGAGCGGCTCGTAGACCGCACCGATCCGCGTCGAGGCCATCGCGGCGTGGAAACGGCCCACGTTCTCCCGCTCGAAGCGGCGCTGCTCCCAGTCCTGCCGGTTGTACGCCTGCACCAGGGTCATGTTGCCCAGCGACTCCTCGGCGACCGCGCTGAGCGAGCCGCTGCGGCGCCTGCGCTCGCGCGACGCCTGCTTGATCAGCCGGGAGAAGTGGACGGCGGCGCCCCAGAACAGCGGCACGATGACGATCGCGATGAGCGTGAGGTCCCAGCTCAGGTAGAAGAGCAGGCCGAGGAAGATGCCCAGCCGGACCACGTCGTAGAGCACGTCCACGACACCCGAGAGCAGGAACGTTTCGACGGCGTCCACGTCCCCCGTGATCCGCGACAGCACGTCCCCCAGCCGCCGCCGTTCGAAGAATCTGAGCGACAGCCCCTGGAGGTGCCGGAAGACGTCGGAGCGCAGGGCGAGCAGGAAGCGTTCACTGACGTACGCGGAGGTCACTTCGTCGGCGAAGCCCAGGATGCCGCCGACGACGATGAGTCCCACATACGTCGGCGCGATCCAGACGAAGGGGTGGAGGTCCCGCGGGACGAGTACCTCGTCCACCATGACCTTGAAGAGCCACAGTTCGGCCGCGTCGATGACGGGCCCCGTCAGACTGAGCAGGACGAGCGGCAGGAGCCAGCGTCGGCGCCCGCTGGTATAGGGCCAGAAACGCCGGAAGATCACGCGCGGCGCCAACGGCGGGGCGGCAGCCACCACGTCGTCGGCGTCCGTGCCCACGGACAGAAGACGCCTCAGGACACGCCAACGGAGCGGACCGGCTCCTTCGGGCACCGGTCCGCTCCGCTCCGAGTCGCTGTTAGTAGCGCCCACCGCGTCCGCCGCGTCCGCCGCGTCCGCCACGACCGCCACGACCGCCGCGTCCGCCGCGACCACGTCCGCCGTGTCCGCCGTGTCCGCCGTGTCCGCCGCCGTGTCCGCCGTGTCCGCCGCCACCGCCGCGTTCACCGTAGTCCCGGTTCAGCGTGGGGAAGAGTGCGTTGAAGATCGCCATAATTCCTCCTGCTGGAACTTGTTTCTCAGTGGTTACGTCCAGGAGCGGGAATCGGATGGCGATTTAGGTCAAAACGCGGCAAACATCCTCGCGTCTGCCGGAGACCGCGTGAGGTCCCGCCGTTCCCAGTGACGGCGGGACCTCACGGTGCGCGGTGCGTCAGGACATGAGCACAGGCCGGTCGACCTGGTCACAGCCCGCAGGAGCCGCGGTCCAGGTGGAAGAAGCGGGCGTTGGCCCAGCGGCACAGCCAGATGCCGACGGCGACGCCGGCGAGGGTCACCAGGGCGGGCAGGTAACCGCCGGCGACCTGGGTGATCGGGATCGCCGGGCAGCCGCCGGAGATCGCCCACCCCGTGCCGAACAGCACCGCGCCGGGGATCACACCGGCGTGGATCCGCCCCGGGGTCCGGCGCACCCGCAGCAGGGCGAACGCGAGCACGATGATCACGACGGCGCCCGCGAAGGACAGGAACATCCGCAGGTCCTGGAAGGTGAACATGCGGTTCAGCTCGGCGTAGTCGCCGAAGCCGATGTTGGAGACGGTGAAGCCGAGGGCCAGCCCGGTGATGATGTTGGCCAGCAGAATCGCGCCCCGGGTACGCATCAGATCACCTTCCACAGGAGGAACGACACCCCGACGGCGGTGCCGAAGAACACGGCGGTCGCGACGATGCTGACCGGGCGCAGCCGGCCGCAGCCGTTCAGCCCGTGGCCGGAGCTGCACCCGCCGGCCAGCCGGGTGCCGAAGCCGACCAGCACGCCGCCGAGGAACAGCAGGACGACCATGGTGATCGGATCGCTGGTCACCAGATCGCGGAAACCCGGGCCCATGTCGTAGCGGAGCTCGAACCGCCCGGACGCGAGCGACGCGATCAGTCCGCCCAGGAAGATCGACACCAGCAGGGCGGCCTGGGTGACCAGAGGGGCGGGACGCTGGCTCGTGACCGAGGAACCCTCCGTCGCCACCGGTTCGACGTCCGGAGCCGGCGGCTGCGGTGGCGCTCCGTACGGGGGCTGCGACTCTCCGTACGGGACCTGGGGTGAGGCCGGCGCTCCAGGTCCCGGGGGCGAGGCCGGCCCTCCGGGCAGGGTTCCGAAGTGCTCCGCGGTGGCCGCGGCGAGCGCTTCGGCGAGCTCCTGATCGTCGGCGAACTCGTCGTCCATCTGCTCGAGACGCCGTTCGCTGCGCCAGTGCAGCACGCGGTCCCAGGCCGACGACACCCCGAAGGAACGATCGGTGGTGAGGGTGTAGTTGACGGTGACCAGAGCGAGCCCGACCGCGCCCGCCCACCAGGGCCAGTAGTTCATGCCGGACCTCTCATCCAGTCGGCGAGCCGACCCCACAAGCCGCGCTTCGCGCGGGACGCCCGCGCCGTGTGCGGAGCGGGGCGGTCCGAGGGGCGGGGAGTTGTTATGTGGTGAGTCGGTGTGTGGGGTGACGGTTGGTGAGGCGAGACCGGCGCCGGGACCGGTGCCGGGGACGGTGCCGGAGGCGGCGCCGCCCCGAACCAGGCCGTGCTCTCCAGTCGTTCGGGACCAGGTGACGCCGGCTCAGGCGGCCCGGCCGGTGCCGGCCGGGACCACGCGTCGGGCTGCGGCTGCGGAGCCTGCCGGGGTGCCTGCGTGGGGTTGGTCGCGCTGGACCGGTTCGCACCGGCCGTGCCTTCGAGGTGCCGCGCGACCGCTCCGTTGGGCAGCAGGCTGATCGGCACGCGCTCGCCGGTGAGCGACAACTGGTAGCGGGCGCAGTCGTGCCACTGGTCCGTGCTGTCGCAGTAGTAGTCGCGCCACCCCTGCAAGCTCGCCCTGAGCAGGGGGAAAAGCGGGCATCCCACGGCGTGCGAGCAACCCACGTTGCTCCCTCCTGACCGGCGCAGACCGCCCGTTCACAAAGGGGCGGTCGCCGTTTCCTGGTTCTTGTCCTTGCCGCGCCCACTCGACGATCTCAATACGTCGGGGGAATGTAGGCACAGAGCCGTATTGTGACTGCCAGTCACCGCGTTCAGCCGTGATGGAACCACTTTCCCGGTGCCCCGGGCAACCCGAACGAGTTTTCCGGCCGAACCACTTGACATTGCTCAGTGAGCTGCGCCACGCGAAAGATCTGCTCTCCTACCTCTGATGTCCGGATATTTGCCGGCCGACAGCGGGGCCTTTGATCGCGATTAGGTCTCATGATCCCGTCCACCACGGGCCCGAGCCGGGCGATTGTGGAGAGGGTGCGAATGTTCGACCAGGTTGTGGCGAGACCGTGAATATTGCAGATCAGCCCGGCAAGAGCCGATGCGGAGATCGATCTCCGCTCAGTGAATGCGACCCCCTTCCGAACACTTCACGTGTATCCGGCTGAAGGCCCGGACGGGAGAATTCGGCGCTCCGCGGCACTTTCCCGACCACCGAATTCTCCCGCCCCACCACGGAAGCTCACAGCCCCATGGACACCTTTTTCCCTCCCGCGTCACTTGATCAACGGCTGCCCCTCCCGCAGGCCGGTCACCTCACGCCCTTGGTGCTGAAGTACGGGGCTTTGGCCAGGGGTTCGTCGAGGGCGGCACGGTCCGGTACGTCGACGACGATGACGGTGCCCGAGTCGCCGGCGAGCGGCCCCGCCATGCGGGCGATCCACTTCTCGTGCAGGACGGTGAGCTTCTCGCGGTGCGCAGGACGCGTCGCGAGCCGCTCGGGTGCGGAGGTGAAGGAGAGTTCCACGATCCACACGCGGGTGTGCGTTCCTCTCCCGAGTGCTCCTACGGCTGGCCATCGTCGCGTTCGAGGGCGGTGGCCGTGAAGGTTCTCGGCGGCGGCGTCGGCGACGTGTCGGACACCAGGGCCCGGTCGGCTCAGACGCGGTGACGGCCGGCCTTCAACTGGCCTATGAAGGCTGCCCAGGAGCCGGCCTCGAAGGTCAGAGCGAGGCGATCGCTCTGCTGGTCGGTCACAGCAGCCAGGCGACGACCGAGGCGGTCTACCGGAAGCAGCTCCGGCTCGTGATCACGAAGGGCGCCGACCTCGATGCGAACTATGGGCGGGACGGTCGTTGAGGTCTGCCGGGCTGGTGAATCGGTCGTCGAGCGCTGGTGACGGTCGGCTGCGGACGTCACGGTTGCTATGCATCTGTGCTGTACTACAGCGGCTCCGGAGCCGGCGGACGTCTCAGTATGCGGGAACGGACTGCTCGTTGGCCGCGTCAAGTCCAACTGGTACTGGAGGAAGGTGCGTATGAGGAAGCTGGTTGGTTCGCTCGGCAGTGGCCTGCTGGTCGTCGGGATCACCGCGGGGGTGTGGTGGAACTGGTTCCACGAGCCCTATGCCCTGGCCGACGCGCCCAAGGTCGACGTGACGGTGCGCGCGGAAAAATCCACGTACCCCGACGTACAGGAGACGACCGAGGACGTCGACACTCTCGTACGGGTCTACGTCCAGCGGCTCAAGGACGGAGACGCGAAGGGAATCGCCGAGCTGGCCGGGCCCGCTTACAAGCAGCCCGGGCCTACCGCGGCCAAGTACGTACGCGAGTACGGCCAGGCGGCGGGCGGTCCCGTCGAAGTCACCGTGCTGGAGGGATCCGTTCCCTACTTCAACCCGGTGACAGTGGCGTACAAGCAAAGCGGTCAACGGCAGGAGCTGCTGCTGGTGAAGGATGACGGGCACTGGTGGATAGGCCTCGGCGACGGCGACCCTGCGGCGGGCCTGTAGTGACAACCGCGGAAGACGACGTTTGAGGTGCAGCCTCATCCTTATCAGGTCGATCACGGGGGCCTGTGGGCATCGGTCAGCTCGCCGTGGACGTCGGCTGACCGTCCGCCAGTGCTCGACGGTGACCGCCGCTGTTGGTGTCAGCCGTTGGTGTCAAACACCAGCAGCCCAGTTGACAGTTCTCGCTCTGGGGATACGACCCGATTCCGCACCTGTGATCAGGAGCGGATCATCGCTACTACGTGCTCCAGCTGCGTGTCCATGGCCCATAGCCATACTGGTCCATCAGACGATTCGCACTCGATCACCGAGACGCCGGCCGGGAGCCACAACCATTCGCGGCCCTGCTGCTGGCGTACTCGGACAAAAAGCAGATCTGCCGGAACCTCACGGAGCCGAGTCCACGGCCAGCGAGGTTCCCATCGAAACTCTTCAGCATCAGCTCGCGCCCGGCCCAAACCCCATCGGCGGCCCACGTTCGGCCGCTTGGCCCCGATCAGGAAGAGGGCTGCTTGCCCCGCCTTGGCCCGTGCCATGGCCCGCCGCGATCGCCAACGGCGGATCGCCTCGCCGAGCAGCACGCCGAGCAGCGCGCAGATCCCTATAACCATGCGCGCAGTAAAGAAGGTTGGTGATTGATCGCCAAAGGGACGAGTCATTACCGCAGTTGCCCGTCATCATGGACGTCATGGACACGTCGAGCGCCGAGTGGATCACTATCGCGGCCTACGAGAACCTGCCTGGCTCCCTCCAGCCGATGGCGGCCGCACGCGCTTGACTGCGCGATCGCGGCATCGACTGGATGCCCTTCAAGGAGGACGAGATCTGTTGGGGGCTTGCCTGCGGCATCGGTCCTGACGGCCACTGGCACGGCTGGTTCGACATCCGCATTCACGCCGACGCACTGCGGCGGCTCGGTCTGCTGCATCCCGACCAGCCCACCGACAAGGTCGCCCACCCTTCCCCGCCCGGATGGTGGCACGCCACCGCAGAACGCAACGCTCACTTACGGTAACCGTCCGCAAGTGACCCACTGAGGATCAACGCTGACGAGTGGACGCCCCGGGAGCTCCGGCACAGCTTCGTGTCGCTGCTCTCGGACCGGGGGTAGCCCTGGAGGAGATCTCTCCGCTCGTCGGCCACTCCGGTATAGCCGTGACCTAGACGAGTCTGTCCAAATGACTGCGGGCGCGAAGAGAGGGTGTCCATGATCGTTTGTGACGACGAACCTGAATACCCTCGTGACCGCACTGTACGTGAAGATCGATGACGAGTGGGCTGACTTGGCACGGCTGCCCGGACGGCCGCCGAAGCTCAGTCACTCGGAGTT